>DATHNI010000102.1:0-7240 GCA_035486135.1 Acetobacteraceae bacterium
TTGAGGGAGGGGGTGGGGGGAGGGGTCCTGTGCGGCACGAACCCCTCCCCCCAACCCCCTCCCTCAAGGGGAGGGGGAGTCTGCTTCGTGCGAGGACCGCTGCGCGCCTCGCAATGACAGTTGGGGGCGGCGGCCGACCGCGGGCGTTTCCAGCCGGACCTAAACTGCCCTAGCATCGCCCGGCAACAAAGCGCCCACCGGCCCCCGCCGCCTCAGGGGACCGCGGAACGGCGCGCAAGAGGAAACGCCAAGTCATGAGCGCCACCGGTTTTGCGCCACCAGCCGGCGTCGTCGTCGGCCCGCTTGAGGACCGCTATCGGCAGAACGCGAATTTCCGCGCCGCGAGCGACCAGACCCGCGTCACGCCCACGCACTGGCATATCGCGATCGCCAACGGGTTGGGTTGGGGCTTCGACGGCATGGACGGAGTGATCTTCGCGCTCGCCTCGCCGCTGATCATTCGCGACTATGCCATCACCATTCCGCAATACCGGTCCGGTCTGCAGATCGCGCTGCTGATCGGCATCGTCGGCATGTATGCTTGGCCGTGGCTCGCCGACCGTTACGGCAGGCGCACGCTGCTGGCGCTGAACATCGCATTGTTCTCCCTGATGATGCCGGTGGTGGCGATCTGCCCCACCTTCGGCACCTTCGTCGCGGCACGCTGCGCGGTGAACTTCGCGCTCAACGGCGAGTGGGCGCTGGGGTCGATGCTGGTGGCCGAGACATGGCCGGCGCATCTGCGAGGCCGCGTGATCGGCATCAACCGTGGCACATGGTGTTTTGGCGCGGCGTCGGCCGGTGCCATCGCCACGTTCATCATCGCCGACTTCGGCTGGCGCGTCGCGTTCGCCGTGCCGGCTCTGGTGGCGCTGATCGCGGTCTATGTGCGCGCCAAGTGTCCGGAATCGCCGTATTGGGTGCGCATGCAGGACCGCAAGCACCGCATCGCGGCACAGCGCGCCGCGGGCCAGACGCTGTCGGCGGCAGACCAGAGCTGGCTCGACAAGGCCAACAAGATCCCGTTGCGCCAGTTGTTCCTGCCGGACATGTGGCGCAACACCGCTGTCGCCACCTTCGTCGCCTGCTGCAGCACGACGATCTACGGCACGGTCGGCGGCTGGATGCCGCTGTATCTCGCGCAAGAGCGCCACTGGTCCACCGCCGCCTACGGCACGTTCTATATCTGGTGGGGCCTGGTGGGATTCCTCGGTTTGCTCGCCGCGGGATGGATCTCGGATCGTTTCGGACGCCGCCCGGCCTTCTATATCATGCTGGCCGAGGGCGCGATCTTCCTGACGCTGTGGGTGTACGCGAAGACCGATACCGAGCTGTGGATCTACGGATTGCTGTGGAGCATCGGGTTCCTCGGCTTCTGGGCGCCGAGCATGATCCTGACGGCGGAGGTCTACCCGACGCGCATCCGTGGCGTTGGCAATGGATTTTCGTGGTCGATCGCCTGGCTTGTGGGCTTCGTGCTGTGGCCGTTCGTGGCCATCGCCTTGCAGCAACACACCGGCTCGTTCGCCGCGGCATTCCTGGCCATTCCGGTCGCGATGCTGCTGATGGCCGCGGGGATCTGGGCGTTCACCCCGGATCACGCGGGCAAGGAACTTGACGCGATCAGCGTGTGATACGACGTGGCGGCGACAGCGGGCTCAGCCGATGCGCAGCAGCCGAGCACCTTCGCGGCGCAGCCAGGGAACCGCAGCTGCGGTATGCGGCGTCAACTGGTCCACCTGAGCCCAGAACCGCGCGCCGTGGTTCATGTGCTTCAGATGCGCCACCTCGTGCGCGGCGACATAGTCCTGCACGAACTCCGGTGCCATCACCAGCCGCCAACTGAACGCCAGTGACCCATCCGGAGCGCAACTGCCCCATCTGCTCTGGGTATCCTTGACCACCAGGCGACGCGGCTGATGCTCGATCAGCGCCGTTTTGGCCGCGACCAGTGCCGACAGCCTGCGGCGGGCTTCGGCGCGCAGGAAATCCATTACCCGGCGGCGCAGGAATTCCGGCGCACCGGTGACAAACAGTTCCCCGTCGAGAATCCAGGCGGCGCCACGGTGTTGCGGCACGTGGCGGATGCGATGCGGCACGCCGCAGATCGGCACCATCTCGCCGTCGGCGAACTCCACATGTTCGGGCAGTGCGGCGAGCCGGTCCGACACCCAGTCGGCGTGGCTCATCAGCAATGCCATGCCGGCGTTGCGCCCCGCGCGCGGCGGAAGTGTTACAACGACGCTGCCGCCTCGGGGATCGATGCGCAGGCTGATGCGACGCGCGCGCACACTGCGCCGCCATTCGACTCGCGCCGAGCCGCGCGGCAATGCAAGGGTTTCGATCGACGCAAGCTGCATGATGGTAGAAGGAACCGGAAGCGGGCGATTCGTCAATCACTAAAACCCGCACAAATGCGGCTGTGGGTGAAGGAATCCTGGCATGCCGCTTGATGCTGTTGCCGGCGCGGCGACGCCCTGCTGGTCCGCTGTGAGTCCCACTAACGTGTCCGGATGGATCGGACGAAGGCACCCCATCAATCAACGGCCGCTTGCCTTCGCGGTCGCTATCCATGCAGCAGGATCGCGCAGATTATTGCCAATCGGATCGCGCATCTGCGTTTGCTCAAAAGCAATCTGCGTACGGTCGCCGATGCGATGATCTGGATGGATGCGGCAAAGCAATCAAGCGGACACGGAGTCTCGCTGGGTTAGCACGGAGTTGCGCGGAGCAAGCATAATTCAACCCGCGTCAGGCACCTGGCGACAGCGCGAGGCACCGGCAGCATCTTCTCCGCGGAACTCGAGCGAACTCCGCGCAACTCCGTGTCCGCTTGATTGCTGTGCAACGAGACCTTCATCAGACCGGCGTGCAACAAGCCCGCGATCGGTCTATCAATGCTCTCGCCGCATGGCCTTGTTCCTGCCGGGGGGAAAGAACGCAAATGCCCTTGTCTACCCATATGGTCGCCATGCGCGACGGGATCCGCCTCGCCACCGACGTACATCTGCCCTCGGACGGCGCCGGCCCTTTTCCGGTCATCATGGAGCGCACGCCGTACGGCCGGCACGAGACCAGCCGCGCCGAACTCACCGCCGCCAACCGCACCCCCGCCACCCGCGCGGAAGTCGCCGCCTATTTCACCGCGCATGGCTATGCCGTGGTCTACCAGGACACCCGCGGCCGCTACGGCTCGGAAGGCCGCTTCGTGAAGTACCTGTCGGACGGCGAAGACGGCTACGACGCCTGCACCTGGCTGCGCGACCAGACCTGGTGCGACGGGCGCATCTGCACCATGGGGCTGTCCTATGCCGCCCACACCCAGGCGGCGCTCGGCTGCCTCGATCCGCCGGGGCTGGTCGCGCAGGTGCTGGATTGCGGCGGATTCGCCAATTCGTGGAAGTCCGGCATCCGCCAGTCCGGCGCGTTCGAGCTGAAACAGGCCACCTGGGCGTTCAAGAACGCGCAGACATCGCCGGAGGCACAGGCCGACCCGGTGATGCGCGCGGCGTTGGCCGCCGAGGACATCCGCGAGTGGTTCACCCGCATGCCTTGGAAGCCCGGGCACTCGCCGTTGCGGCACCACCCGGACTACGAGGCCTACCTGTTCGACCAATGGACCCACGGCGCGGATGACGGGTTCTGGCAGCAGCTCGGCATCTGGACCGAGGGCTGGCACGACCGCTACTCGCGCGCTGCCTGCGTGCACCTGTCGTCGTGGTATGATCCGTATCCGCTGACCGCCACCACCAACTACACCGGCCTGAAGCGGGCCGGGCGAGGGCCGCAGAGGCTGATCCTCGGGCCGTGGATGCATGGCGACCGCAGCGACCACTTCTTCGGCGACGTCGAGTTCGGACCGGACGCGCCGCTGGACACCTGGGCCGGCGACTGGCGTGCCTACCGGCTGCGCTTCTTCGACCACATGGTGAAGGGCGCGAAGCTGGATGAACCGGCGGCGCGGGTGTTCGTCATGGGCGGCGGGTCCGGGCGGCGCGATGCGGCCGGACACCTGGAGCATGGCGGGCGCTGGATCACCGCGACCGATTGGCCTCCCCCGGGCGTGGACTTTGTGCCATTCCACCTGCATGGCGATGGCCGCCTGGATCGTGCCGCCTCCGCATCCGGCGCGGCGCCGCTGTCCTACGACTTCGACCCGGCGCGTCCGGTGCCGACGATCGGCGGGGCGATGAGCAGCCTGGATCCGGTGGCTTATGCGGGGAGTTGGGATCAGACGGAGGGGCCGGGGTTCTTCGGGTGCTCTCCGCCGTATCTGCCTCTGGCGTCGCGCCCGGACGTGCTGGTGTTCCAGACCGCGCCGTTGCGCGAGCCGGTGCAGGTGGTGGGGCCCATCGAGGCTGAGTTGTGGGTCGCCACCGACGGACCGGATACCGACTTCACCGCCAAGCTGATCGACGTGCATCCACCGTCCGCCGACTATCCCGGCGGCTACGCAATGCTCCTGACCGACGGCATCCTGCGGCTGCGCTATGCCGAGGATCCGTCGCAGCCTCGGCTGCGCCAGCCGGGCGAGGTGGTGCGCGTGCGGGTTACGTTGTTCCCCACGGCGAACCTGTTCCTGCCCGGGCACCGGATCCGGCTGGACGTGTCGTCCAGCAACTTCCCGAAGTTCGACGTGAACCCGAACACCGGCGAGCCGGAGGGGCTGGCACGGCGGCGGCGCGTTGCGGTGAACTCGGTGTTCGTCGACGCCGATCGGCCGAGCAGGGTGATGCTGCCGCTGTTGCCGGTGCCATAATCCGTTCGGTCAATGGCCGATGAGCCAGGTGCTTTAAACTGATCGGGAAGCTACGCCAGATGGGCGATGCTGCCTTGGGGTTGGCGGCGCCTTCCGTCACGGCCCGACCGAAGACCCCGGGCGCTTGAGCCGGGGATCACCCGGCCATTTATGCAGCAGCGGTGCCGCGATAAATTGCCGGGTCCAGCGCCTGGGGAGTTCGGCCCGGCCACGACGGACGGGGCGGCCGGTGCCGGTAATCAACCTTTTGGGCGTCTGGTATGAATCCGCGCCACGTGCCAGGAAAAAGGATTACCCTCAGGCTTTCGTGACGCCACAAGTATATCATTGACTGATCGAGATATAGAAGGCGCAATGTTACCATGGTAATATAAATCATGCAGGTGCAATCAACTCGTTACAGGCGGCAACGCTTCGCGCCCATTTGAAATCAAGGTAGTTCTCTTGTCTTTCCATTGATGGCATATTGACGTATGTAACTCGACCTGTGGAGACAACGTTGTCGGACACTACGCAACGCCAGCGGTCACATCCGTCCCCGGTAGCGCCGCCTTCGCAACCATGCCGCGGCGGATGGTGATGCTGCATGTTCCCGCGCGCCTGCGGCGTTATGTCCAGCCAATGATGCAGGCGGGCGCCGTCATGGACGTGTGGCGCGACCTGCCGCTGATCGATCCGTCCGAGTTGGCCGGTGCACAGCCGCTGCTGGTACTGGCGCCGCATCCGGATGACGAGAGCCTGGGATGCGGCGGCCTGATCGCGGATTGTCAGGCGCGCGGACAGCCGGTTTACGTGCTGATCCTGACGGATGGCGCCGGCTCGCACCGGAACTCGCTGGAGTATCCGCCGGCCCGGCTTGCCGCCTTGCGCGCGGACGAGGCGCGTGCCGCGGTGGCGGCGCTCGGGCTGCCGGAGGACCGCATCGCGTTCATCGGTCAGCCGGACGGACATGCGCCGCTCCGCGGCACGCGCCTGCGCGCGGTGGCGCGGCAGATCGCGGACTACGCCGGCGCGCGGGGCGTGGCGACGATCTGCACCACCTGGCCCGGCGATCCGCATCACGATCACAAGGCGGCCTATCGCGCCGGCGCCGCGGCCGCGCGCGAGCTTGGCGCGAAGTTGTATTGCTACCCGGTCTGGGGCTGGACGCTGCCGGTCACCGCGTGGGTTCCCAAGACGCCGCCACGCGGCGCCCGCATCGATATCACTCCGCATCTTTCGGCGAAGCAGCGCGCCATCGCCTGCCATCGCTCACAGGCGACCGACCTTATTCACGACGATCCGTCGGCGTTTCGCATGTCACCGGAATTCCTGGCCTATTTCGCAAGGCCGTTCGAGGTGTTCGTCGACGCTTCGAATGACAGGCGACAGTGATGGGCACGGGACAGTGACGGGCATGAGACCGTAGAGGGCACATGGCAGCGCAGCCCATCCGTGTATCGATCGTGATCCCCGCCTACAACGCGGCGGCGACCCTCGCACACACGCTCGATTCCGCGCTGCAGCAGACCGAGCAAAGCCTGGAGGTTCTGGTCGTCGACGACGCGTCAACCGATACGACCGCTGGCATCGTCGCGCAGGCAGCTTCGCGCGACGAGCGGGTGCGCCTGTTGCGCCAGACGGTCAACCGAGGCCCCGCAGCGGCACGCAATCGCGGGCTGGAGCACGCGCGCGGGACATGGATCGCGTTGCTGGATGCTGACGATACGTTTGCCCCTGCCCGGCTCGAGGCGCTGACCGCTGCCGGCGACCAGCACGCGGCCGACGTCGTCGCCGACAACCTGTTGCTCTGCCCTGAACAGGGCGGCGAGGCCGGCACGCCGATGATCACTCGCGACATGCTGCCGCAGGCGAAATTTCTGTCCACGGCCGAGTTTGTCGTCGGCAATATCGGCAGCCGTCGCACGCCTCGGGTGAGCTACGGGTTCCTGCAGCCGCTTATCCGCCGCGACTTTCTGCAACGCCACGGCATCCGTTACGACGAGCAAAACCGCTTCGGGGAGGATTTCCTGTTCGCCCTCACCTGTCTGTTGCAAGGTGCGCGGTGGTGGCTGATGCCTGAGGCGATGTATCATTACACCGTGCGGCCCGGATCGCTCACCGATGTGCAGTCCGCGGCCGACCTGCTGCGCATCCGGACGGTGGAGGAAGACCTGCTGCGCCGGCATCCGGCGGTGGCGTCCGATCCCGAGCTGGCGCTCGCGCTGCGCCGGCACAGAGCCAAGATCGAGCATTTCTATTTCTATCGCGCTTTCACCGACGCCGTGAAAGCCGGGACCGCCGCGCCGGCCATGAACCTGGTGCTGAAGAGCCCGCGCAGCCTGTGGCACATCGTTACGGAAGGCGCCATGCAGGCGCCTCGGATTTGCATCAAGGCCTTGCGTGGCGGCTATCATCGGCCGGGTCCATCCGCCCTGTCGCTGGCCGGGGCCGGCATGCGTGGGCGCAGCCGGACAGAAGCGTGACCGGCGCCGTCATGCC
>DATHNI010000103.1:0-43452 GCA_035486135.1 Acetobacteraceae bacterium
GCGACACGCCTGGTGCAGGACGTGGAAGACGCGTTCGGTGCCGCGGACCTCGCACGGATCGCGGAGGGCTTCACCGACGACGCGGTCGCGCGGTTTGCCGATTTTCCGGAAATGCACGGGCGGGACGCGATCATGCATTTCCTGCGTGCGCGCTTTGCCCGCACCAGGAACTACCGGCTGAAAAAGACGCTGCATGTGCTGATGGACGACAGGCTTGCAAATACCTGGGATGCCAGTTGGGAAGACGCGCGGACCGGCAAACAGATGCTCGGGCGCGGCACCGAGATCTGGCATGTGCGCGACGGGCGCATCGCACTATGGGACGCAACGTTCAACGTATGGGAGAAAGGCGGACCACCCGCGACGCCGGTGGTATAGCGCGCCTGCCCTGAACCATGTCATTGCGAGGAGCATAGCGACGAAGCAATCCCCCGCCTGACAAGTCGACGGTGGCTCGACAGGCGGTAGATTGCTTCGTCGCTGCGCTCCTCGCAATGACATGGCGTGCCGGCCGCCCGCTTGAGCATTCCCGCATCGCGCCGCAGACTGGCCGGTAACAGCGGGAGGAGACGACCACATGAAGATCGGATTTATCGGCCTGGGCATGATGGGTGCCGGCATGGCCAGCAACCTGCAGAAGGCAGGGCACGAACTTGTCGTGCACGACCTGTCGCGTCAGGCCGCGTCGCGACACCTGAACGCTGGTGCTGTCTGGGCCGAGAGCCCTCGCGCGGTCGCCGAAGCGGCGGACCTGGTGTTCACCTCGCTGCCGACGCCGTCCGACGTGGAGAAGGTCGGCACCGGCGAGGACGGCCTGTTGGAAGGCTTCCGCAAAGGCGCGGCGTGGTTCGACCTGTCCACCAACGCGGTCAACGTCGTGCGCGCACTGCACGCGACATTGGCAGAGCATGGCGTGGATTTCCTCGATGCGCCGGTCAGCGGTGGGCCAAGCGGCGCCAATAGTGGGCGGCTGGCGATCTGGGTCGGCGGCGACAAGGCGGTGTTCGACAAGTACCAGCCGGTGCTCGACGCGATGGGCGACGCGGCGCGCTATATCGGGCCGATCGGCGCTGGCACGATCGCCAAGCTGGTGCACAACGCCGCGGGCGCGGCGGTGAGCACTGTGCTGGCGGAGGTCTTCACCATGGGGGTGAAGGCCGGCGTCGAGCCGTTGCCGCTATGGGAAGCGATCCGTCAGGGTGCCGGGGGCCGCGCCCGGCTGTTCGATCGCATGTCGAGGGGCTTCCTCACCGGCACCTACGATCCGCCGGATTTCGCGCTGCGCCTGCTGCACAAGGACGTGTCACTCGCCTGCCAATTGGCGCGCGATGTCAACGTGCCGATGCGCCTGACCAATCTCGCGCATCAGGAACTGACCGAGGCGCTGAATCGCGGCTGGTCCCAGCGGGATTCGCGCGTCAGCATGCTGCTGCAGCAGGAGCGGGCGGGGATCGACAAGATCGCCGTGGCGCCGGACAAGCTGAAGGCGGTGCTGGACGCGGATAAGTGACGCCGTAAGCGATAGGGTTGCCCCCATGCACCCCGTGTCATTGCGAGGCGCGCAGCGCCGAAGCAATCTCCTCCCTGACGAGCGTTCCTCGGCTCGTCAGGGGGGATTGCTTCGGCGCTGCGCGCCTCGCAATGACACGGGGCCACGGAAGCCTTCAGAGTTCAAACTTGAAACCGGAGATTCAACATGCAGATCGGTGCGCTGGTTCCACTTGGCGATATTGGTGGCGACCCCGTCGTGGTGCGCGACTACGCGCAGCAGATGGAAGCGATGGGCTACGACTTCGTCGAGGCACCCGACCACGTGCTGGGCGTCAACGCCGCGTCGCGTCCGGGCTGGGATCGCAACGACAATGAAGACCTGTTCCACGATCCGTTCGTGCTGGGCGGCTACCTCGCCGGCTGCACGCGGAACCTCGGCTTCTCTACCGGCGTGCTGATCCTGCCGCAGCGGCAGACCGTACTGGTCGCGAAGCAGGCGGCGTGCCTGGACGTGCTGTGTGGCGGAAAATTCCGCCTCGGCATTGGCGTCGGCTGGAACGAGGTGGAGTATGTTGGCCTGAACGAGAATTTTCATAACCGCGGGCGGCGCTCGGAAGAGCAAGTGCAGGTGATGCAGGCGCTGTGGGCGCAGCCGCACGTGACGTTCAAGGGCCGCTATCACACGATCGACGACGCGGGGATCAATCCGCGGCCGGCCTCGGGGCGCGTGCCGGTTTGGTATGGCGGGCATCACGACCTGACACTGCCGCGCATCGCCAAATGGGGCGACGGGTGGATGCCGAACGCTTATCCGCCCGACCACACCGCGCTGGAGGTATTCGAAAAGCTGCGCACGCTGACCCGCGAGGCAGGGCGCGATCCGGCCGCGGTCGGCATCGAGGTATGGACCTCGTGCGGCTCCGGCACACCGGAAGACTGGCGCAAGGAGGCGCTGTTCTGGAAGTCCGCCGGCGCGTCGCATCTGTGCCTGACGACGACATTCAACCGCCGCACGCATCGCCGCATCGCGGGCCACACGATGGCGGATCATCTCGGCGCCGCACAGCGCTACCGGGAAGCCGTGGCAGAGGCGCTGTAGGAAGGGAAAGAAAATGCAACTCGGGGCATCACTGCCGGTCGGCGATCTCGGCGTCGATCCGATCGCGATCCGCGATTACGCGCAGGCGGCGGAGGGGCTGGGCTACGACTACCTGTTGGCGCCGGACCATGTGCTCGGCGCCAACCCGGCGACCTATACCGGCGACGCGCGCATCGGCACGTCGGCCACGCCTTATCTCGATCCGTTCGTGCTGTTCGGATTCCTGGCCGGCTGCACGCGCGGGATCGGGTTCGCCACCGGTGTGCTGATCCTGGCACAGCGCCAGGCGGTGCTGGTGGCCAAGCAGGCGGCGTCGCTCGACGTGTTGTGCGGTGGTCGCTTCCGGCTGGGCATCGGTGTCGGCTGGAACCAGATCGAGTTCACCGGCCTGAACGAGAATTTTCATAACCGCGGCGTGCGGTCGGAAGAGCAAGTGCAGGTGATGCAGGCGCTGTGGGCGCAGCCGCACGTGACGTTCAAGGGCAAGTGGCACTCGATCGAGGACGCCGGCATCAATCCGCGCCCGGCCTCCGGCAAGGTGCCGCTGTGGTTCGGCGGTCATGCCGAGGCAACGTTCCGGCGCACGGCGAAATACGGCGACGGGTTCATGCCGCTCGCCTATCCGCCGGACGACACGGCGCTGGCGGCGTTCGACAAGCTGCGGTCGCTGGTGCGCGCGGAGGGCCGCGATCCCGCCGATGTCGGCATCGAGGTGTGGGTCTCGCCCGGTGCCGGCGAAGAAGCCGACTGGCGCAAGGAAATGGCGTTCTGGAAGCAGGCCGGCGTGACGCACGCGACCGCGCACACGACGTTCCCGGGCGGGCATCACAAGCGCATCGCGGGGAACACGCCCGCCGACCATCTGAACGCGATCACGCGCTTCCGGGCGGCGGTGGCAGAATTTCTGTAGCGGCAGGCTGCGGAATTTCTGTGGCGGCAGGCTAAGGAGGCGCGGGGTATAGGCGAAGCCGTCGCGACGACGCGCTGGCCCCTCGGTGTCATGGTGCGCGAAGGCGCACCATCCACGACTTCGCTGCCTGCGCCGGGGAAGTCGTGGATGGCGCACCTTCGCGCACCATGACGCCGTGAGGCCAGCGCGTCGTCTCGACTGGTCGAACATCGCCGCGCTCCGGTAGCCAAACTCCGGCAAAAATCGTCGCACCGCCGGATTCAGCTACTTGCGCGCGTTAGTTAGTGTAATTATCTCCCAAGGTCTGCCACGCTAACCACCTGGGGGCCGCGCGAATGTCCACCCTCTCCACCCCCGCCACCCTCGAATACTACGACGAACTCGCCCGTGCCCTGCCGGCGCCCATCCCCGACAAGCCCGAACACCGCCAGCGCCGCCTCGGCACCGCGATCGAAGCGTTCCAGGACCTGCACCCCGGCAACGCCTACGAAGGGCGCCTCGCCGTGCAGATCGTGCTGTGCGGTGATCGACGCCCTGGTCCGCGGCACCAGCGATGTGCTGACCACGCTCGACGCCATCGGCGGCGAGGACCTGGACGAGGCCGCCTGACGGGACCGGCATGGAATCACAAGACATCATCGCACGAACCGGGATTCTGAGACAGAAGAGAGACGCACCTGGCGCTTGTCACCCGACCGCTGCCGCGCTTCGCGCCAAGCGCTCGAAAGGTCCGCAATGGGTCGAATCCGATTGTAGTACCCCGAGCCGTTCCGACGGTGTCCGCGGCCGGCGCCAAATCAAGCAAGGCTCAACGCAAATGAACGCAAATAAGCCCAGATGAACGCGAATAGGACTGGAGATTCCGCTACGGCCTGGGTTTGTGACAATGGTCGTGTGATATCCGCCGTGAACGGTCGTGCCGGATCCAGGCGGATGGACTTTCCCCTTATCCTGAGACACAGAAAATAGACGCACTGTTCGAACAGGTTGCCGCGCCTGCGTATCGCACTGTCTGCCGGGAAACGCACAGGCAGGCCATGGCCCTGCCCCCCTTGCCCCAGCTTCAGCGTCTGGCTTCAACGAGTGCATCGAATCACTGAATCCGCCCATCGCGCCGTGCGCTCAGAAGCGGATGCCGCGCGTGGGTACGGTGGCGAGCAGCCAATTCTTGTTAGCGGATGCTGGATGGCAAGAGCTTAGCCTGTAGCGGAGGTGCTGACCGTCTCCGGTATATTTATCGCAAAGTTCGCAGAGCCGCAGAGATCGCAAAGAAACAGTTTCTGATCCGTGCTGGTCGGCCATTCGGGGGACATCATGCGATAGATTCGCATCGCGGCTTCCCCCAGCCAGTGCCAATGTCCGGTCGTCAATAAACCCTGCTTCGCTATCTCCGCGTCTTTGCGAACTGTGCGATAAATATACCGGAAACAGTCAGCACCTCCCGACCCGGCTCATCTGGGTCCCCAGGCAATCGCATTTTCGGAAATTCCCGCTCCGGGGCCGGCCCGAGGTCTGTTCGGTCGGCAGCCGACCAGACGCCCGGGTTGGGCACGAACCGCTTGGTTTCGTCGTCCGACACGATGTCCCCTGGGGTGTCCCCTGGTTGTGCCTTGCCTCCAGCGTGACATCAGGACCAGCACCGAAACAACGAAATTGTTGCAGGTTGCCGTGCGGGTGGCGCGCGCCTATCTGCGGGACATGAGCGAAGCCAAGGACCAGCCGGCGCAGCAGCCTCAGGCGACGGACACGTCACCCGCCGCCCCGCCGAAGCCGAAGGAGATCGGCGGCCCCAAGGGCCCGGAGCCGACCCGCTATGGTGACTGGGAAGTCAACGGGCGCTGCACCGACTTCTGACCGGTCAGCCGTCTCGTGACCTTCAACCTCGGCGGCGGAGCGCCGCGGCGACGGTGTTCTCCAGCAGGCAGGCGATCGTCATCGGCCCGACGCCTCCCGGCACCGGCGTGATTGCGCCCGCCACCGCGGCGCATTCCGCGAACGCCACATCGCCGACCAGGCGCCCATCCGCCAACCGGTTGATGCCGACGTCGATGATCGTTGCCCCCTGCCCTATCCAATCACCGCGCACCAATTCCGCCTTGCCGATCGCCGCGATCAGCACCTCTGCTCTCCGGCATTCCGCGACGAGGTCTCGGGTTTGTGAATGAGCGATCGTCACGGTGGCGTTCGCACCCAGAAGCAGCGAGACCAGCGGCCGCCCGACGATCGTCGAACGGCCAATGACCAGCGCCCGGGCTCCGGCGAGCGTCACCCGGGCCGCCTCCAGCAGGCGCATGACGCCGAGCGGCGTGCAGGGCACGAGATTGGGCAGGCCTGCCGCCAGGCAGCCGACATTGAGCGGATGAAACCCGTCCACGTCCTTGGCGGGATCGACCGCCTCCAGCGCGGCCTGGGTGCGGATCTGCGGCGGCAGGGGAAGCTGCACCAGGATGCCGTCTACCGCCGGATCGGCGTTCAGCCGAGCGATCTTCGCCAGCAGCACGGCCTCGGAGGTGTCGGATGGCAGGCGGATGGTTCGGACGTCGATCCCGGCCTCGCTGGCCGAGCGGTCCTTGGCCCGGACATAGACGGCGCTGGCCTGATCGTCGCCGACCAGCACGACCGTCAATCCGGGACGAAACCCCAGCGCCGCGATTTGCCCCGCCAGCCGGGCGCGCGAGGCGGCGGCGATCGCCTTGCCGTCGATGATGCGGGCACTCATCCCGCGACGCTCCGCGCATTCATCGCATCAACCACGCGCTCACGGCACGACACCATCCGCGCGCTCGTCGCACGACGCGCCACACCCTCAAAGCGCCGCCAGACGGGGACCGAGTATGGCCGGATCGCCGCTGACGAACAGCAGCTTTTCGCGGGCTCCGGCGCCGGCGGTGACGCTTACCATGGAGGGCGCAACGCGCAGCGCCTCCGCCAGCGCGGCACAGGCTGCCCGGTTGGCGCGGCCGTCCTCGGGTGGTTCACTGACGGCGATACGCAGGCGCGGCCCGTCCGCCGTGGGCCCGGTGCCCTGGAGGCCGGGCCGGCGCGCCCTCGGCTGCACCTTCACCGCGACGTTCACCCCAACCGGCGTAGCACGCCAGAACACTGTCACAGCAGGACGGCGCTCCAGAGCCCGGTCACCAGCCCCTCATAGACCCGGGCCAGCAGCATGCGCGCGGCCATGATGATCAGGATCAGGATCAGCGGACTGAGGTCGATGCCGCCGAAATTGGGCAGGAAATTGCGAATCGGCCGCAATGCCGGCTCGGTAAGGCGGTAAAGGAAGTCGCCGATCGTCCAGACGATGCGGTTGCGCGTGTCCAGCACGCCGAAGCTCGCCAGAGTGCTGACCACGGCAGCCAGGATCACGGCCCAGAGGTAGAGCCGGAGGACAATGTCGAGCAATTCGAAGAGGATCGTCAGCACAGGTTGGTCCTCCGTTGAGTCGGCGGAAGCTAGCGGCGGCGGCAACGGGCGGCAACCTGCCGCGGTTTCGGCTGAACGAAGCGCGGCAAGCCGGTATTGCGCCGTGTAACCTGCCAATCGCGGACCCTCCGGCACTTGACCCGGGCTATGCGGGCGCGAGCCAACGTCTCGCTGAACGGCCCGGCCGAAGCCTTGGGTCTGATACGTTTATCCAACAGCCCTGTCGCGCGATCCGGCCGCTTGACTTCACCCGGTCCGCTGCCCATGTTCCGCGCCCTGCGACGGCCCACCCTTGTCCGACGGGTGCCGTGCAAAGCGGGACGGGGCTGTAGCTCAGTTGGGAGAGCGCCTCGTTCGCAATGAGGAGGCCAGGGGTTCGAATCCCCTCAGCTCCACCACCGTCCCGCCTGATCATCAGAACGCCCGACACATCCCGAGACCGGCGGGCGCCGTCCGCCGCGGCAGCGACCGCATCGCCATCACCGCCGCGATGTGTAAGCCTTCCTCGCAAGCAACATCATGGGAAGGAACCGCAGCGTGGACGCCACTCCGAGCGCGACGATCGCCGCGCGCATCGATCGCCTGCCGGCGACGCGCTATACGCGCCGCCTGGTCATCCTGCTGTCGATGGGCGCGTTCTTCGAGGTCTACGACAACGCGCTGACCGCCTATATCGCCCCCGGCCTGTTCAAGGCGCACATCCTGACGCCGACCACGCAGGGTTTCTTCGATATCAATGGCTATGCCAGCCTGGTGGCATCGACGTTCCTGGGGATGTTCATCGGCACCCTGGTGTTCAGTTGGCTATCGGACCTGTTCGGGCGCCGCGCCATCTTCACCTTTGCCCTGCTGTGGTATTCCATCGCGACGCTGATCATGGCCTGCCAGTCCACGCCTGTCTGGCTGGACTTCTGGCGATTGCTGGCCGGCCTGGGTATCGGCGTCGAGTTCGTCACCATCGACACCTATCTGTCGGAGCTGGTTCCCAAGGAGCGCCGAGGCCGTGCCTTTGCGTTCAGCCAGTTCATCCATTTCCTGTCGTATCCCGTTGTGGCTTTCCTGGCCTGGATTTTCGTTCCGATAACCGTGGCCGGTCACGACGGCTGGCGGGTCGTTGCGATGATCGGCGGCGCCGGCGCCATCGTGGTGTGGTGGCTGCGCCTCGGCCTGCCCGAATCGCCGCGCTGGCTGGCCCAGCACGGCAACGCCAGGGAAGCCGAACGAATCACCGCAATGATGGAGGCGCGTGTCCAGGAGGAAACCGGCCGCGCCTTGCCACCGCCGCAGATGCTCGCGGGAGAAATTGAACAGATGACCGGCTCCTTCGCGGAAATCTGGCGTGCACCCTATTTGCCGCGCACCATCATGATGATCGTGTTCAACCTGCTGCAATCGATCGGCTATTACGGCTTTGCCAGTTGGGTGCCGACACTGTTGATCTCGCAGGGCATCACCGTCACCAAGTCGCTTGAGTACACCTTCGTCATCGCGATGACGGCTCCGATCGGTCCGCTGTTCGCCACGCGCGCGGCCGACGGGATCGACCGGAAATGGCAGGTGACACTTTCGGCGCTGGGCATTGCGGCATTCGGCCTGCTGTTCTCGCAACAGACCAGTGCCGTCGGCATCATGGTCTGCGGCGCGCTGATCCAGATCTGCAACACCTGCCTGTCGTTCTCGTTTCACGCCTACCAGGCAGAGCTGTTCCCGACACGCATCCGCGCCCGCGCCGTCGGGTTCGTGTATTCCTGGAGCAGGTTCAGCACGATCTTCGTGGGGTTCATGATCGCGTTTTGTTTGAGGAACTATGGGACAACCGGCGTTTTCCTGTTCATCGCCGGAGCAATGATCATCGTGGCCTCGATGATTGCGGTGATGGGGCCGCGCACGGCGCGACTGCGATTGGAGGCGATTTCGCGGTAGCAACCGTCCCAGGGCGGCGGCACTTGAGGCTCGGGCGCGGTCCGCGCAGACTGGCGGCCGCCATGCCAGAACTGCGCCACGGACCGTATTGCCTGCGCCAGCCGGCCTCGCCGGGTGATTGGGAGGTCTATCACCGTATCCGCCGCGATGTGCTGCTGGAAGCTCAAAAATACGCGCTGGAGCGCGCGGACGACACCGCACCTGGTCACTACGCGCTGCTGCTGTGTCAGGACGACGAGCCGATCGGTTCGATTCGCATCGACATTACCGAAAGCGGGGAGGCCGGCCTGCGCCTGGTCGCAATCCACCCCAACCTGCAGGGCCGAGGCTGCGGCCGTGTCCTGCTGCGGCTCGCCGAGGATTTCGCCCGTTCGCGCGGGTGCTCAAGGACCGTGCTGTACTCCACCCCGGAAGCCGTGGGCTTTTACAGCAAGTCGGGCTACGCCGAAGAAGATTGGGACGACGTCTATATCAGCGGCATCGTGCAGATGGCCAAGCCGTTGTGTTAGTGTGGCCTGAACGCCGCCAGGGAGGATAAACGCGATGAGCGTGGTCACAGTGGAAGAACGCGGTCCGATCTCGATCATCCGCATCAATCGCCCGGAGAAAATGAACGCGATCAGCGCGGCCGTCGCTGTGGAGCTGCAGCGCGCGTTCCAGGCGTTTGACGCGGCGCCGGAACAACGCGTCGCCATCCTGTCCGCTGCGGGCGACCGCGCCTTCACCGCGGGCGCCGATGTGACCGACCTGCCGGAACTCTGGCGTGCGATCCCGGGCGTCGGCTTCCAGACCGACAAGCCGATCATTGCCGCCACCTCCGGCTGGTGCGTCGGCGGCGGCATCGTGCTGGTGATGATGTGCGACCTGATGGTCTCCACCGAGAGCACGATCTTCTACTATCCCGAGGCGAAACTCGGCGTCACCGGTGGCATGATCAGTTCACTGGTATCGCGCATGCCGCACAAGCTGGCGATGGAAATGATGCTGTTGTGCAGCAAGATTTCCGCCCAGCGTGCCTATGAGGTGGGCTTCGTCAATCGCGTGGTGCCGAACGGCACGCACGAGGCAGAGGCGCTGGCCATGGCAGAACAGATGCTGGACTCCGCGCCACTGGTGATGGGCACGCTGAAGCGGCTGGCGGCCGAGGTGCTGCCGGTCGGGCCGGTCGAACGCATGGTTGCGGTCAGCCAGACACTGGGACGCGTTCGCGCGAGCGAGGACCTGCAAGAGGGCATCCGCGCCCACAAGGAGCGTCGCAAGCCCGTGTTCCGCGGGCGGTGATCAGCGCGCCGCCCGGAACATTTTCGGCACGATTGGACCAACGACGCCCCCACCACACCCCTGTCATTGCGAGGCGCAGCGCCAAAGCAATCCCCTGCCTGACGAGCGTTCCTCGGCTCATCAGGCAGGAGATTGCTTCGGCGCTGTGCGCCTCGCAATGACAGGGGTGGGTGGGGGCGTCGTTGGTCCAGTCAGGGTGGAAATACTCTAACTCAAACTGCCCGCATAATCCTGCCAGATACTTTGTTCCAGCCGGAGATGCGTTCGTTCCGGATACGTCTCGCGCCAATAGCGGGCGCACACCGCGCCTGTGGGGTTCCACAGTCCCGGCATGTTGCGCATGTAGCCGAGAAAGTCGTCCAGCATCTGAAGTCTGTTGCACCATCCAACACCTTGCGGATGCAGCGTCATGTGGAACAGCCGGCCCCGCTGGTACTGCGCGTCGAACTCGGACTTCCAGTTGCGGGCCAGCATGTCGGCGTTCTCCAGCCCGGTGCCCTTGCGCGGGAACAGCAGGAAGAACTGGTCATCGAAATGATAATAGTACGGCAGCGTCAGCAGCGCGCGGCGTGACGCAAAATCGCTGACCCAATAATGCGGGATGTCGTCGGCCAGCCCGTTGCCGAAATACTCGTAACCGGCTTCGATCAGCAGATCGACCGTATGCGGACTGATCGTGCCGCCGGCAAACGGATCCTCCTGCCGCGGCAGGGAGAACCAGCCAGCCGGGCGCCGCCCTGTCACTTCGGAGAGAACCTGCGTGGTTAGTGCAAGACGCTCGCGTTCGTCATCGCGCGACAGACCGCTGACGTCCTCGTGGCGCAGCCCTTCTGCCGCGATCTCGTGCCCCTGGTCGATCAGCGTGCGCAGTTGGTCCGGAAAAATCCGAGCCATCACCGCCGGCACTGCGAACGTCGCGTGCAACGCGTGCCGGCGCAGCACCGCAAGAAGATGCGCCAGTCCGTCGTGCCGGGCGAATTCCGCCGCGGGGCTTGCAAGGTCGGTCGCGGTGATGCCGGCAGGTCCTGCCGCGACACTCAGGTCCACGGTGATCAGGACGCAGCACCGTTGGTCATCCGGCCAATGCAGATCACGATCCGCCAGGCCGACCTCATCTGAGATTGTGTAACCGTCCTTCCAGGGCATTGGTGCTAACCTCCCTTCAGCCGTGCCGCGGCGGGCAGGTTGCGAGGCAGTGCCGCGCGACCTCCTCGCAGGTTCCGAACCACACGCCGGGCAGCGTCTTCATCTTGGCGATCAGGCGGTCCATCATGGCAATGCGCAACGCGCGGCCTGAAACAAACGGGTGCATCACCACGTTCAGGTAGCCGCCTTCTCGATATTGCTGCCGGAACGCCGCCCACCACATGTCGAACACCCGTTCCGGATCGGTGATCCGCTGGGCGGCATTGCCGCTGCCCAACCACGCGAAGCTGTAGAACATGGCGTCGTCGATCGCGTAATGAAATGGCAGATTGAGTAGGGTGGTTTCGGATGATGCATCGTCGGAGATGTAGTAGGGAAGATGTGCCGCAGAATCGTGCGAGCTGTACAGAAAGCCTTCGCGTTTCAGCAGCCCGCGCGTGTGGTCGCTGCGCGTGCCGACCGGCCGCCGGCCGGCGATCCTTTCCAACGCCGCCGCAGTCTTCAGCAGATGGTCCTGCTCCAGCGCCGCCTCTTTCGGCACACGATGTTCCCACATGTGGTCGGCGATCTCGTGTCCGCCGCGCACTGCCGCCCGCATTGCCTGAGGATACAATTCGCAGATTCGCCCGGGGGTGAATATCGTTGCCTTCGCGCTGTGGGATTCAAACAGCTCCAGCAGGCGCCAGATCCCGACGCGGCCGCCGAACTCGCCTTTCGCAAGCTGCATCGGTGGCTCGTGCATCAGCCGCCGCAGCAGCATCGCGTCGAAATCGACTGTGAGGTTGACCGCGATCCGGGCGCCCGCCGGCCAGGTGATGCTGCTGATGAATTCGTGCCGCGCATCGTAGGCCTGCGCCACCCGGGTCAGTTCGGAAAGTTCGCTGTCCATGACCGTTCACCCCTCCCGCAGTTCTGGAGAGGTGTACGGGGTCACGTCAGCATGCGCAATGACGGGAGCGCCGTTACAGCGGCGTCGGCATGGGCGGACCGCCGGGTGGGATCGGGTCGGGCCTCGGCGGCACTTCGATCGGTGGCGGCGGCGCCGGATTTGGATCCGGACCTGGGCCGGGTGGCGAGCCTGGAGGCCGAGCCATGCATCGTCTCCTTCGCATTGCACCGATAACGCCCACCGTGCCGCTTCGTTGCTACGCGATCGGCGGCAGATCCAGCCTGACGATTTCCGCATTGCCTCCGAGTGGGGGAAAACGCTTGAGGATCAGCGGATCGTGACCCGGGATGACATGGTCCTCCCCGTCCGCCAGGCCGTTCAGAATATCGAACCCCTTCAGCATCCGCGCCACATCCACCACCACAGGAAACGGATTGCGCTGACGGATGTTGCGCCAAAGATGGGTGGCATCACCCGCCAGCATCACCCAGCCGCGCTCGGTTGGTACGCGGATCGACTGGATGCCACCGGAATGACCACCAATCAGGTGCAGCGTGATGCCGGGCGCCAATTCCACCGTGCCCTCATGGATACGCAACCGATTGGAGTAAAGCGCACGCACCGCACTTTGCACGTCATCCACATCGAACGGCCGGCGGAGGAAGGGCTCGCACATGCACGGACCAGTGCAATACGCCATCTCCGCCGCCTGGATATGGAACGTCGCGTTCGGGAAATACTCCATACCGCCGGCGTGATCCCAATGCATGTGGGTCAGCACCACGTCCTTCACCTCCGCCGGCTCGATGCCCGCGTTGCCCAACGCCTGCGCCGGCGAGCAAAGTAGTTCGCGACCACGCCGCTGGGCGCTGACCGGATTGAACCCGGTGTCCATGACAATCGTGCGACCATTACCGCGGATCGCGAAGACGAAGAAGTCCAGCGGATCGGGCGCGGCGTGATCGTCCGGGATGATGAAATTCTGGTATTGCATGCGCCCGTCAAAGATGCCGTAGCGCAGCGCCAGCACTTCGTAGGTGATGCCCGATTTCGTCGCCATGACTGTCTCCCTTCCGGTATGCCGTTGGCAGTCAACCGCTTGCCGCTGGCGCAGGCAATCACTACGTTCCGCCGCAGTCGCGACAACACGGAGACAAGCCATGCCGGAAATCCCGAACCGCCCTGAATACCAGAGCGATCTATTCAAGAAGGGACTGGATGTGCGGCGAGAGGTGCTCGGCGCCGACTACGTGGACGGCTCGGTCGCGCGCGCCGACGACTTCAACGCAGCGTTCCAGCAGATGACCACCGAGGTCGCCTGGGGCATGATCTGGACCCGCCCGGGCCTGCCACGCAAAACCCGCAGCATGATCAACCTCACGATGCTGGCGGCATTGAATCGCGGCGCCGAATTCCGCCTGCATCTGCGAGCGGCGCTGAACAACGGCGTAACGCGTGACGAGATCAAGGAGATCCTGCTCCAGATCGGCGCCTATTGCGGCATCCCGGCCTGCCTGGAAGCGTTCCGTATCGCGACCGAGGTATTCAAGGACGTTGATAGCACGAAAGGATAGCCAGCATGGCAGACAAGCCCAGCGTCGGCTTCGTCGGCGTCGGCAACATGGGCTGGCCGATGGCGGCCTGTCTGGTGCGCGCCGGCTTCACCATGCACGTGAATGATTCCCGGCGCGAGATTGCCAACAACTTCGTGCAGCAGATCGGTGGCAACGCACCAGACAGCCTGCGTGAACTCGCCGCCGCTTCCGACGTCGTGGTGACCATGCTGCCAACCAGCGCCATTGTCGCCAAGGTGCTGGAAAGCGGCGACGATAATCTCCTGGCAGGCATGCGCCCCGGCACGGTGGTCATCGAAATGAGCTCCGGCGTGCCGTCGGTAACGCAGGAACTCGCCGAACGCGTGCACGCGCTTGGTGGCGATCTGATTGACGCGCCCGTTTCCGGTGGCGTGCCGCGTGCGAAAACCGGACAACTCGCCATCATGGTGGGTGGCGACGCGGCCGTCATCGATCGCGTCATGCCCGTGCTGTCGGCGATGGGCGCGTCTGTGCTACGCACCGGGGCGGTGGGCTCCGGCCAGGCGATGAAAGCGCTGAACAATCTTGTCTCCACCGGCGGATTTCTCATCGGCATCGAGGCATTGCTGATCGGCCAACGCTTCGGACTGGATCCCGCGGTCATGGTGGACGTGCTGAATGCCGCCACGGGCATGAACAATTCGACACAGAAGAAATTCAAGCAGTTCGTACTGTCCCGCTCGTTCGATGCCGGCTTCACCCTTGGCCTGCTGGCAAAGGACGTGTCGATCGCCTTGCAGGTCGGACGCGAGACCGGTACGCCGACGCCGGTCAGTGCCTTGTGCAAGGAACTGGTCTTGGCTGCGCAAACGATGTTCGGGCCAGATGCCGATCACACCGAGATGGCCAGGCTTTGCGAGCGTCTTGCCGGCGACGAGTTGCAAAGCCGCTGATGGCCACGCTGTTTCGCCCCGATCCCGATGGGGATCTCGCGGAGCAAGACGGGCCCGCGGTCGACGATCAGGACCGCCCACTTCCGGAGGTGCCGGAGTTTGCCGTCATTGTATCGGATGTATCAAGCGACGGCTGGCACGTGGCCATGGTGATCGGCGAAAGCTCGAATCCCGACTACTATGTTCGCGCGGTAAACGTGCGATGGCCGTTCCTGATCGCCCGGCCGGCGCGGAGCAACCGGGTCGCAGACAAGCCCGTGGACGTAGAGTCGCTGTCGCCAACAGGCACCACGCCTGCGCGTAAGCTCGTGGTCAACTGGCCCTGGATGACGATAGAAGGCTCCGTGTCCCAACTGCGCTTCTTGGTAAGGCGGGCCGCCCCGATCCTGTTCCGCGCCGCCAGCCCACTGAGGGTGCGCCTGACGCTGAAGGAGTCGGGATGGCCACGCCGCCGCATCGTAGTGAAGATGAAGAGCAATCGGGTCAACTGGACACGGACCGCCCCTGAAACGCCGGCATCACAGCCTGAGCAATCCATCTAAATTGCTCCTGCATCACCGCGAGCGGCGTCCCGATGGGCGTTGAAAGATTGATATGCTCCAGCCCCGGATAGCGAGATTCGAGGTCGCGCAGATACGCCACCAATTCCTCCGGCGGCCCGGTGAACCAGGCGCCCATCTTCATAAAATGTTCCACGGTCGGCACCCCGGCCGCATACCAGCCGCCGCGTTGCCCGATCGCCGCGATCTGTTCTTTCGTCACGCCCGGCAGGAAACCGAGCGGCGCAAACATCTTGGCATGCTCTTCGTAAAGTGGCGTGATCTCCTTCAACCCCTTCGCCTGCGTGTCGGCCAGGTGCACGAAGATGCCGATCATCAGGTTTTCGCCGAGCTTCAGATCCTTGCCCGCGCGATGCGCTGCCTCCTGGTAAGCGGTGATCGGCCCAGACTGCATCGTGGCCGCGCCGCCGCCCACCGCGCCCTTGATGCCGTGCTTCACCATGAAATCCAGACCGCGCGCACTGGCGCTGACCACCGGCTGCCAGCATTCCACCGGACGGTGGATCGGCCGCGGCACCAGCGTCAGGTCCTTCAACGTATAGCCGCGATACGGCACCTCCGGCGGCAGCGTGTAATGTTTGCCCCGATGCGAGAACCTTTCATTATCGAACGCCTTGAAAATGATCTCGACCTGCTCTTCGAACAATTCGCGGTTGGCGTCCTGGTCGAGGATCGGTGCGCCGAACGTTTCCACCTCGCGTGAGTGGTAACCGCGGCCGACGCCGAACACAGTGCGGCCCTTGGTCATGATGTCCGCACAGGCATAGTCCTCGGCGAGCCGTAGCGGATGCCACATCGGCGCAATGTTGAAGCCGCACCCGATCTTCAGGTTGCGCGTGAGATGGCAAAGATGCACCGCCGCCATCAGCAGGTTCGGCAATACCTCATAGCCTTCGTACTGGAAGTGGTGTTCCGCCAGCCACAGCGTGTCCCAGCCGGTTTCGTCCATGACCCTGGCGATCGCCTCGGTCTTGGCGAACACCCCGGCAAGCTGGTCGTTGGCAAAGCGCCGCTGGTTCGCCGGCGTTGCGTCCTGACCATGATCCGGCATGTCAACATGGCCCGGATAAACCGTCGCAAATTTGTTGATCACGACTGGGTTCCTCCCTTGTCAGCCCCCGTAGTACACGTTGTCACCGAGATCCTTCATCTCCAGGATCAGCGCGTCCGGCCGCCCTTCCACCGGCTTCGGCAAATGCGCCTCGGTCACCTCACCGACCACGATGTGGTGATCGCCAATTTCGACGATCGACTTCACGTCGCATTCGACAGCGCCGATCGCGGCATCCAGGATCGGCACGCCGTTGGCTCCATGATGGAACGCCTGGCCCGACAGCTTGCCGTCTTCCATCTTTGCCGGCTTGAAAAAGGTGAACGCCAGCCCCTTCTGGTCTTTGCCGAGCATGTTCAACGCGAATTTGCCAGTGCCTTTCACCACGGTATGCGCGCCGGAGTCAGCCTTCACCCCCACCACGACGAGCGGCGGTGCAAACGACCCCTGCGTCACCCAGTTCACCGTCGCCGCACCGATATTGCCCTTCCCATCATCGGCGGTCAGCACGTAGATCCCATAGGGGATCATCCTCAGCGTTGTCTTCTTGGCGTCGGCATCCATGATACGCCCTCCCGATCGAAGTCTGTGCCGGCCGATCATGCGCCATCACGCACGACACCGCCATCCCGCTACGCCGCCCAACTTGATCGCCCCTGGATTCCCCACCGCCCGTCCTGGAGCGTAACGATGTACAGCGATCGATAACTGCCGATCGCGCCACCGTCCTCACGATACCGCGTGAACTGGACGCGGAAGTGGACCTTGTCCGGACCGGCATCAATGACGTCCACGTAATCCCAGGCGGACCGAGTCCAACCCTCGGCCTGCCCGCTACGGGACCAGACCAGGTTATGGAAATCCTCCGGCCGCTGCATCACCGACACGATTCCGCTATGAAATCGGACATGCGGGAAATGGAACCACCGCGTGCGAATTGCTTCCGCGTCCTCGGCATTGAACGCCGCCATGAACCCGTCCATAACGGCCCGAGCGTCATTTACCGGATCGTCTGCCATCGATACCTCTCCAAGCCCAGTTGTAGATGCTACCGATGCCGCGCCGGTCATGCGAATCGCTTCCGATGATCGCCGGGCCTGGTGGCTAGCACTGCTGCTTCTATGTGCGACGCTGACTGCTCCCCTGCTGCTGGTGGACGTCCCTCCCCTGCTCGATTATCCCAACCACCTGGCGCGCATGGTGCTGTTGGCCTGGCCGCACGACCCGATCCTGTCGCGTCTGGCCACGCCCCATTGGGCGATCATCCCCGACCTTGCGATCGACCTCGTATTGCCGCCGCTGCTGCACGTGCTTCCGGTGCATGTGGCAGGTCGCATTGTTGTAGCCTGCATTGTGTTGCTGCCGGTTCTGGGCACCGCTGCCTATAGCCGTGCGGTGTTTGGCGAAATTTCGTGGTGGACACTCGCGGTCGGCCTGATCGCCTACAACGAAACGTTTTTGCTGGGCTTTCTGAACTTCACCGCCAGCATCGGTCTGGCGCTGCTGCTGGCCGCAGCCTGGGTTCGTTGGCGCGACACAAAGCCCGAATTGACAGTGGCATTGACGGGGCTCGGCACCATCGCTGTGTTCTTTTGCCACCTCATGGGCCTGGCATTCCTTGCGGTTCTCCTCGGCAGTGACGAGGCGGCACGGGTATGGCAGCGACGTCCCATGATACTGCGGCAAGTCCTCCACCGTGTTGCGCGCCTGGCCCTGGTATTCCTTCCGGCCGCGGCACTCTATGCATCGTCCCCGCTGTCCCACGTCGGCAACGCCATCGAGTACCTCTCGTTGCACGACAAGGCGTCACTCCTTCTCGCGCCTTTCGTCAATTACGACCTCACGCTCGACGTCATAACCGCTGCCGCCGTCTCATTGTTCCTGGCGTTCGCGCTGCTGACGCGCTGCTGCCGCGCCGGAGCAGGCTCCGGGATCGCCATGGTGGCATTCGTGTTGCTGTTTGCCATCGCGCCGAGCGCGGCGAAAGGTGCACAGAACATCGATGCGCGTTTTGTCATCATGCTCGCAACGCTGCTGTTCGCCGGCATCCAGCCGCAGCGGCTGCCACGCGCCATGGCAGCCGCGGCAGCCGTGGGCTTCGCCGGGTTGTTCGTGACGCGCATGACTATCCTGGCCATGGCCTGGCATGCGAGCGCCATTGACGTTGCCGAGCTGCGCGCAAGCATCGCTCCAGTGCCACCCGGCGCCACGGTGTTCGTAACGTCGGTATCGACGGCGGAAGCTCCCCACTATTGGCACGACGCGCCGCGTTGGCGTCGCCTGTCGGACGGCCAGCGCGTGGATGCGCAGATGCCGGGCCTGCTGCTGATCGAACGCCATGCCTTTTGGCCGTTCCTGTTCGACAATGCATCGCAACAGCCGATCGAACAGCAGCCCGAATACCGAGCCCTCGCCGAGCACGTCGGCGCGATGCCGGATCATGACGCTTTCACGACGCCGAATGCGATCGATCTCTGCGGCTTCGATTACGTGCTGCTGCTGGATGCCGGCGGCGAACGGGATGTCGCACATTTCGGTGGAGGCCGGCTTGCATTGTTGACCCACACCGACTTCGCTGCCTTGTATCGCGTGCAGCCGAAGCCGCGCGGATGCAGTGGCACGTAGGACATCCACCCCGGTGGTGCATCAGGCAGCACGATGCGAACGCCGCCTAAGCGACGCTCGCCTTGTCTCGCAGGGTATCGTCTGCTGCGGAGTGATTGCCAGGTTCCTGTGCCGCGTAACGGAGCAGCCCGAATACGCCGCCGATGACCAGCGCCATCACCGCATCCGTGATTTCGGGCGAGCCTGCGGCCAGCCAGGATTCCGCATAACTGGCAACAAACAGCAGCGCCGCTGTCAGCACCGTGCCGACCAGCAGGATCACCCCTGCCCGGTCCAGCAACCAGATCAGCCCGCCATATTCAAAGAACTTCTCGCAAAGCCCCTGCATTGCCGCACCTGCCGAACCGCGCAAGAAACCTGCGAACGGAATCCAGCCGAAATCGTGCTGCGGGCCGGCAGATCGGACCGAGCCGAACTCCCGGATGGTGATCATGCCGGCAAAGGCGAGCGCCATAATGACGAACCGTCCCGGAACCGCGCGCAGCCACAGCGCCCATAGCAGATATGCCGCCGCGGCACCCACCACGTCGGTCAACGTCAGCGCGTTGTCGATGATCAGCACCTTGCCGAGGAACTCACAACCGCACAGCAACGGAAACAGCAGCAGGAAGTTGCGCAGGCCGTAGAGCGATTGAATGATGGCCGCGATAAGCAGCCAGGCGATTGCGAGACGCGCCAGTTCAACCGGCGGCAGGCTCGGCGACACCAGCATCGGCCGCACGGCGTGCCAGTATTTGTGCAGATCGATCATCGGCACGTAGGGGAACAGCCGATAACCGAAAAACATGCAGACCAAAACTGTTGCGGCGGGATGTGCTGCGAGTTCGCGAACGAAGGGCCAGCGCATCGAGGCGCCAATCGTCGCCGCTGCCACGCCGCCGACGCCGGAGCCGATAGCGTCGGCGTAAACGTCGCCCAACGACGTCACACGACCAACGTCATGGAACTGGGCAACCTCGACGCCACACGCCAGGGCGGTGCCGGCGACGGTCATGACCAGCGCACGCAGCCATGCCGGCATTCGCGACGGCAGAGCATAGGTGCCGAAAAACCCGAACGGCACATACAGCAGGATATTGGACAGCAGGTCGCCGCGATGGTCCCAATCCCGCCACGTACTCAACAGGTAGGCAATAGGCCCGCCAGGATACACCCGTTCATAATACTCGAACGGAAACAGCGAGCCGTAGAGAATGAAAATGGTGACCAGCAGCAGGACCGCGGCATAGGCGCGACTCGACCCGGCGACTGCGTTGCGGCGCTGCGCTGCTCGCAATGACAGGGACCGGCTAGGCGTCGCCAAGCAGTTCGCGCGCCAGCGACTCCCACTCGGTTTCGAGGCTGGAGGTCGGCGGCACGCGGCCTGCCCGGCTGTACCAACCGGCCGCGTTGCGCATGTCGCCTTCCTTGCGATGCAGATAGGCGTGCACGCTGGAGCCGGTACGCTCTTCGTCCTGCTGTGCGCAATGATGCGCGCGGTTCCAGTCTCCCTTGGCGTCCCACCACAAAGTTTGCAGCGCGTGGCTGAGTCCTTCGGGTGGGGTTTGCTCTGCGATGGTTGTGCGGAATTCGTCCAGGGTCATGTCACGCTGCCTTTGCTGCCGGGATCAACAGACGCTTCAGTTTGCGCACCGCGGAATCCGGTGTCGTCAGCACCGTCTTTCCGGTGGCTTCGGCGACCATCGGCGCCGCGCGAGCCAGGCTGAACTGCCCCAGCACCACAATGTCGCAATCTCGCAAAGCCATCGCCGCCTCCGCCGCGGCGCGATCATGCGCGGCTGCATCGCCCCGGTCCAGCGCTGGCAACGCCTCCGCCGCGAGACAGGGCACCACCGTCACCCGAGGCGCGACAGCGGCGAATTCCGCAGGCATGGATGCGAGCATCGGCGCGAAGGTCGCCAACAACCCGATGCGGGCAGATGGGCCGGCCAGTGCCACCGCCTCCTCGATCATCGCCTCGTTCGGCTTCAGCACCGGCAACGGAGCAAGGTCCCGCACGCAGGATTCGATGCAGGGACCGAATGCAGAACAGGTGAATAAGATACCGTCGGCGCCGCAACCTTTGGCATAACGTGCCAACGTCAGGAAGCGCTCGGTCATTGCCAGCGTCAACGCCCCGTCGCGCGCCAAATCGGCGGATAGTGAGTCGTCGAGCAAGTTGGCGAGCGCGGCTTCCGGCCATTCGCGGCGGAACGTGGCGACGATCTCCGGCACCGAATGACTGAGCGCATGGATCAAGGCAATTCGCATGGGGCACGCCTCACTCTTGCTGCTATCGCTGCGATTGTACACGCAACACGCAATCGCGCCATCCGGCCTGGCGCCGGCACCTCACGGAGCCGTGGAGGAAAGTCCTGGCAGTTTCCTGCGTTCCGTCGTTATCCTGCCGGGACCGGGACGCAGAACCCGAGTTTGGAGGATACGATGACCACGGATCGTGAAACTGCCGTCATGCGCAAGGTCGCATGGCACCTCGTGCCATTCGTGAGTCTCGCTTATCTGATCAACGTGCTCGACCGTTTCAACATATCGTTTGCGGCGCTGACCATGAACAAGGCGCTGGGCATGAGCGCCACAGCGTACGGCCTCGGCGCAGGCGCGTTCTTCTGGAGTTACGTACTGTTCCAGGTGCCGGCCAACATGGTGCTTGCGCGATTGGGTGCGCGGCGCTGGATCATGTTGATCATGCTGTTCTGGGGCCTGTGCTCCACCTGCATGGCTCTCGTCACCGACGTCACCACCTTCGTCATCGTTCGTTTCCTGCTCGGCATGGCCGAGGCGGGTTTCTTCCCTGGCGTCGCGTTTTTCATGACCCAATGGTTCCCGTCCCGCCACCGCGGCCGCGCCATGGGCGTGTTCTACGCGGTCGGTGCCTCAGCCGGCATTATCGGTGGCCCGATTGCCGGGCATCTGCTGGCGCTGAACGGCTGGCTTGGCATCGCCGGCTGGCAATGGATCTTCCTGGCCGAGGGCCTGCCGGCGATGCTGTTCGCTGCTGCCTGCTTGCTATTGTTGCGAGATCGTCCATCCGCGGCGCGTTGGCTGCGGCCGGACGAATGCGCATGGCTGGAAACGAAGCTGGACGATGAGCGCGAGGCCGCCGCCGGCAAGCATCTGCCCTTCCACCGCGCGGTCATATCGCCAACCATCGTCATTTTGATGCTGGTCTATGTACTCGTCGGCTTCGGTGTTTACGGCAAGGCGTATTTCCTGCCGCTGATGATCAAGAGCCTTGGTTTCAGCGACATCAATGTCGGCTACCTCACGTCGGTGCCGGCGATCGCTGGAGTGATCGGCATGATCTTCTTCTCACGCAGTTCGGACCGAACGGGGGAGCGTGTGTGGCATTTGATCATCCCCTGCTTGCTTGGCGGCATCGGCCTGGTGCTGGCCGGATTGTTCCTTAGCGTCAGCCCGGCACTGGCGATTGCGGCCTTCTGCCTGGCCAGCTTTGGCATTTCGGGTGCATTGCCGGTGTTCTGGAACCTGCCGACCGCCTTCCTCGGCGCGGCGGCTGCCGCAGGCGGCATCGCGGTAATCAACTCGGTCGGCAATATCGCGGGTTACGCGGCACCGCAGCTTGTGGGCTTGTTGCGCGACCTCACGGGCAACTACGAGATTCCGATGCTCGCCATGGGTGCGCTGGTGCTGCTATCGGGCATGCTGGTGCCACTGGCGGTGCGCATGCAGGTTGGCATGGCAGCGCCGGCTTTCGCGCGGAGTGCAGTTGACCGGGGGTGATGCCTAAGGATCGCCGACCCGGCGCGCCATGGCGGGCGCAGGCCCGCCATCCACGATTTCGCATGACCCTCGCAGCGAAGGCGTGGATCGCCGGCCTGCGCCGACTATGACGACGAGCGAACCGGCTCAGGGCAACGTCTCCCCCTGATAGCGCCGCCACGCGCTCATCTGAATTGCCGAGGTCAGGCAGTGCACCACCACAGGTTTCGTCTTCACCGCAAACGCACGCGCAATGCCGTCGGCCACCTCGTTCTCCTCTCGGATGGTGATGCCCTCGGCGCCGAATGACCGTGCCCATGCCGCGAAATCCGGATTGGTCAGTTTCGTTCCGCCTATGAACGGCCGATCGGGATAGCGCACGTAGCTGTGCATGCCGATCGTGCCGTACATCTGGTTGTCCGAAATCACCATGATCGGATTGCCGCCATACTGGCAGGCGGTGGCGATCTCGTTGCCCATCATCAGCGCGCCGCCGTCGCCCATGAACGCCACCACCTGCGTGCCCGGCCGGCGCAATGTCGCGGCCACCGCCATCGGCATGCCCGACCCCATCGCGCCGACAATCGACGACAGGAACACCTGCCCCGGCTTGAAACCGATATAGCGATGGATGAACGAGCCGAAATTGCCGGCATCCGAGGTCACCGTCGCATCGGGCGCCAGGTGCTTGTCAACCTCGCAGACGATGGCTGCGAAGTTCACGCCGTCGGAAGTCGGTTCCCAGGTCTTTTCCAATAGCCTGCGATGGATCGCGTGCAGCCCCTCCACCCAGCCCTTGCGCTTCGCCGCGCCCGCCGGTGCACCGCGGGCCAGCAGAGCCCGCAGAACCTCGTGCGGATCGGCGGCGATGCCGAGATCGGGGCGGAACACGCGCCCGACCTCGTTGGCATCGGGCCACACATGCACCAGCGGCAGTTGCGGCTGCGGTGCCGCTGGAAAACTGTACGACTGGCTCACGGTATCGGTCAGCCGCTCCCCCAACGCGACCATCAGGTCGGCGCGCTTCATTTCCTTGATCAGATCGGGAGGAACCCGAATGCCCATATAGCCGCCGTAGTTCGGATGCAGCGCATCGAACAGCGTCGGGCGGCGATGCGTCGGGTTGATCGGCAGCATCCATTCCTCGGCGAAGCGGCGCAGGTCGCCGTACACCGCGCCGTCGTATAGCGCATCGGCCAGCAGAGCGCCGCCCACCAGAACCAGCGGCCGTTCCGCCTTCGCCAGCATGTCCGCCAACCGATCCAGATCGGCGGCACGCGGCCCGGCCAGCACCCTGGGCCGCGGCCGGTCCGGCTCCGCATCGGTGGTTTCGTCGAAGATGTCCTCCGGCAGGATCACCGCCACGGGCCCCGGCGTCCCGCTTTCCGCGACGTGGAACGCGCGCGCGATCGCCTCCGACGCCTGTTCCGGCTCGTTTACCTCGATCACCAGCTTGGTGACATCGGACAGCAACCGGGAATAATTCTGTTCCTGCAATGCCAGTCGGCCGAAATCCTTGCGTTCTACCTGGCCGACCAGCATCACCATCGGCGTCGCGTCATGGTAGGCCGAGTGCAGCGAGACCATCGCGTTGGACAGACCCGGGCCGCGCGACACGATGCAGCAGCCGGCACGGCTGCGCAGCCGGCCGTCGGCCACCGCCATGTACCCCGCCCCGCCTTCGTGCCGGCACACCACCATGCGGATGGTGTTCCGCTGCAACACCGCGCTGGTGAAGCCGACATAACTCTCGCCGGGAACGCAAAAGATCTGGTCCACGTCGTGCGCTTCCAGACTCTCCGCCAGCAGGCGAGCGACGGTGCGGGTCATTGTTGTGACATCTCCTCTTGGATTGGCCGTGCCACGACTCAGTGTGTGGCGCAGCGGATCAGCGGGTATGGGAAATCAGTGCAGCCGGGAAAGGTGATCTCATTATCGCCGCGCCGTTGCACCGGCAGCAGGTTCGGATCAGGGCAGCCAAACCCCGTTCCGCCACCGGGCTCGGAAGCGGAAGACACCAGGCGGATTGCGAAACCGGTGGCGGTGGCGCGCGCCGTGTCGACCAGCCGCTGACCATAGGCCGGCGTGGTCATCACCGCGCGCATCACCACGTCACGCGTGAAGATCACCATCGGCTGTGCCAGGCATTCCTGAGTGCTCAGCGTCACCGGCGGCGGGAAGATACCGCCCACCCAGGCACCAAACAGCCAGGCGTGCGGCGGACCGGCTGGTGCCGGAGCCTGCGCCGAGAGCGGGCTGGTCATGACAAGGGTCAACGCGATGGCGATGGTGGCGGCGCGGTGCATCCGGAATCCTCGAGTGGCGGGCGTTCCACCGACGATAAGGCCGGCTTCCAGGCGTGACCAGACTATCGCGCCCTGCTAAGAGGCCGCATGCTTCGCAACCTTTATGCCCGTACCCTGGCGCTGGCCGCCTCACCCCGCGCCCCGCTGTGGCTCGCCGTTGTGGCGTTCGCCGAGGCGAGCTGCTTCCCGATCCCGCCGGATGCACTGCTGATTCCGATGGCGCTGGCACGGCCACGCGAGGCCTGGCGCTACGCCGCGATCTGCACCGTCGCCAGCGTGGTCGGCGGCGCGCTGGGATATTACATCGGCTACGCCGTGTTCGCCCAGCTCGCCCAGCCGCTGATCCGCCTGTACGGCTATGGAGATCGCTTTGCGGCGTTCCAGGCGCTTTACGCGCAGTACGGTTTATGGGTGATCCTGATCAAGGGTTTGACGCCGATTCCATACAAGATTGTCACCATCGCGTCCGGTGCCGCGCATTTCAACTTCTGGCTCTTCATGGCCGCCAGCATCGCCACGCGCGGCATGCGGTTTTTCCTGGTGGCAGCGCTGCTGCGGGCGTTCGGCAACCCGGTGCGCGATTTCATCGAGCGGCGATTGGCGCTGGTCACGGGCGCATTGGCCGCCGGCGTGGTCGGCGGGTTTTTGTTGCTCAAACTCATGTAATGCGAACGCTGGGGTGATGCCGTCACGCCGCTGGGCCGTGGGCAACGCAGTGCAGCAACAACTTCCGGTGAGCCCGTGCTGGACTGCACGATATTGCCGCGATCCCCCGGTTTGCTGCAACCGGACAACAGCAGGGAGGCGCCGGTGCGTCGTCGCGAAATTCTGTGCGGAGGGGCATCGCTATTGCTGGCATTTGGCACCCGGGCCGCGGCGGACCCCCCGCAAGATACGTCATTCGACAATGACACGGTTCCGGGCCTGGCACGGCAACTTGCGGCGAAGCCGTTCAAGCCGCCGGACTCGACGCTGCCCAAGGAGCTGAGCGACCTCGAATACCCGGTCTATCAGTCGATCCGCTTCAGGCCGGACAAGGCGCTCTGGCTCGGCGGAGGCAGCAATTTCACCGCGGAGTTCTTCCATCGCGGCTACCTCTACAAGGATCGCGTGGACATCTTCGAGGTGGCCGATGGCCATGCCACACCTGTTACCTACAGTGCCGACCTGTTCACCTGGGACAAGGTGAAGCCGCCCACCGGCGATCTCGGTTTCGCCGGCTTCCGCCTGCAATTTCCGCTGAACCGGGTGGACTACTTCGACGAGATCTGCGCGTTCCTCGGCGCCAGCTATTTCCGGGCCCTCGCGCGTGGCCAGGGCTACGGATTGTCGGCACGCGGCCTGTCGATCAAAACCGCGGACAGTTCCGGCGAGGAGTTCCCGGTGTTCCGCAGCTTCTGGCTGGAACGCCCTGCGCCTGGCGTCGATTCGATCACCGTCCACGCCTTGCTCGACAGCGAAAGCGCCGCCGGGGCGTTGCGTTTCGTCATTCGGCCCGGCCAGGAAACTCTGTTCGACGCAGATGCAACGATCTACCCGCGCGTCGATCTTGCCCAGGCCGGCCTGGCGCCGCTGACCAGCATGTTCTTCTTCGGACCCAACGACCAAGGTGCGGCCAACGACTGGCGCGCCGCGGTGCATGATACCGACGCGCTGGCGCTGCGCACCGGACACGACGAGCGCATCCTGCGGCCGCTGACTAATCCGCGCAATTTGCAGATCAGCGCGTTCTCGGACACCAACCCGCGCGGCTTTGGCTTGCTGCAACGCGCCAGGAAGTTCACCGACTATCAGGATCTGGAAGCGCTGTACCAGAAGCGTCCGTCGCTGTGGATCGAACCGCGCGGCGATTGGGGCCAGGGTGTTGTCGAACTGGTGGAAATCCCGTCCGACAAGGAAGTAAACGACAACATCGTCGCATTCTGGCGCCCGCACGATCCGTTGAAAGCCAAGAGCGAATTCAAGCTGGCGTACCAGATGCACTGGTGCTGGTCGGAACCGGAACCCGGGCCGTTCGCGCAAGTGGTGCAGACCCGCAGCGGCAAATCCTTCAACGGAGACAACCGGCAGTATGTAATCGATTTCGCTGGCGCCGCGCTCGACGCCTGGAAGGCGGAGACGGCGCCTGCGCTGGATGTCGGCACCGACAAAGGCAAGATCGTGCACGCGGTCGCGGAGCCCAACCCGGACCTTGGCGGTTGGCGCATCAGCATCGAGCTCGATACGCAAAAGCAGACGGTGGTGGAGCTGCACGCCCGGCTGATGGATGGCGACAAGCCACTGACCGAGACATGGATCGCGCGTTGGACACCGTCGTGACGAGCACCGCCGCGTTCCGTGCGCTGCCGGACGAGGCACCGCTGACGATGCCGACGCAATCGCTGCGCATTGCCCCTGAACGTCGTGGGCGGCTGCCAACCGAGCCGCGGCTGATCGGCACGCGGCGCACGCTGGTGATTGGCGCTGCCGTAGCGATGACGGTCGAAGCCACCCACGAGATGTACCGCGTGCTCGCGGTAAATGGACCGACCGTTCTGGCCATCGTCATGCTGGCGCTGTTCGTCGCGCTGTTCGCCTGGATCGCGCTGTCGTTCACCAGTGCGCTCGCGGGATTCTTTTCGTTGCTGTCTGGTGGCGGGCGACGTCTGCTGACTGGCGACATGACCGTGCCGGCATCGCGCATCGCGCTGCTGATGCCGACCTATAACGAATCGCCGACGCGCGTGATCGCCGGATTGCAGGCCATCTGGGAGTCGCTGCGGGCAGCCGGTCCGGCAGGCGAAGCCTTCGACATCTTCATCCTGAGCGACACCACCGACCCCGACACGTGGATCGAGGAAGAAGCCGCGTTCCTGGCATTGCGCCTGGGAACCGGTGGGGACGGCCGCATCTTCTATCGCCACCGTCCACGCAACACGGCGCGCAAGGCGGGCAACATTGCCGACTGGGTCAAACGCTTTGGCGCGGCCTATCCGCAGTTCCTGATCCTGGACGCGGACAGCGTGATGGACGCCGCGGCGCTGATCCATCTGGTGAACGCGATGGAACGGCACCCCGGCGTCGGTCTGATCCAGACGCTGCCGATCGTGACCGGTGGCAGCACGTTGTTCGCCCGCTTGCAGCAATTCGCCGGCCGTGTTTATGGCCCGCTGATCGCGCAGGGGATCGCCTGGTGGCATGGCGCGGAAGGCAATTACTGGGGTCATAATGCCCTGATCCGCACCCGCGCTTTCGCCGAATCAGCAGGACTGCCGGAGCTGCCGGGAAGGAAACCGTTCGGCGGCCTGATCATGAGCCACGACTTCGTCGAGGCCGCGTTGATGCGCCGCGCCGGCTGGGCGATCCACATGGTGCCCGCGCTGCCCGGCAGCTACGAGGAATGCCCCCCTTCCCTCACTGACCTGGCAATCCGCGACCGTCGCTGGTGCCAGGGCAATCTGCAACATGCCGCCGTGCTGCCGGCGCGCGGACTGCACCCGATCAGCCGCTTGCATTTGCTCACGGGCATCGGCAGCTACATCACCGCACCGCTCTGGCTGCTGTTCCTGCTGTGCGGCATCCTGATTGCCGTGCAGGCACGGTTTGTGCCGCCGAACTATTTTCCGGCGGGACACTCGCTATTTCCGCAATGGCCGGTGATCGACCCGGTCCGCGCCATGTGGATGTTCGTCGGCACCATGGCTTTGCTGCTGATCCCCAAATTCCTCGGGGCGCTCACGTTACGACGTGCGGATCGTCGTGGCTCCGGCGGTTTGCTGCGACTGTTGGCGAGCCTGGTGCTGGAAACGCTGCTTGCCGGATTGATGGCACCGGTGGTGATGCTGACGCAGTCGTTGCATGTCACGACCATCCTGTTCGGCCGCGATTCCGGATGGAACGCGCAGCGGCGTGACGATGGCAGTGTGCCGTTTCGCGTGACTGCGGCGCAGTATCGCTGGCACACAATGCTCGGCCTCGCGTTGGGCGGCGCTGCCTGGGCGGTGTCGTCGTCGCTCGCATTATGGATGGCGCCGGTCGTGCTTGGCCTGGCGCTGGCTATTCCCCTGGCGGCTTTCACCGCGCAGCGCGGCGCCGGCCTGGCGTTGCGAATGCTCGGACTTTTGTGCATTCCGGAGGAAACGCAGCCGCCCGACGTGTTGGCGCGCGCCCATCGGCTGACGCGAGAGACATCGACTGCGCAGAATGCGACGGGAGGGGTGCTGCGATTGCTCCAGGATCCGGTGCTGTATGCGGCGCACCGGCAAATGTTGCCGGCGACAGTGCCGATGCGCGCCGATGCGGTCGACGTCGCATCCGCGGTAGCGCGCGCCAGGCTCGATGTCGCGCAAACGCCAGGGGAGGCACTCGACGCGATGACACCGGCAGAGAAGCTGGCATGCCTCTCGGATCCCGTGTCGCTTGAAGGGCTTATGAAGCTTGCAACGCGCGGCACGGCGCCCCTTGCACGCCCCCGTCACGCCCGGGTTTGACCTGCGCGACCGGTGCCTCTGGCCGGACCTTGACGATCAGCCTTGCGCCCGCTCGGTCTCCAGCGCGGCTGCTTGCTCTGTCTCGGGATTGGCAACCGGTATCGGTTGCTCCGCCATGTGCCTGAACGCTGCAAGCGCGCGGCGCAGCCCGATAGAATTCTTCGTCTCTGGTTCCAGCACCAGCAGCAGGAATGAACGCCCCGTCACGGCATACTCATCACCCGAGCGAAACCGCTTCTGGCCTTCGACGTCCGGGGCGTTGGTGTCCACCAGGCAGCGCCAGACATTGCCGCCGACCACTTCCGGCAGGCGGAAATTCACCACGTCGTGGTGCGCGTTCAACACGAGCAATGCCGTCGCGTCCATCGCCGGGCGCTTGATGCCGGTCGCCTGTGCACGGCCATCGATCAGCATGCCGAAGCAACGCGCGTTGCCATCGTGCCAGTCCTCGATGTCGGTCGCATCGGGTGTCAGCCAGCTCACGTCCTTCACGTCGAGGTCGGCGTTGTATTCGCCAGTCAGGAAACGCGAACGGCGCAAGATAGGAAACGACTTGCGCAACGCGATCAGCTTGCGGACGAACTCCGCCAGTTCCGTCCCGCTCTCGCCAATATCCCAATTGATCCAGCTGATCTCGTTGTCCTGGCAATAGGCGTTGTTATTGCCCTGTTGCGTGCGGCCGAATTCGTCGCCCGCCAGCAGCATCGGCGTACCTTGTGCGAGCAATAGCGTGGCGAGCAAATTGCGCTTCTGACGGTCGCGTACCGCACAGATCTTCGGATCGTCGGTCGGCCCCTCCACACCGTGATTCCACGACCGGTTGTCGGAGTGTCCGTCGCGGTTGTCTTCGCCGTTCGCCTCATTGTGCTTCTCGTTGTAGGAGACGAGGTCGTGCAACGTGAAACCATCGTGGGCGGTGACGAAGTTCACACTCGCCCAGGGCTTGCGCCCGCGCTTGTTGAAGCAGTCCGCGGAAGCAGCGAGGCGGGTCGCCATCTCGGCCAACTGGCCCTCGTCGCCCTTCCAAAAGGCGCGCACGTTGTCACGGAACTTGTCGTTCCACTCGGCCCAGCCGGGTGGAAAGCCGCCCACCTGATAGCCACCGGGACCGATGTCCCATGGCTCGGCGATCAGCTTGACCTGCGACAGCACCGGATCCTGCAGGCACGAATCGAGGAAGCCGTGGCCTTCGTCGAACCCGTCATGCTCGCGCGCCAGGATGGTGCCGAGATCGAAGCGAAAGCCATCCACGTGCATCTCGCTGACCCAATAGCGCAAGCTGTCGGTGACCATCTGCAGCACGCGCGGATGCGTCATGTTGAGCGTGTTGCCGGTTCCCGTATCGTTGATGTAGTAGCGCGGCTGATCCGGCATCAGGCGGTAGTAGGACGCGTTGTCGATGCCGCGAAAGGACAAGGTCGGGCCGCGCTCGTTGCCTTCCGCCGTGTGGTTGTACACCACGTCGAGGATCACCTCGATGCCGGCATCGTGCAGGCGCGCGACCATCTCCTTGAACTCGGAAAACACGAAAGCGGGGATGGCGGAATAGCGGGGATCCGGCGCGAAGAAGCCGATCGTGTTGTAGCCCCAGTAATTGGTGAGGCCCTTGTCCAGCAGATAGTTGTCATTGACGAAGGCGTGGATCGGCAGCAGTTCGATCGAGGTGATGCCGAGGGCGCTGATGTAGTCGACGACTTCCTTGCGTCCGAGGCCGGCGAACGTGCCACGCAGCGCCTCCGGCACTGCTGGATGCAGCTTGGTAAAGCCGCGGACATGGGTTTCGTAGATGATCGTGCGGTCCCAGGGCACCCGTGGCGAGTGCTCGCGTCCCCAGGTGAAGGCTGGATCGATCACCCGGCATTTCGGCACGAAGGGTGCGCTGTCGCGCTTGTCGAAGGTCAGGTCGTCGCCGGCCGCCCCAATCGTGTAGCCAAAGCAGGCGTGATCCCAACGCAGCTCACCGACATGCGACTTGGCATAAGGGTCAAGCACCAGTTTGTTGGGATTGAAGCGATGGCCGTTTTCCGGATCGTACGGCCCGTGCACGCGATAGCCGTAGATCGTGCCGGGGCGTGCGTCTGGCAGGTAGCCGTGCCAGATTTCGTTGGTATATTCAGGGAGTTCGATGCGTTCCAGTTCCGTCTGACCTGAATCGTCGAACAGGCACAACTCCACCTTGGTGGCGTTTGCCGAAAACAGCGAGAAATTGACGCCGAGGCCATCCCAGTGCTCACCACGTGGATAGGGCAAGCCCTCGCTGACGCGGGACTTCAGGATGGCCGCCGGCATTATTCAATCTCCCACAGTGGCATGGCCGACGCGCGGCGTGCTGAAATGAGTTTGAGCGCGGGCGCGCCAGCGGTACCAACCGGGTGCCCGCGCCAATGCAATGAGGTGTGGAACGCTCAGGCAGTCAGGCGCCCGAGAATGTAGCCGATGCCCACCGCGACAGCCGCCGCGATCAGCGGTTGCGCACGGATCGCGCCACTCACCTGGTCGGTGGCCTCCTGCGCCTGACCCCACATCTGTTGCGCTGTGCCCGCCGCCTGGTTGTACAGACCGTCGGCCTGCGTCTTGGCATCGCCGACCGCCTCGCCGACTTTCCGTTGCACGCGGCCGCCCATTTCGCGCGCGGTACCTTGCAAATTATCGCTCATGCTGAACTCTCCTGCTGCGATCCTTGGTGTGCATAAATGATAACGCCCCAGGGCCGGCGCAAGTTCCGTAACGACAACATGAGCGAGAGCGTGATCGAACAGGCTTGACGGAAACTTCCCCTCGAGGGCTATGCGTAGTGCAGCTTCAACCCGGGCTCCGACCATTGCATCGTGCCGAGCCTGCCACTATCCGACAGGGTGACATAGGCAGTGCGAAGATCTGCGCCACCAAAGCAGATATTGGTCGGATACGTATCCGGCATTTTCACTTGCTCCAGCACCGCGCCCTGCGGCGAGAACACGGTGATGTGGCCGGTGTTCAAGGTGGCGACACAGATATTGCCGCTCGCGGTCACCGCCAGGCTGTCGAACCGCGCATGGCCGGTTATGCTGCCAACCAGCCGGCCGCCGTGCGGGGCGTGGGTGGTGTCCTTTTTCACCACACCCGGCGAAACGATTTCGAACGCCCAGAGCCGCGCGCTTTCGGTATCGGCGACGTAGACGGTCCGGTTGTCCGGTGACAGACCGCAACCGTTCGGGCTGAGGATCGGATAGGCAATTTCCATCACCTTGGAGCCATCCGGTAGCGCATAGTACAACCCGCCGTGATCACGATGCCGCGCGTAGCGCTTGCCGAGATCGGTGAAATAGAACCCGCCATGCTCGTCGAACACCAGGTCGTTCGGCGCGGACAGCCGATTACCGCCGGCCTCGGTGTAGAGATGTCGCGTTTCGCCGGTCTTCGCGTCGATGCGCTCGATCCAGCCGTGGCTGTAGCCCTCCAGAGGCCCCTGTCCCATCGACGATCCGGCTACATAGCGGCTACCACCGTTGTTGCAGCCGTACAGCGCGCCATCCGGGCCGAGAGCCAGCCCGTTCGGGCCGCCGCCGGTGTCGGACAGCGTAGTCACCGTGCCATCCGGCGTGATGCGCGACACGCGCCGGTTGCGTATCTCGGTGAGGATCACCGAGCCGTCCTGCATCGCCACGGGCCCCTCGGGAAAACCCAGGCCGGTCGCCACGATCCGCACATCCGCCATTGCCGTTTCCTCCAGGCTTGGTTGGCACCAGTCGACGCCCATCGTGTGCCCTCGGCGGCGCACGTCAAGTCAGGCTCATCCCGGCTGCGCGCGCCGGTCCAGCAACAGCAGCAGGCCGTTGGCGGCGACCGCGAACAGGATGACGATCATTGTCACCGCCGTGGTCATGCGCACGTTGTGCAGATTGATGCCGTTGATGATGAGAAATCCCAACCCGCGCTGCGAGGCGAACATCTCGCCGATCAGCACGCCCAGCAGGGTCACGGAAAATCCGATGCGCAGGCCACTGACGATCTCCGGCAGCACGGCTGGCAGCAGCACGCGAAAGCCGGTCTGCATCGGGGTCAGGCGCATGGCGCGGGCGGAGCGCAGATAGACCGGCGGCAGCGTTTTCACCGCGCCCAGGGTGAACAGCACGATGGGGATCATCCCATGGATCACGCCGAACGCCACCTTCGCCGACAGGCCGAGGCCGAACACCAGCAGCATCACCGGATACAGCGTCACCTTGGGAATCGTATAAAGCGACACCAGGATCGGTTCCGCCACGTCGCCGGCGAACCGGCGCAAACCAAGCCACAGCCCCATTCCCACGCCCAGCACAGCGGAAATCAGCAGCGCATAGGCGAAGGCGAGCATCGTCGCGCCGACATGCGGCCAGAATGACGCACTGTCGATCAATCCCGCAGCATAACGGATCGTCACCAGCGGCGGGCTGATCGCGACATCTCCGGCGTACGCGAATAGCGCCTGCCACACCACGAACACTACCAGCACCATCGCCAGCGTATCGATGACCCCGGTGCGCATGCGGCGCCACGGCTGTGCTGTGTCGCTCATGCCTGGCCACGACGGCGATTCAGCCGCACCTCCCACACCTGCAGCAAACCATTGACGACGATGGCAACCAGCAGGACGAACAACATGCGGCCATACATCGGCCGGTTCTCGAAGCTTTCGTAGGCGTAGGCGATACCGTAGCCCAGGCCGCCGCTGGACAGGATGAACTCGCCGGCGATCACGCCGATGAAAGCGTAAGCCAGGCAGAGCTTTATCCCGTTGCACAGGCTGGGGAGCGCCGCCGGCAGCACCACCAGCAACGCGGTGCGCAGCGCGCCCATGCGATGCACGCGAGCCACCTTGCGCAGCACGCGCGGCACGCGATCCAGTCCCGTCAGTGTGGCGATGACCATGGCCGGCACCGCTGCGATGAAGGCAATGGCGATCAGCGGCAGCATGGTCAGTCCGAACAGCGCCACCAGCAGCGGATAAAAGACGAAGACTGGCACGGCGTAATACGACGCCAGCAGCGGCGCGATGGCCCGCCGCACGCGCGGCACCCCGTGAATCGCCGTGCCAAGCGCGAACCCCGCAATTACCGACGCCACCGCGGCAATCGCCACCGCACTGAAGGTGTGCGCGATGTCGCCAATCATCTCGCCCGACGCGATCATTCGCACCATTGCGATCGCCATGGCGCTGGGCGGGATCAGCGTCAGCGGATTGATCATGTGCAGCCGGCACACCGCTTCCAGCAGCAGGACGCACCCGGCGACCAGGGCAATCCGAGTCCAGCGCACCGCCGCTGCCCGGGTCATGACGCGCGCCCGATGGCCTTCATCGATTCCCCACGCAGCGTGCTCCATAGCCGCGCGGTGACATGGCCGAATGCCTCGTCAGAGACGATGCGGCTGTCGCGGTCGCGCGGCCAATGTGTCTCGACCAGATCGATGAAGCAGCCGGGACGCGCCGACATCACGCCGACGCGGTCCGACAGCATGGCCGCTTCGTCCAGCGCGTGGGTGATCAGCAGCACTGTCGCCCCGGTCTCGCGCCATAGCCGCAGCAACTCGTCGCCCATGAGCAATCGAGTCTGCTGGTCCAGCGCGCCGAACGGTTCATCCAGCAGGATGAGCCGGGGTTGCAGCACCAGCGTGCGTGCGATGCAGACCCGCTGGCGCATGCCGCCGGAAAGCTGCGCCGGGTAGGCGGTTGCGAAGTCGCGCAATCCCATGAACCCGACGGCATATTCGACGCGGCGTGCAATTTCGGCGGCATCCATCCCGGCACGGCGCAAGCCGAACGCGACATTGTCCCGCACCGTCAGCCAGGGAAAACTGGCGTCCTCCTGGAACACCACGCCGACACCGTCGGGCACCTGTCCCGCCACAGGCTTGTCCTCGAAACTGATGCTGCCTTCGGTCGGCGCGTTGAGCCCGGCGAGCACATCCAGCAGCGTCGATTTGCCGCAGCCGGACGGGCCGACCACCGCAAAGAACTCGCCGCGCGCGATATCCAGGTCGATCGGACCCAGCGCGTGCAACGGCTTGCCAGCCTGGTAGACTCGCGTGACGCCGCGCATCGTCGCGTGGATCATGGGCTGGATCGGGTGATCCCGCGGCATCAGTTGGTTTTCGGGGTCAGGAACTCCGCATCGACCAGCTTCGGCCAGTCCACCGGGCCCTTCTGCTGGCCCATGATCTGCAAGCCCTCGACCATGTGGTTCATGCCCTCGGTGTCGATCTCGCCCTCGGTCCAATAGTGGATCTTCACAAAGTTGGCGAACACCGCGCGATACAGCGCAGGCTCGCCGCTATAGGCCTTGGCGACGATATCGGCCGCCTCATCCGGGTGCGCATAGATGAACCGCACGCCATCACGCCGGCCGGCGACAATGGCGGCCAGCGTCTTCTTGCCATCTGCTGTGGCCAGGTAGTCGTCCGTCGTCACGCCGACCGACTGCATCATGTTGCACGGCACGACATCGCAGGAGCGGAACACGATCTGCGCCTTGTCCCGGTTCTCCGACCACACCGGCTCGCCGGTCATGCCGGCATCGATCGCCCCGTTCAACACGGCGGAAAGATTGGCGCCGATGTCCCCCGCGGCAACAAGCTGCATGTCCGATGTCGTCATGCCCTGCGCCTTCAGTGCCATCAGGATGATCATGTTGGTAGCAGAGCCTGGCGAGGTGAATCCGACCCGCTTGCCGCGCAGGTCCTGGAACGAATGCAGTGGCGAGCCCTTCTTCGCGATCCAGACGATGTCGTCGATGGTATCGACTCCGCCGAACAGGATCTTCAACGGCTGGCCATGGTTGATCGCCGCCACCGCGGCGGACAGCGCGACCTCGCCGAATGGCAGGTCGCTCGCCAGCATGTTGCGCACCGAGGTCCCGCCGCCGGCCGATGTCAGAATGCCGGTGATATCGACGCCGCGCTCGCGGAAGAAGCCCTTTGCCATCGCTACCGCGTAGGGCGCGCCATAGAACGCCGAGCCATAATGCGTCACGGTGATGCTTTCCGCGCGCGCGACGCAGCACCCGGCAAAGACGGCGGCCAGCGCGGCGAACACGCGCAGGAACAATGGCGGCATAGGACGATCTCCCAGGCGTTGGCGTTTGCCGGACCCTATCACGCGCCATCGGCGGGGCAAGGCCGATAGGAGCAGGGCTGGTCGCGGGTCGCACTTCATGGGATGCTGGGCGCAACGTGCCGCAAGAGGGGAGAGAGACGCCATGGCCACAGTCGGCAACGGCGAATACACCTACGAGCCAGTGGTGAACTGGGCGAAGCTGCCGCCAGGCTGGTCGTTCAAGGAGATCGGCTCGGTCGGCGTCGATCGCAACGACAACGTCTATGTGTTCAATCGCGGCGAACACCCGATGATCGTGTTCGACCGCGATGGCAATTTCCTGCGCTCCTGGGGCGAGGGTCTGTTTCCCCGCGCGCATGGCGTCTTCATGGCACCGGACGACACGATCTGGCTCACCGATGACGGCGACCACACCGTGCGCCAATGCACGCTCGAAGGAAAAGTGCTGCTGACGCTTGGCATCCCCGGCAAGCCGGCGCCGTATATGAGCGGCGAGCCGTTTCATCGTTGCACCCATACCGCGATGTCGCCGCAGGGCGATATTTACGTGTCCGACGGCTATGGCAACTCGCGCGTGCACAAGTTCTCGCCAGCGGGAAAACTGCTGATGTCGTGGGGTGCGCCGGGTACCGACCCAGGCGAGTTCAACATCGCGCACAACATCACATGCGACGGTGATGGCTGGGTGTATGTGGCGGATCGCGAAAACCATCGCGTGCAGGTGTTCGACGGCAACGGGCGTTACGAGGCGCAGTGGAACAACCTGCATCGCCCGTGCGGGCTGTTCATGCCGCCCGGAAAATGCCCGGTCTGCTATATCGGCGAACTGGGCGCAGTGCAGCCGGTGAACCGGCACCTGCCGAATCTCGGTCCACGCGTGACGATCGTGGACAACACGGGCAAGCGGATCGCGCGGATTGGCGGGCTGGGACCTGGCCTTGGACCTGCGGAGTTTGTCGCACCGCATGGGCTGACGGTGGACTCGCGCGGCGACCTTTACGTGGGCGAGGTGTCGTGGACCAACTGGCCGCAGCTTTGGCCTGATCAGCCGATACCGAACGATCTGCGGTCGCTGCACAAGTTCCGGAAGGTTGGATAGCTACCGTCCGATCGGCACCCAAACATCTCCGCGCTTGCGATAGCTCCGCTTCACCGCGGCCCAGGCGATGCGAAACGCCGTCGCCTCGTCGCCGCCATGCTGCTGCCAGGCGTGGTTGAACGCCTCGCGGAAAATGTCCTGCGCGTGTGGCGGCAGATGGTTACCGACCGATGGCGGCAGCTCGTCATTGCTCGCATAAGGCATGGCGCGGCCAGACTAGCTGGCCGCGCCATCGGATCGCAATACAAGCCGCTCGATCAGGGAACTTCGACGGTCGCAAACACCTGCAGATCGGAGACCAGCGCCTTGCCTCTGGTCTCCGGCCCGGTCAGCAGCGCAACGACGTACATAAGCGCGAACACCGTGGTCCCGATCAGCATCGGGATCGCATAGCCGAGCTGCCAGACGGTGGCGAAGTAAGCGATGACCGGCGCCACGAAGCCGCCCCAGATCGCCCCTTGGTGGTAGCAGAAGCCGCTCGCGGTGGCGCGCACCTCGGTCGGGAACCGCTCGTTCATGTAGGTCGCCATCTGTCCTTGCATGCCACCCGCGGCTGCCGCGCCCTGCAGCACGAACCCCCACCAGATCAGCGTGAAATCGTGGCTCAGCAGATACATCGGCGCGAGTGGAATGGCGATCAGAGCGGGGATGATCATCGCCGCGCGGCGTCCGACCCTGTCAGCCAACCAGCCCCAGAACGCGCTGGACAGGAAGGTGACGAGATTGGCGGCAACGCCGATCTGCCCGATCGCCCCCGGCGACATATGCAGATCGACCTGCAGATGCGTCGCGAACAGCACCGTGACCGAGTAATAGGTGACGAAACCGCTCATCATCCACCAACATGCGCTCAAGGTGTTGCGCAGCATGCTGCGCTTGAAGATGCTGAACAGCGGTGCCTTGACCTCGAGATTGTTGACGCGTTGCAACCGGCGATTCTCCACCCAGACCTCGGGCTCCTTGACGAAGATGCGCACATAGACGACCGCCAGGGCCGGCAGCACACCAACGATCAACATCCCGCGCCAACCGATCGACGTGTAGAACAGACCGAAGATCGCGAACGACATCAGGAAGCCGATGCCCCAGGAGCCTTGCAGCACCCCACCCATGAATCCGCGCGAACGCTGCGGCCAGGTTTCCATCGCCAGCGCCGAGCCGGCGGGCCATTCCGCGCCCATGAAGAAGCCGAGGATGGCGCGGGCAACGAACAGGAAAGTGAAGGTCGGCGCCAGGCCCGCGGCGAAGTTGCACAGCGAATAGCCGAGGATCGCGATCATCAGCGGTGTCTTGCGGCCGATCCGATCGCCCAGCCAGCCGGACGCGGTGGCACCCAGGAGACGCATCCACAAAGTGATCGTGAATACGAAGGTCACTTGCAGCATCGATACGCCAAAATACTGCGCGATCGCCGGCATGATCAGCAGGAACACGGTGAAATCGAACGCATCGAGCGTCCACCCCAACCATGCAGCGATATAGGCGTACCACTGATCCTTCGTGGGTTCTTTCCACCATGGGACGGACGGATTACTTCCTGCGGCAGCGGACATTGACGGGAACTCCCTGTTTATTGTTAGGATTTCTCGGCCTTGTCGCTGTAGTTTCGACATAGGCACGCAGCGGAATAGCGGTCCCGCCATTCCGTTGCCCAATGCGACAAGCATGGAAAGCCTAAGTCCGACCGCCCGCCGGCGTCAAAGGATTTCCCGACAAGTGTAGGGTTTTTACCGACACAACCCAGCAGACTGGCGTCCCCCCGCGGCGCAGGCAGCCGCGACGAAAAAGGGCCGCCGCAATCAACCGCGGCGGCCCTTCGTCATGCCTCCACCCTCACCAGGCGGAGGAGAATGCCCGCTCAGTCGATCGCGGCGTGTACCAGGTTCGCCACACGATCCAGCCGCGCCGAATGCCATGGATCGGGCGACACGAAATTCGTCAAATACGTAAACGACACCCCACTGCTCGGATCCGCCCAGGAATACGACGATCCCACGCCACCATGGCCGAACGTCACCGGCGCCCCGATCGTGCCGAGGCCGCGAATGCGGTCGCTCTCGCCGCGCACATGCGGCCCCAGTCCGCGATGCATCGGGATGCCGTTCATTTGCTCGTCGCCGCGTTCGCCGGTGTGGCTGCGCGAGACGTAGGCAATCAGCCGCGGCGAGAACACCCGAACATTGCCCAATCGTCCGCCGTGGCCCAGCATCTGGTAGAAGGCCGCCATGCCGCGCGCCGTCGCGAATCCGCCACCGCTCGGCAATCCCGCCGCACGGAACTCAGGGGAATTGTCACGCGGTTCCGGCGCATAGGTGTCGGCGCAGCGGTTCTGCTGCTGCGTCGGCACGCCGACAAAGATGTCGTTGCCGAGCCCCAGAGGCTCGATCACGCGTGCGCGGATCACGTCGCGATAATCCTGGCCGGTGACCGCCTCGATCACCATCGCCTGCACGAGATGCGCCGCCTGGCCGTGGTATTGCAGCTTCGAACCCGGCGTCCAGTCCAACGAGAAATCGCACACCTCGGCGCGCATCCGGGCATGGTCCGTCCAGGTCGCCTTGGTGACGTTGTTATTCGGAAACCCGCCCTGATGCGTCATCACTTGTTCCAACGTGATGTCGGCTTTGCCGCGCGCGGCGAATTCCGGCAGGTGATCGGACACCTTGTCCATGAAGGACAGCTTGCCCTCCTCCACCAGCGTCCAGACCGCGGAACTGGTCAGCACCTTGGTCTGCGAGAACAACAGGAACAGTGTGTCGTTCGCCGCCGGCACTCGGGATGGCTCGGTCTTCGCGCTGCCGTACGTGCGGAACATCGCGAGTTGCCCGTGCCGCGCCAGGGCGATCTGCGCGCCAGGATAGCGGCCTTCCTCGATATGCTGCTGAATCAGCCGGTCGAGGTGCTCGATCGGCCGGGCGGCGAAGCCGAGGCTTGCAAGATCGCTGGACGGCAATGGGTAATCGCTCGGCATGACGCTGGCTCCTCTTTCCGATTTGGCGGAACGCAGGCTAGAGCAAGTTCGGTGTGACGGGAAATGCAGGGCAGAAATTCCGTGCGGCCTTGTCTCCCCCGGCTGGATCGGGTGTGATCCGCCGTGGCTGATCGCGTCGGAGGACAGCATGGCCGAGATTCGCACTGCGCCCCTGTTCAGCATGACCTTGCAGGTGTCCGGCGTGCAGCCGATCGGCGCGACGCCGAACGGCAACCGGCGCATCGGCCTGGTTGCCGGCGGCTCGTTCGAAGGCTCGCGACTGAAAGGCACGGTGCTGCCAGGCGGCGCCGACTGGATCATCCTGCGGCCGGACGGCGCGACGACATTGGATGTGCGGCTTGTACTGCAAACCGACGACGGCGCGACGATCGGCATGACCTATCGCGGCATGCGCCATGGCCCGGCCGCGGTGATGGACCGGTTGAACCGAGGCGACAACGTCGATCCGGCGGAGTATTATTTCCGCACCTCGGTGGTGTTCGAAACCGCCGCGGCGAAGTACGACTGGCTCAACCGCATCATTGCGATCGGCACCGGACGGCGGCCACCGGAAGGTCCGGTCTACGACGTGTTCGAGGTGCTTTGAATCATGGCGACCATCGGTTTCATCGGTCTTGGCAACATGGGTGCGCCGATGGCGGCGAACCTGATCAAGGCCGGCCATCACGTCACCGGCTACGACCTCAGTCCTGCCGCGTTGCAGAGCCTTCTCACCGTCGGCGGCAACGTCGCCACCAGTGCCGCCGATGCGGCGCGCGGCGCGGAGTTCGTCATCACCATGCTGCCGGCGGGAGAGCATGTGCGCGAGGTCTGGCTGCATCAGGGCGGCCTGATAGAAGCCGCGCAGGGCACCAGGCCACTGCTGATCGATTGCTCCACCATCGATGTTGAAAGCGCGCGCACCGTCACCGCTGCGGCCGCACAGGCCGGGCTGGAGATGCTGGACGCGCCGGTGTCCGGCGGAACGGTCGGTGCCGCGAACGGCACTCTTACATTCATGGTCGGCGGCACCGAGACGGCCTTCGCGCGCGGGCTGCCGATCCTGCATGCGATGGGTAAGAACATCTTCCTCGCCGGCGGACCGGGTGCCGGCCAGGCAGCGAAAATCTGCAACAACATGATGCTGGCAATCAACATGGTCGGCGTGTCGGAGGGTTTCCTGCTGGCGCAGAAACTCGGCCTCGACTGGGACAAGCTGTACGCCATCACCAGCACCGCCACGAGCCAGTCCTGGGCGCTGAGCAATTACTGTCCGGCGCCGGGCCCGGTGCCGGCCGCGCCGTCGAACCGGGACTACGCGCCCGGATTCATGGCGGCGCTCATGCTGAAGGATATGAAGTTGTCGCAGGCGGCGGCCGACGCCAGCGGATCGCCGACGCCGCTCGCCGCACACGCCCTGTCATTCTACCAGGCGGTGGTGGATGCCGGCGACGGCGGCAAGGATTTCTCGGTCGTATTCCGCTGGCTGGCGGGACAGAAACGAGACTAATGTCATTGCGAGTTGACCACCGGCCGGCGGTGGCCAACCCGCCGTGAATGAACCTGCAAGGTCGTCGCGCGGAGGATACTCCCCTCCCCTTGAGGGAGGGGGTTGGGCGGAGGGGTTCGTGCCGCACGGAACCCCTCCCCCCAACCCCCTCCCTCAAGGGGAGGGGGAGTCTGTTTCTTGCTAGGAGCGTGGCGACCAAGCTATCTCGCGCCCTGACAAGCGATACGCGTTGCGTGCCGATGTTGCCTCCGCCCGCTGGAGATTGCTTCGCCGCTGCGCTCCTCGCAATGACAAGAACATCCAGGAGGCGTCCATGGCGGCGGAAGCGTTCAAGGCGGCACGCGAGTTCCTGTTTACGCACCGTACCGACTACGCGACGGCCCATGCCGAATTCCGCTGGCCACAACTCGAGCATTTCAACTACGCGCTCGACTGGTTCGACGCCGAGCTGGCGCACGGCAAGCAGGCCGGCCAACTCGCGCTGAAGATCGTCGGCGACGGGGCCGCGACACGAACCTTCGCCGAACTCTCCGCCGCGTCCAACCAGATCGCGAACGGCCTGCGTGCGCTCGGGGTCAAGCGCGGCGAGCGGATCCTGCTGATGCTCGGCAACGTCGTGCCGCTGTGGGAAGTGATGCTCGCGGCGATGAAGCTCGGCGCCGTCGTCATCCCCGCCACCACCCTGCTTTCCGCCTACGATCTCAAGGACCGGTTCGAGCGGGGCCACGTGCGGCACCTGGTCGCCAACGCCGCCGACGCGCCGAAATTCGATGGGCTCGATCCGACTGTCACCCGCATCGCGGTCGGCGATGCCCCCGCCGGCTGGCACAGCTACGACGCTCTGCGGTCCGGACCAACGACGTTCTCGCCGGATGCGCCGACGCGTGCGACCGATCCGCTGCTGCTGTATTTCACCTCCGGCACGACCTCGCGCCCTAAACTGGTCGAGCATAGCCATCAGAGCTATCCGGCCGGCCACCTGATCACCATGTACTGGATCGGTCTCCAGCCGGGCGACATGCACCTGAACATCTCATCGCCCGGCTGGGCGAAGCACGCCTATAGCTGCTTCTTCGCCCCCTGGAACGCCGGCGCAACGGTGTTCATCGCCAACCAGCCGCGCTTCAACGCGCGTGGCATGCTGGCAGCGATTACCGAGAACAATGTCACCACGATCTGCGCGCCGCCAACGGTGTGGCGCATGTTCGTGCAGGAGGACATGACGCAATACAAGACCGCGCTGCGCGAGGTGCTGTCCGCCGGCGAACCGTGCAATCCCGAGATCATAGAGCACGTGCGAAAGGTCTGGGACCTGACGGTGCGCGAGGGCTATGGCCAGACCGAAACCACCCTGCAGATCGGCTGCTTCCCCGGCCAGACCGTCAAGCCCGGCTCGATGGGCCATGAAGCCCCCGGCTA
>DATHNI010000104.1:0-10609 GCA_035486135.1 Acetobacteraceae bacterium
ACACCTCACTCAGCAGAGGAAAAATCAGTTATATCAGCGCGCTGGCCAGCAGCATAAAACCGATGAAGCCGGGCATCCGCACGCCGCGATCGCGCAGCGTTATGTCTGGCGCGTTGCCGATAAGGTCAGCCGCCGAAGCACATCGCGCCGGCCGAGATCGCCTGCAACGCCAGTGCCTGCCCGCCGGCCGGCGCGTCCGGCTGGATGCTGGTGAAGTTGAAGAACACCAGGTAAGTCGATGAATTGTAGAGAAACGCCGACAAACGACCGCCGCCGCGGTGGTGCTGGCGATCGGACCGACGCCCATCGCCAGCAGTACGGGTGTTGCCGGCTGGAGTCCCGGCCGGCCTGCCTTGCGCATGCATCCCGCCGACGGGGTTGTACAGCGCCAGCAGCAGGGTCGCCAACGGCGGGTATTGGATCAACAGAGCGTGCCATGCCTCGGATGCCGACCCGCCGGCGCCGGCCGCCGCGGCGCGTGGCAGCAGCAGTGCCAGGCTCCAGGTAAGCGACACCAGGCCCGTCCGCCGGGCCCAGAATCGGGGCGCCAATGCTGGCAAAACGGCGATCGCCGGCAGCAGGCCCAGGATTGGTAGCCCCCATGCGGGGCCTGGCACTGGGCTGATCCTGGCCGGCCAGCGCTGCTCCAGCACTGCCTTCCGCCCACGCCATTGCCGGCGGCAGCAGCGCGCGGCACCTCGTTGCCAACACCAGCACGCTGCACCCCCCGCCAGCAGCAGGACGCCGTGCGCCGTCGTGATCAGCGGGACGCGGCGCGCCGTCGTCAGCGGCAGGACGCCGCGAGGCATCGCCGGCAGCAGCGCAGGACCGCACGATCTGGTGCACCACCTCGGCGGCGGGACGGCCCCTGCGCTCCTGGGCCTTGTTTGCATACAACCGACCCTGCAAGTAACGTCCGTCGCACGCAACAGGGACACGCAAGCGATGGATATGACGGGCGAGCGGCGCATCCCAGCGTCGCGGCAACTCGTGTGGAGTGCGCTGAACGATCCGGATGTGCTTCGAGCCACCATCCCGGGCTGTGAAAGCCTGGAAAAACAGTCGGACACGGCGATGAAGGCGGTGGCCTCGGTGAAGATCGGGCCGATATCCGCGCGCTTTACCGGCAACGTGCAACTGTCCGACATGGACCCGCCGAACGGCTACACGATCAGCGGGGAAGGGCAGGGCGGTGTCGCCGGCTTCGCCAAGGGCGGCGCGAAGGTGAAGCTGGATGACGACAGTGGCGCCACCCTGCTGCGCTACGAGGTGCACGCGCAGGTCGGCGGCAAGATCGCCCAACTCGGGGCTCGGCTGGTCGACGCCACCGCGAAGCAGTTGGCCGACCAGTTTTTCGACCGGTTCAGCGCCCGCGTTGTCGCCGCCCCAGCCGAAGTTGCCGCTGCTCCAGCCGCTGTCCTGCCCGCCGCCACGCCGTCCTCAGCGACTTCGACATCGGCCGCCCCGGTATTTCCGCTGGCCCCAGCCCACGGACAGGGGCACGGAAGCCCGGTGACCACACAGGTATATCCCGCCGCGCCAAGCTCGGAGGTCGCCGAGCCAGTGCTGCCGCCGGCCTACCCGCAATCGTCGATCAGTATCCTCGCACTGATCCCGCGCGAGCCGTTCGGGCTGCCCCTTGTCGCCTGGATCGGCGGGGTCATCTACCTGTTCATTGTCCTGCTGTTCATCGGAAGCATCTTCTAGTGGCCGCATTGCCCGCGACTGTCGCCGACACCGCCGCACTTCTCGCCAACCAGGGCTACATCGCCGACCAGGAACTGGCCACGACAGTGCACCTTGCGCTGTCGATGCGCCGGCCGCTCTTCCTGGAAGGCGAGCCCGGCACCGGCAAGACCGAGATAGCCAAGGTCCTGGCCGCCGGCCTCGGCCGCCGCCTGGTGCGGCTGCAATGCTACGACGGCATGGATATCGCCGCCGCCGCCTATGAGTGGGACCACGCCCGCCAGCTCATGGCGATCCGCCTGGCCGAGGCCGCCGGCCAGACCGACCGCGACGAGCTCTCCCGCGACATCTACACCCGCGAGTTCCTGCTCTCCCGTCCCCTGTTGTCCGCGATCGACCCCGACCTGCCCCCCGCGGTGCTGCTGATTGACGAACTGGACCGTGCCGACGAGCCGTTCGAGGCGTTCCTGCTGGAACTGTTGGCCGACTTCCAGGTCAGCGTGCCGGAGTATGGCACGGTGAAGGCGAAGACCATGCCGGTGGTGGTGCTGACGTCCAACCGCACGCGCGAGGTGCACGACGCGATCCGCCGCCGCTGCCTGTACCACTGGGTGGACTACCCGGACGCCGCCCGCGAGCGCGCGATCCTGGCAGCGAAAGCCCCCGGCGTGCCGGTAAGCCTGTCGGCTCAGGTGGTCGCCTTCGTGCAGAAGCTCCGCAACGAGGACCTGTTCAAGCTGCCCGGCGTAGCGGAGACGATCGACTGGGCGCAGGCGCTGACCTACCTGAACCAGAAGGAACTGGCGCCGGCGTCGGTGGACGAGACGCTCGGTGTGCTGCTGAAGTACCAGGACGACATCGCCAAGGTGCGCGGCGCCGAGGCGGCCCGGCTGCTGAACGAGGTGCAGGCGGCAGAGTAGCCGGTGGCGCGGGAACCCTCTCCCGCTTCGCGAGAGAGGGCAGGGTGAGGGTGCCGCCCAGGGACTCCGACGACTTTATCAGCCCGACAGCCGCCCGGAGACGTGCGCCCCACGCAGACGCGGCAGACCGCGCCTGCCAACCTCGGGTAGTGGGTCAATTTCTACCGACCCATTATCAAACGTCGCCTTTGCTTGCAGTTCGCCAACCCAACGCGCATCTTCGCCGCCATGTCCACAGCTCTGAAAACGCCCTGGCATCGCATGACCGTCGCAGAGTTCCTCGACTGGGACTCCGGCGACCGGAGCGGTGCACGCTGGCAACTGCGGGACGGCGAGCCCGAAATGATGGCGCCTGCCTCCGACCCGCACGGCTCCATCGGTGCGAGGCTGGTCTACCTCCTCATCGTGCATCTAGATCAACGCGGTGGCTCGTGTCGTGTGGTTGTGGCGCCGGGCGTCATCCCCAGCGAGCGGTCGGAGGAGAACTGCCTCGTTCCCGACCTCGGAGTCACCTGCAAGCCGCCCGGCGGGGAGCGGCTGATGTACGAGCCTGTCGTGCTGATTGAAATTCTCTCCCCAACCAACGTGTCGAAAACGCGGGCGAACGTCCGTGCCTATCGGACGATCCCGACGGTAGCGGAGATCGTGGTGCTGCATTCGACTGTCGTTGCGGCCGAGATTCTCCGTCGGGGGCCGGACGGCGCATGGCCCAACAGCCCAGAGATCGTTGATGTCGAGGGCACGCTTCGCCTGGATAGCATCGGCTTTGCCGCACCGCTCCGCGAAGCCTACCGCACCACCAACCTCGTATAGGTCTGCGGCGCGGCAGCCGTGCTGCGGATCTCCGGCATTGGGCTTACCTGCCGCGCCGCCAGCGTGACATAGCCGGCCGCCGATCGCGCTCCGCCACGATTGCCCTTGCCGCGCATTTCGTTCCGTCCGCAGTTGTGACAATCTGTCCCCACCCGATTGCGATGTTAGCGATAACAGAGTAGCGTGCCGCCTGCCTCTCGGGTCTTCCCCGAGGCCGCCCAAAACACCAAAGACCGGGAGAAACAACCATGCGCAGGATGATGACCAGCCGCCGCGATCTGCTGCGCGGCGCAGCGGGGCTAGCCGCGTTCGGCACCGGCGTCGCCACCGCGCGGGCCGCCACAGCCCCGCCTTTGCCGTCCGCGCCCGTCTCGCTCAACGTCATCGACGTCGCCGGCCAGTTGCAGCTCACCCAGGGCGCGATGGAGGCCTACGCCAAGGCGAACCCCAAGCTGGTCTCGCACATCGCGTTCTCCCAGGCGCCGGCGCCGGAACTGCCCGGCAAGATCAAGGCGCAGCAGGACGCGAACCACGTCGATATCGACCTGGTGCTCACCGGCACCGACGGCCTGTCCGCCGGCATCGACCAGAAGCTGTGGATCCCGGTCGTCGCCGACTACGCCGCCGCGCTGCCCGACCTGAAGGCGATCTACCTCCCCGGCGCCCTGAAGATGCAGGGCCTGGCGCAGGACCAGGCGGTCTGCGTGGTGTTCTGCCCCGCCGGCCCGATCCTGGAATACATGCCGGACGCGGTGAAGACGCCGCCGAAGACCGCGCAGGAGCTGCTGGACTGGACCCGCGCCCACAAGAACCGCTTCATCTATGCGCGCCCCGCCAACTCCGGCCCCGGCCGCACTTTCCTCCAGGGCCTGCCCTACATCCTGAAGGACAAGGACCCGATGGACCCCAAGGATGGCTGGGACAAGACCTGGGCCTACCTCGCCGAGTTGGGCAAGAACATCGAATACTACCCCACCGGCACCGGCGCCGTGATGAAGGAACTGGCGGAGGGCTCGCGCGACATGATCGCCTCGCATCTCGGCTGGGACCTCAACCCACGCATCCTTGGCGTGGTGCCGAAGGAAGCGATGGTCGGCACGCTGGAAGGCTTCCACTGGGTCACCGACGCGCAGTACTGGGCGATCCCAAAGGGCGTCTCGAACGACAAGCTCGCGGTCCTGCTCGACATGACGAAATACATGCTCAGCAAGCCGGCGCAGGCGATGACCTATGACAAGGGCTATTTCTATCCCGGCCCCGCGGTGAAGGACGTGCCGCTGTCGATGGCGCCCGAGGCCAGCCAGGCCGCGATCAAGGAATACACGCGCCCGTTCTACGACAAGCTGATCGCCGAGGTCCCGTCGGAGGTGCCGCTGCCGGCCGACAAGCTGGTCTATGCCTTCCAGCGCTGGGACCAGCAGGTCGGCGCCCGGGTCGGCAAGTAGCGCCGCGTGCCGATCGCCTCCCGCGACTTCCGAGAGTTGCGGCTCGACCGGGTCGGCCGCGACTTCGGCCAGATGCACGCCCTGCGCGACCTGTCGCTGACGGTGCGCCGGGGCGAGTTCATCGCCTTGCTCGGGCCGTCGGGTTGCGGCAAGTCCACCGCGCTGAACTGCATCGCCGGGCTGCTGTCGCTGACCGCGGGAGAGATCTGGCTGGACGCGCAAAGGGTCGATGAGCTCGGCCCGGAAGAGCGCAGCTTCGGCATGGTGTTCCAGAACTACGCCCTGTTCCCGCACATGACGGCGCGGCGCAACATCGCGTTCGGCCTGGCGACGCAGCACCGCCCGAAGGACGAGATCGCCCGCCGGGTCGACGAGGCGATCAGCGTGGTGCGTCTGGGCGCGCAGGCGGACAAGCTGCCCGGCCAGCTCTCCGGCGGCCAGCAGCAGCGCGTGGCGATTGCCCGCGCCATCGTGGTGGCCCCGCCGCTGGTGCTGATGGACGAGCCGCTGTCCAACCTCGACGCCAAGCTGCGGCTGGAGATGCGGGCCGAGGTGCGTCGGATCCACGGCATGCTCGGGTGTTCCACGATCTACGTTACTCATGACCAGGAGGAGGCGCTGTCGCTCGCCGACCGCATCGTGGTGATGATCGATGGCCAGACCCGCCAGATCGGCACCCCGGAGGAGCTCTATTCCCGTCCGGCCCACGCCGACGTCGCCGAGTTCATGGGTTACCGCAACTTACTCCGCTCACGCGCCGAGGCCACGCAGGGGGGCGTCTTGGTGAGTGTGGCCGGGGGACAGGTGGTCGGCTCGCCGGTCGAACCCGTCGAGGCGCAGGCGATCGTGGCGATCCGGCCGGAGGATCTGCTCCCCACGGAGGATGGGCCGATCGCCGCCACGGTGGAGATCGCCGAGTATCACGGCCGCGACTTCTACGCCGTCGCGCGCGGCCCCGGCGGCGAGGAGCTGTTCTTCCGCTCCCCGGTGCGGGTGGGTCCTGGTGATGTCGTCCGCCTCGCCGCAGCGCCGGCGCGTGTCCTGGTCTACGCCGCCGGAGCAGGGGCATGAGTGGGCGGTCAGTGGCCAAATATACTCCCCCTCCCCTTGAGGGAGGGGGTTGGGGGGAGGGGTGCGTGCCTCGCAGGCAGGCAGAGATACGCACCCCTCCCCCCAACCCCCTCCCTCAAGGGGAGGGGAAGTATTCCACCTCCGCCGCGCCGTGACCGCGCGCCGCCTCCCGCTGCGCCGCCGCCTTCGCGAGCATGGGCTCGATGGGGTGACGCTGCTGCTGATCCCCGCCGTGCTGTTCGTGCTCGCGCTGTTCGTCTATCCGTTCCTCTACGGACTGGTGCTGTCGTTCCACCCGAAGCAGGGCGGGGCGCTTGCCAACTACGTGGCGTTTTTCAGCGATCCATTCCTCTACGACACGATCTTCACGACGCTGTGGCTGGCGGTGCCGGTTACGATCCTGAACGTCGTGCTGTCCGTCCCGGTCGCCTTGCGTGTGCGCCTGATGCGGCGCCAGCGCTTGCTCACCACCATCCTGGTGATCCCGATTACGCTGGGTACCGTGATGGTGGCCGAGGGGCTGCTGACCTATCTCGGCCCCCGAGGCTGGCTGAACCGGACGCTGCTGGAATTCGGCTTGGTCGATAGCCCGATAAGGCTGCTGCACAACTACTGGGGCGTCATGCTGTCGCTGGTGATCACCGGCTTCCCGTTCACCTTCCTGCTGACGCTGTCCTACGTCACCGGCATCGACCCGTCGCTGGAGCAAGCCGGGGCGATGCTCGGCGCCCGGGCGGGACGGAGGTTCCGGCAGATCCTGCTGCCCCTGCTGGCGCCCGGGCTGACCATCACCCTGGCGCTCGCCTTCGTGCAGGCGTTCACCGTGTTTCCCTCCGCCATCCTGCTCGGCGCACCGGCCGGGCCGACGCGGGTGATCTCCATCGCCGCCTATACGGCCGCCTTCGAGCAATACGACTACTCTTTGGCCTCCGCGATCGCGATGCTGATGGCGGGGGTGCAGGTGGTGATCATCGTGGCGCTGCTGGCGGCGCGGAACCTGGCATTTCGCGGCCCGGTCAGCAGCGGCAAGGGCTGACGCCGCATGAGCACGACCCGACGCAGCCTGACCGAGCGCCTGTGGGCCATCGCCATCTGGACGCTGGTGGGGTTCTTCATCGTCAACCTGGTGGCGATGATCGGCAGCGTGGTGGTGAACTCGTTCGGCACGCGCTGGTTCAACACCTGGCTGCCGGCCGGCTACACGCCGCAATGGTACGCGCTGGCCTGGAACGAGTTCGGCCTGCCAGACATCCTGCTGGTGACGCTGGAGGTGGTCGGGACCGTGGTGGTGCTGTCAGGCCTGATCGGCGTGCCCGCGGCCTATGCCATGGCGCGTCGGAATTTTCCTGGCAAGCAGGCGGTCATGCTGCTGTTCCTGCTGCCTTTGCTGGTGCCGCCGATCACCTACGGCATTCCGCTGGCAACTGTGCTGTACCGCGCGCAGCTTGCCGGCACGATCTGGGGCGTGATCCTGGCCAACCTGGTGCCCAGCCTGCCCTTTGTCATCCTGATCATGATCCCGTTCGTGGAACAAATCGACCCGCGGGTGGAGGCAGCCGCGCGGGTGTTCGGCGCGAGTACCGGCCGGTTGTTCGTGCAGGTGCTGGTGCCGCTGCTGACGCCGGGCATCCTGGCGGCGATGCTGCTGGTGCTGGTGCGCACCATCGCGATGTTCGAGCTGACCTTCCTGACCGCCGGCTCGACCAGCCAGACGCTGGTGGTGGCGCTGTATTACGCGGTGTTCGCCGCGGGGGTGCGGCCTGGGCAGTCGATCGACGCGATGGCGGTGGTGTACATGATCAGCACGCTGATCTGGTTGCTGATAGCGCTGCGCTTTGTGAACCCGACGCAGATCGTGACCCGCGCCAAGCGTTAGCCGGCATCCCAATGCCGGCGACCGGCATCCCTTCAGCCCGGCCTACTTGTGCCGCGAGGCGATCCCGGCAGCGATCAACCAGCATGGATCAATCGACTCTCCTCAACGCTCTCTGCGTCTTGGTCGTCCTTCGCGATAAATGTACCAACGGCCAACAAGTACGTGCGTCACACGGTTAACCTACCAGCAACCCGCCGCCGCGATGATCCGGCTCGGAATTGCGGGTGGCACAACTGGGCCACGCCGCAGCTTGACTAAAGATAACACATATGGCATCAATCTTATGCGAGAAGCGCGGGAATACCTCGATCCAAATGGATACAGCCTCTTCGGGGAGCGTTTCGCCAGCCTCGCGGATGCAACGGCGAAAGCTCGGATCGACACTGCGGTCCGTAAGCTCGATCGGGGATTGCTGCCGGATGTGAAATCAGTTGGGGAAGGCGTGCATGAGGCACGCATTGATTATGGTCCCGGCTACCGGCTGTACTTCGGCAATGATGGAGCAAATGTGGTGATCCTGCTGTTGTGCGGCGATAAGCGGACGCAGGACCGAGACAGCAATGGCAAGGCGCTGCTGGGCTGATTACCGCGCCCGGAAAGCGGATCTTCCGCCGCCGCAAGGCCAACGCCGATAACACCCGCGCAAGCAGCGGACCGCTCAGGAGAGATGATGGTACTGACACGCAGATTCCGCGAGACCGTGGTGAGGCACGCCCAGGACGACCCCGCGTTCCGTGCCGCCCTTGTCGAAGAGGCCGCCCGGAACGTGTTGGACGGAGACATCGAAACCGCGCTTGGGCAGCTTCGGGATGTGGTGAACGCGACAATGGGCTTCGACGCCCTGGCAGCGGAAACCGGGATCCCGAAAACCAGCCTCATGCGCATGCTGAGCGATCGAGGCAATCCTCGCGCCGGGAACCTGGCGACCATTCTGAAGGCGATCGGCCAGAGGATCGGCGTGCGCATCTCGGTGCACGTGGCGCCGGTGCCTGCGCCGCGGGTGGAGGAGCATGCCGTTTGACGGTTGGTCCAGCGCCGCGCGCTCGCCATCGGCGACCGTTGCACGACGCCGGGATTGGCAAAGCCGTAACGCAGGATGTCACGATACAAGGCAAACCTGCGGCGGGACGCATGCTTGGGGTGTCACTCGTACCGATCGTGCCCGCGTCATTTCGCACAAAGTTCAAAAAGCGAAGCGGAGGTTGACAAAGAGGCCGATGCCACCACGGCTCATGGCGACCCGCGGATCAGAAAACTTCTTTGTGAACTTTGTCTCCGCTTCCTGAGCTTTATGAGAACACAGGAACGACGCACGCCGCACAGACCGTGCAAAACATCCCCGGACGATGTGCGCCACTCGTCGCATCCCCCAGTCAACAAGATGCCGCTGCGCATGATGGGCGCATGCCGTTTCGGAATACTGGTTGGTGACTTCGATTCGTTGCAGCACGCCGCACGCGTCGGCCTGCCATACTCGCCCAACACGAACCGGTTGATCCCGACCGACATCCGCCTGCTCTGACACTCCGACCAACCATGCCCGCAGCCGCCTGTGCTCATCGCGTTCGGCCCGCGCCTGTGGCATAGCCTCAACCGCCGACTGCCGCCGCCGATGGAGACACTCCCCTGGACAGCCCCGCCCGGCCCGCGCCGACAGCAGGATCGTGCCCGGCGCCAGCCCCACGCCGGGACACCGGCTCCTCCGATCCCGCAGCCTTCGATCCCACCGTGCCGCTGCCGGGCGCACCGCCCCCCGACGAACGCATCGCCATCACCCGCGAGGCGCTGCGCGACGGCTCCCTGCTGGCCGCCGCCCGCCAGCGCATGCCGCCCGGCACGACGCTCGTGTCGGATGACGCGATCGAAGCTGATCTGGACGCGAGGTTGTCGCAGCAGCCGCCCGGCGCGGATGTCTGGCTGTTCGGCTACGGCTCCTTGATGTGGAACCCGGCGATCGAATACGCCGAGTGCCGCCCCGGCGCGGTGCATGGCTGGCACCGGCGCTTCTGCCTGTGGCTGCACATGGGCCGCGGCTCACCCGACAATCCCGGCCTGATGCTGGCGCTCGAACCAGGCGGCACCTGCGCCGGCCTGCTGTTTCGCATTCCCGCCGCCCACGCCCGCGCCGAACTGTTGCTCGCCTGGCGGCGCGAGATGTTCACCGGCGCCTATAGTTCTCGCTGGGTGACGTCGAGGACCGAGGCCGGCCGGGTGCGCGCCGTCACCTTCGTGGCCAACCGTGCCCACCCGCGCTACGCGGGACGCCTCGACGAAGCCGCAGTCGCGGCACGGCTGGCCTCTGCAAGCGGCTCGCTCGGCAGTTGCGCGACGTATCTGGCGGAGACGCTGGGGGCGTTGCACGGCGTGGGGCTGCGCGACCGCTCGCTGGAGCGGCTGAAACGGTCGGTGGATGCGGGGAGGGGGCTTACGAGGCTTTCGGCGCACCGGCCGGTGCCGTAATTGTGCAAGACTACCATGCACAACGCGGAGGACATTCCCGTCCGTCGGCGGTTCGACCGTGGACTGATCGAAACCACGCGATGCCAACGTGCGGCGCCCGGCCTGCCGTGCCACGCGACGCCCGGATTGCCGGGCCACGACATCAGGTTCTGACCACCCCACGCCGCGGATGCATCCGGCCCAGCAGGAAGAGCGCCACCGCGGCAGCGACCAGCAGACCAACGCCGACCAGCGGCCGGTGCGCGATCCAGGCAATCGCGATCGTCAGCAGCGTGATCGGCACCGCCAGCGTCAGCGCGACCAGAAAGGCCCCCGCGCCGACCATCGATTCAAGGAAC
>DATHNI010000105.1:0-4261 GCA_035486135.1 Acetobacteraceae bacterium
GCCGGCTGCGCCGCCACCCGTTGCACAGCCAACCCAGGCCCCGATTCTGCACCAAGCGCCGCCGCTGAGCCAGGCTCAGGCATCGCCATCGCCGCCTGCGCCAGCGCTCGCCGACCAGGCCCCGGCAGCCCCATCGTCACAGCAGGCAGGCCCATCGTCACAGCAGATAGAACAGGCTGCGACACTGCGTGCACAGCGTGAGGCTTTGCAGCAGCAGTTGCTACTGCTGCGGGCGGAGATGGCGCAGGCGTCGCAAAGCGTATCGTCGTTGCACAATCAGGCGGCCCAGGAGCGGCACGATCTCGACGCATTGGCACAGCAGCGGGCGTTGGCAGAAGCCCAGATCCGTCAACTCGACGCCAGCCGGCAGCAGCAGGCGACGCAGACGGCACAAACCACGCAGCCTCCGGCGCCGGAGGTCAATCCGGAGCAGCAACAAGCCGATTCGCAGGCGCCGGCCGCTGCCCCCACGCAATTCGCGCAAGCAGCGATGCAGCCTGCGCCACCAACACTACCGTTGCCACCGCCGCTACCGTCCAACCCGCCGCAACCTTCGCCCCAGGTTGCTGCCGCGCCCGCGTCACCGCTGCCACAGGTTGCCGCCGCAACCGGCGCACCGGCTGCCGGCAGGCTGGCTTCGGGCAATCCGGACCGGGCGCATTCACCACACGCCGGAGCAAGCGATCCCGGGGCGTTGCATGCCGCACTCGAGCGTCTGCGCCACGAGCCGCCCGCCGTTGCACCGCAGCCGCCACCGCCTGGGCCTGACGTTGCGGCGCGCGGCGACGATGCGGCGCCGATTCGCAGTGCGGACGCGGCGTTTGGCCAGCCACCGCGGGCGAATGGTCCGCGGGTCCGCTTGAGAATGGCGCGCGATGCACTGCAAGCGGGACGTATCGAGGACGCGCGCCAGTATCTCGAAGAGGCGCAGCTCCAACTCGTGTTCCGTCCCGTCACGCCAGCCGGCGATGAAGTGCCAGGCCACAGCCGCCTCGCGGGAGACGTTGCATCGGCATTGAGCATGCTTGGCGCCGGCAATACCGACGGCGCGTTGCAATATCTCAATCGCGCCATGGGAGAATCGCCGCCGGGCGGGTTTCCGCCGCCCCAGGGCTATGGGTACGGCCGGCCGCTCGGCGGCGCACCCATCGCTCAGGTTGGCCAGTGACGCGGCGCCCCGGTCTCGCGTGAACGTTGACGGCGTCAGGTAAGCGAATGTGCCAGCAGGGTGGATAGCGACACCTGGCCGGCGCCTTGCAGGTCGGCGATCTGCGTCGCGGCGCCGCCACTTGTCGTGCTGAGCGAGATGATCGCGTTGGCGCCAGACGTCGTGACGTGGAGATAGTTTCCAAGCGTTGATTGCGAGCCGGTCCAGGAGGTTTCCGCCAGCGCGGCGCGGAAATCCAGCGAGTCGCCGTTCTCCAGCACGTAGCCGAAGATGTTGTCGAAGCCCTGCCCGGCGCCCGGCATGACGATCGTGTTGTCGCTGCCGCTGTCGTTCAACGTGTTGCTGCCGCCGCCGGCATTGATCGTGTTCCCGGTGCCGCCGAAGCTGATCGTGTCATTGCCGGCGCCCGTCGTGATGCTGTTGGTGCCATCGAAAGCCTGCACCGTCTCCGTGCCGCCGGTCGCGGTGATCGTATCGCCGGTACCGCCGATGAAGATCATGTGATTGCCGGAGGTCGCCGAGATGATGGAGTTGCTGACCTGCTCCACCGGGTTGGCGTTCGAGGCGGCAATGGTGACCGTGGGTTCCGCGGAGGCGGTGGGCTCCGCCGAGACGGTCACTCCGATGGTTTTGGTGGAGTCGAGTCCGGCCTGATCCCACACGTTGACCGAGATCGAATCGGTGCCTGCACTGCTGCCGGCGGTGTAGGTCAGCGTGGCGAGATCGGCATTGATCTGCGCCAGCGTGCCGGTGACCGACATGGAATGCGTGCCGGAGCCTGCGAGTTTTGTCCCGTCAGACGTCATCGCGATCAGTCCGGTGGTATCGCTGACGTTCAGCACCATCGAGCCGGGACTGCTGGCCGCGAACGCATCGGCGACGGAGACGCCGCTGATCGTTGTCGTAGCGCCGGCGGCCACGCTGTCGCTGGCCGGCACAGTGATGACGGGGCCGGTTGTCGTCGAACCTGTCGTGGTCGTTGTGGTTGTCGTCGTCGTCGTTGCCGGCGCGGTGATGGTGACGGCGATGCTCTTGCCGCCTTCGATGCCGGCCTGATCCCACACTTCGATGTTTATCGAATCGGTGCCGCCGCTGCTGCCGGCGGTGTAGGCCAGGGTGGCAAGGTCGGCGTTGATCTGCGCCAGTGTGCCGGTGACCGACATGGAATGCGTGCCCGCACCGCTGAGCATGGTGCCGCCGGACGTCATCGCGATATCACCGTTGGTGGCGCCGACATCCAGGACCAGTGTCCCTGGATTGCTCGCGGCGAATGCGTCGGTCACGGCAACGCCCTTGACCGCGGTATCGGAGCCGGTGGCGACACTCTCGCTGGCCGGCGCCGCAATGGTGGGGCCGGTCGGCGTTGTCGTGGTGGTGGTGGTCGTCGTCGTCGTTGTGGTGGTGGTGGGTGCGGAGACGGTGACCTCGATGGTCTTGCTGGCCTCGAGGCCGGCCTGATCCCAGACATCGATGGTGATCGTATCGCCGCCCGTGCTGCTGCCGGCGGTATAGGACAGGGTGGCAAGGTCGGCATTGATCTGCGCCAACGTGCCAGTGACCGACATTGAATTCGTGCCGGAGCCGGCGAGCTTCGTGCCGCTGGAGGTCATCGTGAGCAAGCCGGTGGTGTCGCTTACATCCAGCACCAGCGTGCCGGGATTGCTCGCGGCAAAAGCATCGGTGACCGACACGCCGGTGACCGCAACGGTGCTTCCGGTGGTGGCGGTTTCGCTGCTGGGCGCGGTGAAGGTCGGGCCGGTCGGTGTCGTCGTGGTCGTCGTCGTGCCACTGCCGCCACTACTTGTTGACGTTCCGCTGCCACTGCTCGTGGTGGTGGACGTGCCGCTGCCGCTGCCGCTGCCGCCGCTGCTGGTTGTTGACGTGCCACTGCCGCCGCTGCCGCTGCTGGCACTGACGCCGACGATCTCGATCAGCAACGGATCGGCGCCGACGCTGACCGAAATGCTGCTGGAGTTGCTGGCGTTCTCGATCGACGACGTGCCGGTGACGGGGTCGAAGACCTCGATCTCCGACGCCACCGAGGGCAGCGTCACCGTTACCGTGTGCGTGGTGCCGCCCTCGTTCCATAGCCCGATCCAGAACGAGCCGTTCGACTTTTCGATCAGGATCGAATTGTCGGTGGTTTGCGTGCCGGACAGCGTGTAGTTGAGCGAGCCTGGTGAGAACGTGCCAGCGGTGCTGCCGGTGTCCGCCAGCAGGGTGGTCAGGTCGTGCAGCGCCGTGGCAGCAGGCCGTGCCGTGCCGTCGGAGTTGAACAACCCATAATTACCGGAGCTGTCGTCGTACAGCGCATAGAAGTACATCCCGGCGTCGCCGTCCGCGATGCCGTCGAACGTGGCATCCACCACGTACTGCGCGATCGCTGTTTCGCTGAAGCTGGTGGTGGTCCACCCGATCTCGGTGGTGATCACCGGCCGGCTGGTCGCCGCCAGTTTCGCATCCGCATTGAGTTGCGCGATCGCCGAGCCCGGCGACTGGCCGACGTTCGGATAGGTGTGGGCGTTGGCGTAGGTGGCATAGGCCGATAGGTTGCCGACCGAACCATAATCGCCTTCCCAATTGTTCGCCGCGGTCCAACCGGCGCCGAAGCTCATGTTGATGACCGGCAGGCCGAGCTGCTGGCCCAGGGCATAGAGTTGCTCCTGCACCTGCGCCGTTGCCGCCAGCGTGTTGCCCAGCGATTGCGGGTAGGAATCATCCTCCTCATCGCCGCCCTCGATGGCGCTGAGGATGCCCTCATCTGCAAGCTGGGTCATGTAGCTGATGTCGGTCTGCATGCCGGCCTGCGAGGTCTCGGCAATGTAGTCGTCAAACTTGACGCCGGTGGCCTGAGCGACTTCCAGCCAGGTCTGCGCGTCAGAGGCAGTCTCAGCGGAATCGCGTACGTTCGGCAGACCAAGATATTCCAAATTGGACTCGACCTGGGCGAGATCAGCGTAGGTTCCGCCGAAATCGAGGTGGGTATTGACGCCAAGCGTATCGATAAAGGACGTCGCCGAGATTGCGGTTGTCATGCGCTTTCGACTTTCAGAAGAGGGGGAGAGGCCGCGTCAGAGCGGTGACAAGGACGAG
>DATHNI010000106.1:0-33368 GCA_035486135.1 Acetobacteraceae bacterium
TGTAAACGAGACGCTCTACCGCTGAGCTAACCGCCCTTCAGCGGTCTATTGTCAGCGGCCCGGGTCTCGCGGCGGCTTGACGCCCCTGGCCACTGAACGCTGCCTACTGAACCGCGTCCTTCAGGCTCTTGCCTGGCTTGAAACGCACCGTGGTGGAGGCAGGAATCTGCATCTCCTCGCCGGTCCGCGGATTGCGGCCCGTGCCAGCCTTCCGCTGTGCCGTGGCGAAAGTGCCAAAGCCGACCAGCCGCACCTCGTCCTGCTTCTTCAGCGCGCCCTCGATAGTGCCTAGCACCGCGTCGACCACCTCGGTGGCCTTGGCTCGAGACAGTTCGGTCTCCTCCGCAACGGCGGCGATGAGATCCATTTTGTTCACTGTTGAGTTCCTCTCCTCCCGTGGTCACGACAGACGTATAGCCGGCCCGGAGGACCCAGGCTGGCCAACGGCGCGACACTAGTGGCGGGGTTTCGCATGCGTCAATGAGCAGAAACGGCCCGCCACTGCTTTGTGGCGGGCCGTTGCCCCGGATCGGGATCCGGGGGGCAGGCATCAGTGCGGCAGCGATGCCGCCGCTGGTTCGGCCGGCGCGGGAACCGGTGGTACCGGGGTGTCCGGCGGCTCCTCCCACTCGATCGCCTCCGGCCGGCGGGCCAGCGCCTGGGCGATCACCTCGTCCACGTCCGCTACTGGCAGCAGCTTCAGGTGCTTCTTCACGTTGTCGGGAATCTCCGCCAGGTCCTTCTCGTTCTCCTTCGGGATGAACACCGTGGTGATCCCGGCCCGCAGGGCGGCCAGCAGCTTCTCCTTCAACCCGCCGATCGGCAGGATGCGGCCGCGCAGCGTGATCTCGCCGGTCATCGCGATGTCGCGCCGCACCGGAATGCCGGTCAGCACCGACACCAGTGACGTCGCCATCGCCACGCCGGCAGACGGCCCATCCTTTGGCGTGGCACCCTCCGGCACGTGCACGTGGATGTCGCGCTTTTCAAACAGCGTCGGCTTGATGCCGAACTTGATCGAGCGGCTGCGCACATAGCTCAGCGCCGCCGACACGCTTTCCTGCATCACGTCGCCCAGCTTGCCGGTCTGCTTGATGTTGCCCTTGCCGGGCAGCAGCACCGACTCGATGGTCAGGATCTCGCCGCCGACCTCGGTCCAGGCCAGGCCGGTGACGACGCCGACCATGTCCTCGGCCTCGGTCTCGCCGAAGCGGAACTTCCGCACGCCGGCGAACTTTTCAAGGTTCTTCCGGGTGACCGAGATCTTCTTGGCGGCGCCCTTGTTGGTGACCAGCTCCTTCACCGACTTGCGCGCCAGGTTGGCGATCTCGCGCTCCAGGTTCCGCACGCCGGCTTCCCGCGTGTAGTAGCGGATCATGTCGCGCAGCGCGTCGTCCGAGATGTGCCATTCGTCCGTCTTCAGGCCGTGCGCTTCCGACTGCTTGCTGATCAGGTGGCGCTTGGCGATCTCGACCTTTTCATCCTCGGTGTAGCCGGGGATGCGGATGATCTCCATGCGGTCCATCAGCGGCTGCGGCATGCGCAGGCTGTTGGCGGTGGTGACGAACATCACGTCCGAAAGGTCGTAGTCCACCTCCAGGTAGTGATCCGCGAACGTCGAGTTCTGTTCCGGATCCAGCACCTCCAGCAGCGCCGACGACGGGTCGCCGCGCCAGTCGGCGCCGAGCTTGTCCACCTCGTCCAGCAGGAACAGCGGATTGGACGTCTTGGCCTTCTTCATGCCCTGGATGACCTTGCCCGGCATCGAGCCGATATAGGTCCGCCGGTGGCCGCGGATTTCCGCCTCGTCCCGCACGCCGCCGAGCGACATACGCACGAAGTTGCGGCCCGTCGCCTTTGCGATCGACTTGCCCAACGAGGTCTTGCCGACGCCGGGCGGCCCAACCAGGCACAGGATCGGCCCGCGCACCTTGGGACTGCGCGCCTGCACCGCCAGGTACTCGATGATCCGTTCCTTGACCTTGTCCAACCCATAGTGGTCGGCTTCCAGCACCTTCTCCGCCGCAACCACGTCGTTGCGGATCTTGCTGCGCTTCTTCCACGGGATCGACAGCATCCAGTCGAGGTAGTTGCGCACCACCGTCGCCTCGGCGCTCATCGGGCTCATGGTCTTGAGCTTCTTCAGCTCCTGCATGGCCTTGTCGCGGGCTTCCTTCGACAGGCGGGTCTTCTTGATCTTGGCTTCGAGTTCGGCGTTCTCGTCCTTGCCGTCCTCGCCCTCGCCCAGCTCCTTCTGGATCGCCTTGAGCTGCTCGTTCAGGTAGTACTCGCGCTGGGTCTTCTCCATCTGCCGCTTGACGCGGTTACGGATGCGCTTTTCGACCTGGAGTACGCCGATCTCGGACTCCATGTGTCCGAAGACCTTCTCCAGCCGCTCGCTGACCTTGCTGATTTCCAGCAGGTCCTGCTTTTCGGGAATCTTCAGGTTCAGGTGGCTGGCGACCGTGTCCGCCAGCTTCGACGACTCCTCGATCTGGTTCAGCGAAACCAGCACCTCGGGGGCGATCTTCTTGTTGAGCTTGATGTATTGCTCGAACTGGGTGACCACCGTGCGGCCGAGCGCCTCGAGTTCCTTGGCCTCGCCCACCACGTCCGGCATCGGCGCGGTGAACGCCTCGAAATACGACTCCGTCTCCTTGAAGGCGGTGATCTTCGCGCGCCGGCCGCCTTCGACCAGCACTTTCACGGTGCCGTCGGGCAGTTTCAGCAATTGCAGGATGGTGGACACCGTGCCGACACGATAAATGTCATCGGCCGAAGGGTCGTCCTGCGCGGCGTTCTTCTGGGCGACCAGCAGGATCTGCTTGTCGTCCTTCATCACCGCTTCCAGGGCGCGGACCGACTTTTCGCGCCCGACGAACAGCGGCACGATCATATGGGGAAACACGACAATGTCGCGCAGGGGAAGCACCGGCATCAGGTCGCCGCGGACGGGGGCCACGGCCCGCGATTCATCTGGACGTGCTGTCCCTTCCGGCGTTGGCCGATCGGACTCTGGCATTATCTGACCTCCTTATGGACAGTCGGAGCAGTACCCGCCCAGGCTTGGCACGGATCCCGCATTATCGGGGTTAGGGTACCCGATTTTCGCAGCGGGATATCGGCAGCCTGAGACCACGGCGCAACCCCTTGAAATTTGCGATCACTATCCCGCTGGTGTGGCTCAGAGCCGCGCCAGCGGGGTCAGGCGCTGCTTTCCGCCCGCTCCTTCCCATAGAGGTAGAGCGGGTTGGCGCGGGCTTCAGCGACCTCGCGGTTGATCACCACTTCCTCCACGCCGTCCAGCCCGGGGAGTTCGAACATGGTGCCGAGGAGAATCGACTCCATGATCGAGCGCAATCCGCGAGCGCCGGTCTTGCGGGCGATTGCCCGGGTAGACACCGATTTTAGCGCGTCTTCCGTGAAGGTGAGCTTAACGCCCTCCATCTCGAACAGACGGCCGTATTGCTTGATCAGCGCATTCTTCGGCTTGGTGAGAATTTCCATCAGCGCCGCTTCGTCCAGGTCTTCCAGCGTGGCGACCACGGGGAGGCGGCCGATGAACTCGGGGATCAGGCCGAACTTCAGCAGGTCCTCAGGCTCCACCTCGCGCAGGATGGCGCCCACCCGCCGCTCCTCGGAGGAGCGGACGTCAGCGCCGTAGCCGATGCCGGAGCCCTTGCCGCGAGAGGAAATGATCCGCTCCAGGCCGGAGAACGCGCCGCCGCAGATGAACAGGATGTTGGTGGTATCGACCTGGAGGAATTCCTGCTGCGGATGCTTGCGCCCGCCTTGCGGCGGCACCGAGGCGATGGTGCCTTCCATGATCTTCAGCAGCGCCTGCTGCACACCCTCCCCGCTGACATCGCGGGTGATCGAGGGGTTGTCGGACTTGCGGCTGATCTTGTCGACCTCGTCGATATAGACGATGCCGCGCTGCGCACGCTCCACGTTGTAGTCGGCCGATTGCAGCAGTTTGAGGATGATGTTCTCGACATCCTCGCCCACGTAGCCTGCTTCGGTGAGCGTTGTGGCGTCCGCCATGGTGAACGGCACGTCCAGGATACGCGCCAAGGTCTGCGCCAACAGGGTCTTGCCGGATCCCGTGGGGCCGAGCAGCAGTATGTTGGACTTGGCGATCTCGACGTCGTTGTTCTTCTGGCCGTGCGCGAGCCGCTTGTAGTGGTTGTGCACCGCGACCGAGAGGACCTTCTTGGCGTGGTCCTGGCCAATCACGTAATCGTCCAGCACCTTGCAGATCTCGCGCGGAGTCGGGACGCCGTCGCGTGACTTCACCAGGTGCGTCTTGTGCTCCTCACGGATGATATCCATGCAGAGCTCGACGCACTCATCGCAGATGAAAACAGTGGGGCCAGCGATGAGCTTACGCACCTCGTGCTGGGACTTGCCGCAGAACGAGCAGTACAGAGTGTTCTTCGAATCGCCGGATTTGCTCATGCGCCTGCGTACTCCTGGCCCGGCCGATCCCCGGGACCCGATTGGTTAGTGTAGCCCCCAGCGCCCGACCGGACAAGCAAAGCCTGCCAGCCGGTACCGCCGGGCCCCTGAGGCCGCCCCGGGGAGCCTTCCGTCCGCCCTAACGCCCGTAGCCCGATGAAATGCACACGTCTCGCACTACACCCAGGCTACAATCGCTCCGCCGTCGATCGGCGGCCCCACGTCCGGCCACCCTGCGTCCAGCCAGTCTCAACGTCCGGCCGCTCGTCACTTCCGGCCGCCCAGCGTCCGGCCGCCCGAGGTCACCCGCCCGGGCGGGCCAAACGCCGAATCGCAGCCGCAGCCATCCGGTCCCCACTGTAGCCGGGGTGCTGGATGGACCAAGCGCTGAGAGTTGAAGCCGCGAACCGTCAGCCCTTGCTGGCGTCGTCACCGCTGACGGGACGGTTCTCCACCACCTCGTCCACCAGGCCGAAGTCGCGGGCCTCCTCCGCGGAGAGGTAGCTGTCACGTTCCAGCTTGCGCTCGATCGCCTCGATCGGCTGGGCGGTATGGCGGACATAGATTTCGTTCAGCCGCTTGCGGAGGGTGAGGATCTCGCGCGCCTGGATCTCGATGTCCGTCGCCTGGCCCTGGGCGCCGCCCGAGGGCTGGTGGACCATGATGCGGGAGTTCGGCAGGGCGTAGCGCTTGCCCTTGGCGCCGGCACACAGCAGCAGGCTGCCCATCGAAGCGGCCTGGCCGATGCACACGGTGCTGACCGGGCTCCTGATGTATTGCATCGTGTCGTAGATCGCGAGGCCCGACGAGACCACGCCGCCCGGGCTGTTGATATAGAAGGAGATATCCTTGCTCGGGTTCTCCGATTCCAGGAACAGGAGCTGCGCGCAGATCAACGAGCTGACCTGGTCGAACACTGCTCCGGTGAGGAAGATGATCCGCTCCTTCAACAGGCGGGAGAAGATGTCGTAGGCACGCTCGCCCCGGGCGGTTTGCTCCACCACCATCGGAACCAGGTTGTTGGCATAGATTTCCACGGGGTCGCGATCCTGCATCGTCACACCTTCACGCCGGAGGGAGTTCATAAATAGTTGTTTCCGGGCCGGAATCCAGTCGGCCCGGACAAATGACCAGGATTTAGCCTACAGCCTTGCCGCCTTCTCATCGAGAGAAGCCAAGATCAACGTCTCCGGCTTCCGGCCTTGGGCCAGGTTCGCGTCGGGGCCCAACCCCTCGGGCGGAGGGGAACAAGCATTTTTCGGCCGGCGAGACTTACGCGGCGCTATCGGGGGCGGCCTCGGTTGGCGCGGAAGCCTCGGCCGTGGGCGCGGCGGCCTCGGTTGCCGAAACGGCCTCGGATTCGGGCGCAGCGGCCTCGGCACCACCCTCGCCGGGATCAGTCACGGCGGCCCCATTTGGCGGGGCGATGCCGCCCAGGATCGGAATCGGCGGCTCCTGGGCCAACTCTTCCGGCGTGACCGTCTGATCGGTCACCTTGGCCAGCTCCAGCACGAAGTCGATCACCTTGTCCTCGAAAATCGGGCCACGCAACGCATTCTCGGCCTGCGGATACTTACGGAAGAACTCCATCATCTGGGCTTCCTGGCCCGGGTAGCGCGCCGCCTCCGCCCGCATGGCGCGGGTCATTTCCTCCGGTGCCACGACGATCCCGTTGGCGCGGCCGATCTCGGCCAGCACGAGGCCGAGCTTGACCCGCCGCTCGGCGATGGATCGATAGTCGGCCCGCAGCGCCGCCTCGTCCTTATCCTTGTCGTCCTCGTCCAGCCGCCCTTCCTTGCGCTCGGCCTCCAGCCGCTGCCAGATTTGCTCGAATTCCTGGTCGACCATGCCCTGCGGCGCCTCGAAGCTGGCGTGCGCCGCCAGGGCATCGAGCAATTCGCGCTTCACCCGGACGCGGGACATCGCGTCGAAGTCGCGTTGGAAGCGCTCGGTCATGACCCGGCGCAGCCCGGCCAGGTCGTCGAATGCCATCTTCTTCGCCAGCTCATCGTCCACCGCTGGAACCACCGGCCGGGACAGCTTCTTGGCGGTGATGTCGAAGGTGGCAGCCTTGCCGGCGAGGTCCTTGGTCCCGTACTCTTCCGGGAAGGTGACGGAGATCGTCCGGCTGTCGCCCGGCTGCATCCCCTCCAACTGGTCGGCAAAACCGGGGATGAAGCTGCCGCCGCCAAGTTCGACATCGACGTCATTTCCCGCCCCGTTGGGGAACGGCGTGCCATCGATCTTGCCGACAAAGTCGATCGTCAGCACCTCGCCCGTGGCGGCGCCCGGGTGGTCGCTCCGGGCTGCCTGCTCGTCCGGCGTGATCTCCACCAGTTCCCGGTTGCGGGCGGCGAGGTCCGACAGCGCCTTGTCGACGACTTCCGCGGGTACCTCCGCCTTGCGCCGGATCAGGCTGATCTGGCCGAAATCGGGTAGCACGATGTCCGGCAGCAGCTCGAATTCGACCTTGAATTCCAGGTCCTTCGCGGCACCGGCACCGGGTTCCACGCCGCTGACCACGTCGATCTTCGGCGCCTGCGCCGGCCGCATGTTGCGCTCAGTCAGCACTTGCTCGGTCGCCTTGCTGACCGACTCTTCCAGCACCTCGGCAGTGACCGCGGTGCCGTAGCGCTGGCGCACGATGGGCAGGGGCACCTTGCCCGGGCGGAAGCCCGGCAGGCGCAGCGTCTTGCCGAGGTCGGCCAGCCGCTCGGTGCGGCGGGATTCGATGTCCTCGCCGGGCACCACAACCGTGAAGCCGCGCTTCAGGCCCTCGGACAGCGTTTCGGTAACCTGCATCGGCCGGATAATCCCCCCAAGGGTCAAACGATGTCGTCAAAGCCACGTCAGATGAGGACGGTGGTGCGGGCGGAGGGACTTGAACCCCCACGGCTTGCGCCACCAGAACCTAAATCTGGCGTGTCTGCCAATTCCACCACGCCCGCGCGGGCAGCTTGCCGGACCCCGCGATCGTGAACGCGGCGCTTTAGCGCAGCGCGCTACGCGCGACAAGGCTGCGCCGGAAACCTCTCCCGCGCAGCAGGAGGGGTCGAGGCGCGCTTGCGCCGAGGGCGAGGGTCTTGCGACCGGCACACTATCAGCGCGTGCGGGATACGAGCGTGCCGACCCGATCACCCTCACCCTCGTCGCGACGCGCCTCGACCTCTCCCGCGCAGCAGGAGAGGTTAACATACTTTTGGATGAGTCGGCCATTGATCCGGACTACCGATGAGTTTTGTCGAATACATCCTTTGACCACGGGCGAGGCGGGTGCGATGTTGTCCCCGCAATTCACAGCCCCCCGTTTCTGGCAAGTCAGCATCAATGACTCGTTGCTTGTCCTCCCACCAGCACCCGTGCTTAGGCTTGCCCCATGCCGACCGTTAGTCGCACCAAGGGGAAGAGCAGGTCCAAGGCCAAATCCGCCGGCAGCACCCCCGCCGCCGAACGGACGGCTGCGCGCGATTACAGCATCGCCGCCGTCGGCCGGGCGCTTGACTTGCTGGAGGCACTGGCCCGGATCGGCCCGGCACCGCTGGCCACCCTGGCGGAGTCCGCCCGCTGCACCCGCACCGCCGGTTTCCGCTTGTTGCGCACGCTGGAGGCACGCGGGTTCGCCATCCAGGATGAGGCCCGGGGCATCTGGCGCCTGGGTGCCCGTTGGGCGGTGCTCGGCCGGGCTGCCCAGCAGCAAGGTGCCCTGGCCGCCGCCGCGATGCCGTTTCTTGCCGGCCTCGGCAAGGCGACCGGCGAGAACGTCTATCTGCGCATCCGGGACGGCATGGAAAGCGAGACCATCGCGATCTACCAGACCGACCCGGGCTTGCGTCTCTATAGTGAGGTCGGCCAGCGTCGGCCGCTGCACGCCGGCCCGAGCAGACTGCTGCTGGCGCACGCGCCGGAGGCGGTGCAGACCCAGGTGCTGGCACAGCGCCTGCCGCGCTTCACGCCGGCCACGCGGACGGATTCCGCCTGGATCGCCGCCGACCTGCAACGCATCCGGGCCCGAGGTTACCTGGTGACCGCCGACGAGGTGGTACCTGGCGCGGTCGGTGTCACGGCGCCGGTGCGCGATGCGTCCGGCCAGGTGGTGGCCGCACTGTCGGTCAGTGCCCCCTCGATGCGGATGCGCCCGCCGCGGCCCCGCGCGCTGGTACCGCAGGTGCTCGAGGCGGCCGCCAAGCTGTCGCAAATGCTCGGGGACGCCGCCACCGCCAGCAAGCCGACGAACGGCCAAAAAGAGCAGGCCCCGCCGGTGGCGCGATGGACCGAGACGCACGGCGCTGCCTCGCCGGGACCGCACTCGATTTTCCGCTGAGGTGGCCCACCCCGCGCATGGCGCGGGCGAGGTTCATTCGCCCGGATCACCGTGCTGTGCAGGACGCGCCGGGCACTGCCCATCGCGCAATTCGTCAACACACGGCGCACGGGTGATCGCCCACCGGCACACGGCGCGCCGCCTGTCTCACTGGCCGGACGCCATGCCGAGACGTTGACCGCGGCCAATCGTCAGGCCGCGAACTCCGTGCGGATCGCGGTTGAATGCTCGCCCACCGCGGGCACCGGCCCAAGGGCACGCGGACCCTCGCTGTCCAGGACGGGCGGGGCGGCGAGCGACACCGGGCCGTTCGGCGTATCCACCACCGCGCGCCGCAAGGCCGGGTGACGCGCGAACGCCGCCACGTCGTTGACGAAGCCGTATGCCGTGTTGGCAGCGCGCAGCTTGGTTGCCGCCGCGTCGCGGGTCAGGCGGGCGAACATCGCGCCGACATGGGCGTCGACCATGGGGCGGTTGGCGACGCGGATGGTGTTGGTCTGGAAGCCCTCGCGCTGTGGCAGGTCCGGCTCGTCGAGGAATTTCGCGCAGAACTCCACCCATTCGCGCTCGTTCTGGATGGAGATCAGCACCAGGGCGCCGTCGGCGGTGGGGAATGCGCCATACGGGCAGATGGACGGATGCGCCAGGCCGAGCCGCTCCGGCGCTCGGCCGGTGCCTTCGTAGAACAGCAGCGGAACGTTCATCCAGTCGGCCATGCCGTCGAACAGGCTGACCTTGAGGCCTTTGCCGCGGCCGGTGCTGCCGCGCTCGATGAGCGCCTCCAGCACGCCGGCATGCGCCGCCATCCCACAGGCTATGTCGCAGGCCGAGACGCCGACGCGGCCAGGCCCGGCAGGGTGGCCGGTGATCATCGCCAGCCCGGATTCCGCCTGCACCAACAGGTCGTAGGCTTTCATGGTCGCGTACTCGCCGGTGTCGCCGTAGCCGGAGATATCGACGGTGATCAGGCGAGCGTAGCGTTCGCGCAACGCGTCGGACCCGAAGCCGGACCGCGCCGCCGCGCCCGGGGCGAGGTTCTGGATGAACACGTCGGCCTTGGCAAGGACGCGATGCAGCAGCGCGGCGTCGGCCGGGTTCTTGATGTCGGCGACCAGGCTCTGCTTGCCGCGGTTCAGCCAGACGAAATAGCTGGACAGGCCGTTGGCCGCCTGGTCGTAGCCGCGCGCGAAGTCGCCTTCCGGGCGCTCGATCTTGATGACGCGAGCGCCGGCGTCGGCCAGGCGGGAACTGCAATACGGCGCGGCGACCGCTTGTTCCAGCGAGACGACCAGGATGTTTGAGAGCGGCAGGGAACCGGACATGAAGTGGGAGTGGCACGAACGGCGTGACGGTTCAAGGCAGTGACGGGTAACGTCGTCCGCACGAAGAACGTGATCCAGCTATGGCGTTGCTCAATAGCTCCGCGGCAGCCCGAGCACATGCTCGGCAATGTACGACAGAATCAGGTTCGTGCTGATCGGCGCCACCTGGTACAGCCGCGTCTCGCGGAACTTGCGCTCGATGTCGTATTCCTCGGCGAAGCCGAAGCCGCCATGCGTCTGGATGCACGCCTCACCGGCCGCCCAGGACGCATCCGCCGCCAGCATCTTCGCCATGTTGGCCTCCTCGCCCGGCGTCAGGCCAGCCTCGAACTTCGCACAGCCCTCGCGCACCATCAGCTCCGCCGCACGCATCTGCGCATAGGCCTTGGCGAGCGGGAATTGGATGCCCTGGTTCTGCCCGATCGGCCGTCCGAACACTTTTCGCTCCCGCGCGTAGTCCGTAGCTTTCGCCAGGAACCACTTGGCATCGCCGATGCATTCCGCGGCGATCAACAGCCGCTCGGCGTTCATGCCGTCCAGGATGTAGCGGAAGCCGCGCCCTTCCTCGCCCACGAGGTTCTCCGCAGGAACGATCAGGTTGTCGAAGAACACCTCTGTGGAGTTGTGGTTCATCATGGTGCGGATCGGCCGGATCGTCAGGCCCTTCCCAAGGCTCGCCTGCATGTCGACGAGCAGCGTGGACAGTCCTTCGGTGCGCTTCCCGGTTTGCTCGCGCGGCGTGGTGCGCGCCAGCAGCAGCATCAGGTCGGAGTGTTCCGCGCGGCTGGTCCACACCTTCTGGCCGTTCACCACATAATGGTCGCCCTCGCGCTTCGCGAAGGTACGCAATGACGTGGTGTCGGTGCCGCTGGTCGGCTCGGTAACGCCGAACGCCTGGAGGCGCAGCTCGCCGGTAGCAATCTTCGGCAGGTATTGCTGCTTCTGGCGGTCCGAGCCGTGCCGCAGGATGGTACCCATGATGTACATCTGGGCGTGACAGGCGGCGCCGTTGCAGCCCTCGGCCTGCACCGTCTCCAGGATCGCCGCTGCGGCGGACAGCGTCAGGCCGGCGCCGCCGTATTCCTCGGGGATCAGCGCTGCAAGGTAGCCGGCCTCGGTCAACGCGCGCACGAACTCGGTGGGATAGGCACGCTGCTGGTCCAGCTTGCGCCAGTATTCGCCGGGGAAGTGGGCGCAGAGCTTGCGCACCTCCTCACGGATCTCTGCGTGCGGGTCGGCGGGGATTGGCTGGTCCATGCTGGGGTCTCCGCAGGCTGGTGCCGAAGGCTTAAGCCGCGCCCGGACGCGGCGCAATGCGGCGACCGGACGCCGTGCGATGCGGCCGTGGGACGCCTGGTAAATCTCTGAGCTTCCAAGCGGTTACCCGCAGTCAGAAGCGTTCGCCCCTCGCCTCGTCGGACAGACGATGCCCGAGGTTGCCCCCGAAGTGATCATGCCGAGCGGAGGCCCGGCATGAGGGGGAGCCGTGTCGTCGGCCAGTCGTTTCGTCACCAGGTATTATAGTTGAGTCATCGGCGCCGAGGCCGCGATGAGCGCGGCCTTCAAGTCGGCGTGGAGAGCATAAATCCCCCCGTGCCGGAAGCTGCAACTCGAACGATTGAATACGAAATGAAAGTCCTGGCTGAATTTGTAGACATTCGCCGCCCCCGCGGTCGCCTTCAGGGCAGCGACGTTGATCGGACCCAGACCTCCGCCGGTCACCATCGGCTGGGATACATTCTGCTGGTCGGTGGGCGCCGCTTGCGCTCCCATGTGGGGGCTCCTTTTCAAATGTGCAGGCGACGCATCGTTGTCCGCCTGTGGCCAAATAACGTCCCATGATAGCAGGAATCAGTCACTATGTCAAACAAATTGCGCGCATCCGTTATTTTAGTTCACTGCACCAGTCATCACCCCCCACGATATCCGAAGACCTTGCCGGCGTGCATCGGCGGGCCGGGGCCACCCTGACATCGGAAAGCGCCATCGCCCGGCCATGATGAGCGAGGGACGCCGCTTGCGTCACCCCACCCGATGCCGCTTGATAAGCTGCCGCGCGATGATGATGCGCTGCATCTCGTTGGTCCCCTCCCCGATGCAGGTCAGCGGCGCGTCGCGATACAGCCGCTCGATATCGAACTCGGTCGAGTAGCCATAGGCGCCGTGAATGCGCATCGATTCCGTGGCGTTCTCCAGCGCCGCCTCGGAGGCGAAGTATTTCGCCATCCCCGCTTCCATGTCGCAGCGCTCGCCACGGTCGAACGCGGCGGCGGCATCCAGCGTCAGCAGCCGCGCCGCGCGCGCCCGCGTTGCCATTTCGCCGAGCTTCAACTGGATCGCCTGGTGCTCGCAGATCGGCTTGCCGAACGTTTTCCTGATCTGCGCGTATTCGGTCGCCAGCATCAGCGCACCCTCGGCAATGCCGACACCGCGCGCCGCCACGTTGATGCGTCCGAGTTCCAGCCCGCCGGTCGCCTGGTAGAAGCCCTGACCCTCGACGCCACCGATCAGATAATCGGCGGGAACCCGATAATCCTCGAACACCAGTTCCCCGGAATCGATGCAATGGTAGCCGAGCTTCTCCAGCTTGCGCCCGACGCGAAATCCCGTCTGCTTCGGCGCAATGAAGAAGCTCATGCCCTTGTGCCGTGGCTGCGCGTGCGGATCGGTCTTCACCAGCAGCGCGACGCAGTTGCCCTCGATGCCGTTGGAGATCCAGGTCTTCACGCCATTGATGACGTAGTGGTCGCCGTCGCGCCGCGCTGTCGTGCGGATCGCTTGCAGGTCGGTGCCGGCATCGGCCTCGGTCAGTGCCAGGCCGCCCCGCACCTCGCCGCTCGCCAGCAGCGGCAGCCAGTGCCGCTTCTGCGCCGGCGTGCCGAACTTTTCCACCGCCAGCGCCAGCATCAGATGCGAGTTGAAGATTCCGGTGATCGCCATCCAGATCGCCGAGATCCGCATGACGATCATCGCGTAGGTGCGTGCCGGCAGCGCCAGCCCGCCATACTCCGCGCCGATCGTCGCGCCGAATAGGCCAAGCTCCTTCATTTGTTCGACAATATGCGTCGGGTAACGGTCGGCGTGGTCGTATTCCTTGACGATCGGCTTCAGTTCGCGTTCGACCCAGCGGTCGATCGATTGCAGCAGTTGTGCCTCGTCGGCCTCATCCAGGGTACGCATCGCGGCCACGTCCTCCGATCCAGGTCCCATTTCACAGGCGGTAGATCGCTACCGCCGTGCCGCCGAGCACGGCATCGCGCGACGCGTCCGGCAGATCGCGCAGCAATTCCAGCGAGGCGTCACGCCAGCGCCGGTAGCCGCCGCCGAGTTCCACCACCGGCCAGTCGCTGCCCCACATCAAACGTTGCGGTCCGAACACGTCGAGCAAATGCTCGACATAGGGCCGCAGGTCGGCGACAGACCAGTCCGGTGCCGCCTCCGTCACCAGGCCCGACAGCTTGCAGACGGCCTGCGTTTCGGCCGCCACGCGTGCGATGTCCGCCGCCCAGGGTTGCAGACCGCCGCCGGCTATGTCCGGTTTCGCCCCGTGATCGATGACAATCCGCAATGCGGGGAGACGCCGCGCCAACTCCAGCACCACGGGTAAATGCGGCGGACGGATCAACGCATCGAACGCCAGTCCGCGCGCGGCGATCTCCCCCAGGGCCGGCTGCACGGCGGGACGCAGAATCCAGTCATTGTCCAGAATGTCATGCAACATCGGGCGCAGGCCCTTCAGCAGGGCGTCGCCCGCCAGCGCGGCGATGCGCGCCGGAGCGTCGGCAGCGGCAAGCTCCGTCCAGCCGACGACACCACGCACCAGCCCGTGCGAAGCGCGCGCCACCCGCAGCAGGAAGTGCGTCTCCGCTTCGGTCGGCGCCGCTTGAACCAGCACCGTCGCCGTGATGTCTCCAAGCAACGGACGCAGGTCCTGCAAGCCGTAGTCCCGGTGAATCGGCAGGTCGGGAGTCAGCCAGCCGTAATCGCCGCGCTCCAGCCGCCAGACATGGTGATGCGCATCGATCCGCATCATCGCACCACGCCCTTGGTCAGCATGATGTTGCCGTACAGCCGGCGCTCGCCGGTCTGCACCACCGCGAAGGCTTCCCGGACGGCGCGATAGAAGTCGTGCCGCGGCAACCTGGCGGGCGGCGCGACGCCGGCGCCGGCCAGCACACGCGTGAAGTCCGCCACCGCCTCGGGCGTCTGGTCCGGGGCGCCCACCACTTCCATCACCACGACGGGATCTGCTTCGAAGTCGTCCACCGGCAGCACCGACAGAACCGCGACAAGCGTGGCGGTGGCATCCGCGCCGTGCAGCGGAATCAACCGACGCGCGGTGCTGGCAGCAGGAAAGTTGGCGTCCACGATGGCAATCCGGTCGCCATGGCCGGCGCTTGCCAGAGCATGCAGCAGGTCAGGCGACAGTAGCGGGTCCAGTCCGCGCAGCATGGTTCCCTCCGATCGGCTTCATCATGCGCCTGTCGCCGCGCGCCGCCAGCGGGACGGGCTTGCATGGGATACCCCCCTACCCTATTATTCCCATTCATGACCCACACCATCCACCACAAGCGCAAACTGCTCGCCCGCGTGCGCCGCATCCGCGGCCAGATCGAGGCGGTCGAGCGCGCACTCGAAGGCGAAGCCGGATGCGAGCAAGTGATGCATCTGATCGCCGGGGCGCGCGGCGCGATGGCGGGGCTGATGGCCGAGGTTGTCGAGGAGCATGTGCGCACACATCTGGTCGATGCCGAGCAGCATCCGCACGCGTTGAACCACGCCGCGGCGGAGCAATTGCTCGACGTGGTGCGCAGCTACCTGAAGTGAGGCGAGCGATGGACGCAGTACACAGCCACGTCTTCCTCGGCACCGCGCACGAAACCAACGAGCGGCGAAGCTGGGCGGTGATCGTGCTGTGCGGCGTGATGATGGTGGCGGAGATCGTGGGCGGCCTGCTGTTCGGGTCGATCGCACTGGTCGCCGACGGGCTGCACATGTCCACCCATGCGGGTGCACTGCTGCTGGCGGCGCTGGCGTACAGCTACGCGCGCCGGCACAGCGACGATCCGCGCTTCACGTTCGGCACCGGCAAGCTGGGCGACCTCGCTGGGTTCAGCAGCGCCATCGTGCTGCTGATGATCTCCGCGCTGATCGGCTACGAAGCGGTCAGCCGGTTCATTGCGCCGGTGCCGATCCATTTCCGCGAAGCCATTCCGATCGCCACCCTGGGGCTGGCGGTGAACCTCGTCAGCGCGTGGTTGCTCGGCGCCCACGAGCACGCGCACGGCCATCACCAGCATGGCCACGCACACGAGCACGATCATGGCCATGACCATGCCCATGACCACCACCACCACGACCACGACCACGACGGCCACGAGCACGCCGGCTACGACCTCCAGCAAGCGCAGGCTGCCGCGCATCGCGACAACAACATGCGCGCCGCCATCGTGCATGTGCTGGCCGACGCCACCGTGTCGCTGCTGGTGATCATCGGCTTGATCCTGGCGTGGTCGTTCGGCTGGCTGTGGATGGATCCGCTCGCCGGCATGATCGGCGCGGCCGTCATCGTAAGCTGGTCATGGACGCTGATCCGCGACACCGGCGCGGTCTTGCTCGACATGGCACCGGATCGGGACACGATGCAGAGCATCCGCCGGGCGGTGGAAACCGCCGGCGACCGGTTGACGGACCTGCACGTCTGGCGGCTGGGCCCGGGCCATCTGGGCGTCATCGTTGCGGTGAAGACCGACGCGCCGCGCGATGCGGCGTTCTATCGCGCGCGGCTGGCAGACGTGCCGGCACTGTCGCACGTCACGATCGAGGTGCAGCACAGCGCATGACCGAGCGCGCGGCCGGCGGTTCACATCATCCGCCGCACCACGCCGTCCCCTCGAATCAGCCCGTGATACGCCACGCCGCAAAGATGCGCGGCGACCAGCGCCGCCAGCACGATTGCCCCCCACTCATGCGTCTCCGTCAGCCACGGGGCGATCGCTTCGTCGTGGCCAATCGGCGACGGAATGGGCACCAGCCGAGCCCAGGTGACCGGGAACCCCCAGGCGTTGGTGTCGAGGAACCCGATCACCGGCTGCGCCATCAGCATCGCATACAGCAGCGCATGGTTGGCGCGCGCGGCGGATCGCACCATGCGCGGCAGGCGCGAGGGCAGCGGCGCGGGCGGATTACCCAACCGTCGCAGCAGGCGCAGCACGACGATGAGGAACAATACGATGCCGGTGGATTGGTGGACATCGAAAAGCAGATCCTTGAGCGCCTCGCTCTTTGGCTCGAAGCTGGTGCCCCAGATCCCGGCCGTCGCCAGCACGACCAGCAGGACCACGGTGATCCAGTGGAACCAGCGCGCCGTACTGGGATAGCGGTAGGGCATCGATAAACTCCCACCCGAGCCAATGGTTTCGACCGCCCATCCTGACACATCACCCGCGCCGGCGTCCCTCGTCGCGCATGCGGACTGGAGCATCGACCCGCGCAAGCGTTGGGTCGCGGTGGCGCGCCGCACCGATGCCGGTTGGGTGCTGCAAGCGCCGCATCCGGTGGGCGACGTAGCACGCTTCCTCGAACACCTCCGCACCGAGGCCGAGGGCGGCCCGGTGGCGCTGGGCGTCGATCTGCCGCTGGGCCTGCCCCGCGCCTACGCGGCACAGCGGCAGGAGACGGACTTCCTGCACTTCCTGCACGCGACCCGGAACTGGCCGGATTTCTTCCGCGTCTGCGCGGTGCTGGAGGAACTGGCGCCCGAGCGGCCATTCTACCCGGCGCGCGGCATCGCCGGCATGACCCGCGCGGCGCACGCCGCCGCGCTGGGCCTCGGCGCGGCCACCGGCCTGTCGCGCGCCTGCGATCGCGCCACGGCGGAGCGTCCGGCCGGGGCGCCGTTGTTCTGGACGCTCGGTGCCAATCAGTCGGGCAAGGCAGCGATTGCCGCGTGGCGCGACATGCTGCTGCCGGCGCTGGCGGCCGGCGAGGACGTGCGGCTGTGGCCGTTCGCCGGGCCGTTCCGGTCACTGCTGGCACCCGGCGCGGTGGCGTTGGCGGAGACCTATCCGGCGGAAGCGCTACGCCATCTCGGTATCAAGCTGAGGGGCAGCAAGCGGCGGCAGGCCGACCGTGCGGCCGTGGCGGACTTGCTGGAGAACGCGCTGCAGCGGCTGGACGTGACGCCGCACGCGTCGCTGCATGCGGCGGTGACGAACGGCTTCGGCCCGGACGCTGCCGGCGAGGACAGGTTCGACTGCGTGCTGGGTGTGTTGTGCGTGCTGAACGTGCTGGCCGGCAACCGGCCGGACACCGCGCCGGACGATCCATGGATACGCCGGTGGGAAGGCTGGGTGCTGGGACAAACGGCGTTGCCCGCCGCGCCGTTTTGATCGTCCGCCTCCCCCAACGTTTCATTGCGAGGAGCGCCCACCCCCACGTGTCATTGCGAGGAGCGCAGCGACGCAGCAATCCCCTACCTGACGAGCCGACGGTTGATCGTCAGGCGGGAGGTTGCTTCGTCGCTATGCTCCTCGCAATGACACGCGGGGCGCTGCACTCCTCGCAACGACACCGGAGCAGCGGCACGTGGTCCGGGCGTAGGGGCTCTAACGTTGACGCGACGCGGCCTTTGGGTTGCAACAGACCGGTCCAAGGAAAGCCTTCCATTTGACCCGCATGCTGATCGCCGTCGTGGCGATGTTTCTGCAACAAACCTGCGGCTCGGTCGGCCGGGTGCTGCCCGCGGTGCTCGCGCCGCTGATCATCCTGGAACTGCACGCCGACCCGTCCTGGGTCGGGGCCTATTTCGGCCTCGTCGCCATCGCCGCGCTGATCGGCCAGCTCGGATCGGGTGGCTTCATCATCCGCCACGGCGCCATCCGCATGAGTCAGATCGCGCTGCTCTCGGTCGGTGGCGGCATGGCGGTGGCGATCATCGGCGGCGCGGCAGGCTTCGTGCTGTCGGCACTGATCGGCAACGGCATCGCTGCCGTGGCAACCCCGGCGAGTTCCCAATTGCTCGGCCGCTGGGCGGTTCGCCGCTACGCCCCATTCGCATTCTCCGTCACCCAGACCGCTATCCCGGCTGGCATCCTGCTCGGCGGCTCGCTCGGCCCCACGCTCGCGCAGTCGCTGGGCTGGCGCGGTACGATGATGGTCAGCGCGGCGGCCTGCTGGTGCTTCGCCCTGCTGCTGCAACCACTGCATGGGCGGCTGGATACCGATCCGTCGCCAAGCCACCCGATCCACCTGTCGGACTTCCGCACGACCATCACCGGTGTGCTGGCGGTGCCGGACCTGCGTGCGCTGTCCTTCGCCTGTTTCGCGTTCAACGGACTTCAGGCGGTCTTCATCGCCTATTTCGTCACGTATCTGGTGGCACTCGGCTACGATCTCGTGGCGGCCGGAGCGCTGTTCTCCTCGGCCATCGCCATCGCCATCCCCTGCCGTATCCTGTGGGGCTGGGTTGGCAGCTTCTATGTCGCGCCGCGGGTCGTCATGGCGTGGCTCGCGTTCGGCATGGCGGCGAGCGTGGCGTTGACCGGAACCCAAAACGCCGCCTGGTCCGCCCTGGGGATCGGCCTGGTCACCGGCGTGCTGAGCGCCACCGCGATGTCCTGGCATGGCATTCTGCTGTCGGAGGCTGCGCGCCTCGCTCCCGCCGGCCGCGCCGGCGCGGTCACCGGCGGCGTGCTATCGTTCGGCCAGATGGGCGCGTTCCTGTGCCCGTCGGTATTTTCGTTGCTGCTGCGGTTGACGGGAAGTTATGCGGCCGGCTGGGCGGTCTGCGCCATTCCGGCCGTGCTGGTGGGGATGGATTTGCTCCGCCGACAGGACTCCGGCGCAAGGCCGCTGGCGTGATCCGCCGTTCGAACGCCAGGACATCGCCCGGGGTTCTCTGCGCCCAACTCAGGCCGCAGCCGGCCGCCTCGTCAGGCTGCTACTGGCAACGACGGCCGCCTCGTCATTCCTGGCGCTGCGGATGATCCCGGCCAGATCGAGGATCAACGCCACGTTGCCATCCCCGGTAATCGTCGCACCGGAAATGCAGCCGGCCTTGCGATAGAGTTTGCCGAGCGACTTGATGACCGTCTGGTGGTTGCCAATGACCTGGTCGACCGCCAGGCCCACGCGAACGTCGGCGACATTGACGACGACGGCTTGCTCGATCAGCGGGCGGGGCTCGGGCAGGCTGAAAATATCGCGCAGCCGCATCAACGGCACCGGCGCGCCGCGCACCTGGATGACGTTGCGCGCTCGGCTGGTGGCAAATCGATCCGGGGTCAGCTCCATGCATTCCTCAACCGCTGCCAGCGGAATGACGAAGCTGTCGTCGGCGACATGCACCATCAGCCCCTCGATGATCGCCAGCGTCAGCGGCAGCGACAGGTCGATCCTTGTGCCGCGGCCTGGCTCGCTGTGCACGGCGATCGAGCCGCGCAGCGAATCGACCTCGCGTTTGACCACGTCCATGCCGACGCCGCGCCCGGACACATCGGTGACCTGCGTTGCCGTCGAGAAACCGGGCAGGAAGATCAGGTCGAAGATCTCCCGCTCGGAGAGTTCGGCATCATTGGGCACAAGGCCTCGGCTTCTGGCCTTGCCGAGGATGGCGGCCGTGTCCAGGCCGGCACCGTCATCGATCACTGAAATGACGACATTGGCACCGCGGTGAGCAGCGGTCAGCGTGATGGTGCCCATCGCGGACTTGCCTGACTGGACGCGCTGCTCAGGCGGTTCGATGCCATGATCGACGCAGTTGCGGATCAGGTGGACCAGCGGATCGCCCAGACGGTCGATCACCGTCTTGTCCAGCTCGGTCTCGCCACCTTCGGTGGCCAATTCGATCTGCTTGTGCAAGTCCCCCGACAAATCGCGCACCAGCCGCTTGAACCGGCTGAACGTGGCACCGATCGGCATCATGCGGACGGTGAGGACGATATCGCGGAGTTCGCCGATCAGTCGTTCCGCCTCTTCGACTGGTGCCTGCAACAGCATGTCGCCCGAGTTGCGGGTGACCTGGCCGAGGCGCGCCTGGTTGGTCACCAACTCGCCCACCAGGTCGATCAAGGCGTCGAGCTTGTCCGATGCGACCCGGACGCTGTCGCTCCTTGCCGCGACCTGGTGCCTGGCGAGGGTCTGTTGCTCGCTCAGTGCCGACGTCACCTTGGCCTCGGACACGGCGCCGCTGTCCACCAACAGACTGCCCAGCCTGCGCTGGCCGCGCAGCGCATCCTGCAGGTCGCTTGTGGCGACATCGCCCCGCTCGACCAGGATCTCGCCCAGCCGGGGCAGCGGGGCATCGGGGTTGCGAACCAGGTCCGAGGAAACGTCCTCGATGTCGATCCGGCTGAGATCCTCGACGAAGGCGAAGACGTCCTTGATGGCATCGATGCCGCCCGCGGTGGTCAGCAGGATGTCCCAGGCGAGGTAGCAACTCTCCGGATCGGCATCCTGCAGCCGGGGAACCTCCTCGACATGCGCGACCACCGTGCATTCGCCAAGGCCGCGCAACTCATCCAGCAGCAGCGCCGGGTCGGTGCCGCTGAGGAACAACGGCGGCAGGGGCGCGAAGCGGATACGATAACTCACAGCGGTGCCACTCGGAGCGCCGGGGCTATCCGGCGACGCGGCGCCTTCCGGCTGGCCCGGCGACGGCGACGCGCCGACGGCGGCGGCGTCCGGGTGGCTCGGCGGCGGCTGGCTCGGCGGCGGCTGGCTGGCGGCCGCGGCGGGCGGACACAGCGCCGCAAGGCTGCGCTTGATCGCCTCGACGCGGCCGGCATCCACCGCGGCACCGCCGTCGCCGGCGTGCAGCATGATCGCCACCTGGTCCCGATAGGCGAGCGTAAGATCGATCAGCGTACGGCTTACCAGAAGCTGCTTGCCGCGAACTTTGTCGAGGACGGATTCCAGGCCATGCGAAAAATTGGCGATATCGGTCAGGCCGAACATGCCGCCTGACCCTTTCATCGTATGCACCGCCCGGAACAGGCGGTTGATGGCATCGTCGTCCTCCGGGTTTTCCTCAATGAGCAAGATGACGGCTTCGATTTCGGCCAGCAGTTCGTCCGCCTCCAAACGAAAGGTCTGCTGGTAAAGATCGGCCGGATCCATGGTCGTTCTCCTGCGCAACCAGGTTCAGTGCGACAGTCGGCCGAATGCCGGCGACATCATCGATGGTCCGCGGCACGCTTGCGGGATCGCCGGCCGCCGCGATCGGCGGGGCGGCGGTCGAGCGCAGCCGTGGTGAATTCGAAGCACAAGGCGGGGATGCCGATCCGGTCGAGCGCAGCCCGAAATGCGGGAGTATGGGCGATCGTTACGCATCGCCTGCCGCCGGCCCGGGCGCTGGCACTGGCCATCAGCAAAAGCTGGATCCCGGCGGTGTCGCATTCACCCAGTGCGCCGAGATCGAGCTGGATCTCCCCGTCCGCCGCCAGCGCAGCAACAAGGTCCGGCCTGGCATCGGCCACGCAGGCAATGCGCAAATCGCCGTCGATCCTGATGACCGACCTGCCATCCGCCTGTGTGAGCTTGATCCGCATGGCGATTTCCTTCAGACCCAGGCACGGATGATTTCATTGGCGATGGCGCCGAGCGGCACGATGCGGTCGGCCGCCCCCAGCTTGATCGCCTCGTTTGGCATGCCGAACACGATGGAGGTGGCCTCGTCCTGGGCGATGGTCCTTGCCTTGGCTTCCTTCATTTCGAGCAAGCCTCGGGCACCGTCATCGCCCATGCCGGTCATGATGATCCCCACTGCATTGCTGCCGGCGTAGCGCGCCGCGGAGCGAAACAGGACATCGACCGAAGGCCGGTGGCGACAAACCAGCGGTCCGTCGCGAACCTCGACAAAGTACCGGGCACCGCTGCGTTTCAGCAAAATATGCCGGTTGCCCGGAGCGATCAGTGCGGTGCCACGCATCACCGTATCATTGTTCGCGGCTTCCTTGACCGTGATGCGGCACTCCTGGTCGAGCGCGGCGGCAAACGAGGCCGTGAACAACTCCGGCATGTGCTGCACGATGACGATGCCTGGCGCATCCGCCGGCAATGCCGTCAGCACGGCCCGGATGGCGATGGTGCCTCCGGTCGACGCGCCGATGACGGTGACCCGCTCGGTGGTCTGGATCATCGAGCGGTTGGCGGCTTTCGCCAACACCACGTCGGCGCTCAGCTTGCGTTCCGGCTGGCGTGGCCGGGCCATCAACTGGCGTGGCCTGATGCTAGCCGCGGCCTTGACCGTGTCGCAGATGGTGATCCGGGATTCCTCCAGGAAACTTTTTACGCCCATCCTCGGCTTGGTGATGATGCTGACGGCGCCGCATTCCATCGCGCGCATGGCGGTGGCACAGCCGGCATCGGTCAGGCTGGAGCACATCACCACCGGGATGGGATGCTGCGACATTATTTTTTCGAGGAAGGTCAGACCGTCCATCCGCGGCATTTCAACGTCGAGGGTGATGACGTCCGGAATCTCGGCCTCCATCCGCTCGGCCGCGATATAGGGATCGGCGGCGACCGCCATCACCGAAATGTCCGGGTCGGACTGCAGAATCTCCGACAGGACCTGCCGAACGACGGCCGAGTCATCGACGATCAGGACCCTGATTTTTCCGTTGACCATGCTGGCTTCTATTTTTGCAGGACGTAGACGGTTGGCTTGATCTGCGTGAAACCGAGTGCGCGGTCGATGCCGCCCAGGGTCTCTGAATGCCCGATGAACAGATGGCCGCCGGCCTTGAGGTACCGGCGGAACCCCGCGACCACCTTGCTCCTGGTCTTGAGATCGAAATAGATCATGACATTGCGGCAAAAGATAACGTGCATCGCTCCCGGAATGTCCCAATCGTTGGCGATCAGATTGGTATATGTGAAGCTCACGCGTTGCCGCAGTTCCGGGATGATGCGGAATCGTCCGGACTGCGAGCCGCGGCCCTTCATGGTATATTTCTGCATCAGGCCCGGCGGAATCAGCTTGCCCAGATCATTGGGATACACCGCCTGGCTGGCGGTCCACAGCGCCTGGGTACAGAGGTCCGTGGCATGGATACTGAAGTTGCGGGTCGTCCCGAAATACTCCGCCAGCACCATGGCCAGCGAATACGGCTCCTCGCCGGTGGAACAACCGGCGCACCAGAAGTTCAGGATGGTCCAGTCCGAGGTTGCCAGGCCCGGCAGCAAATCTGAGACCAGGTAATCGAAGTGCTGGCGCTCGCGGAAGAACTCCGTCTTGTTCGTGGTGATCTCATCGATCATCGCGACAATCTCGGCATCACGCTCTGGCGACTCTTGCAGATAGTGCAGGTAATCCCGGAACGAGCGCAGCCGCAACGCCTTCAGTCGCTTTTGCAGACGCGAGGCAATGAGGCTTTTTTTGTCATTGGTCAGGACGATGCCGGAATGGTCATAGATCAGGCTGATCAGCGCGCGAGCATGTGCATCTGTCAGGTCGAGCCGAGGCTGCAATGCTCTCGACGTTCCGTGGCTCATGACATCGCCGGCTTGCCGCATGCTTTCCTCAGGCAACGGGCGGCCGGGTCCCGCCCGGTCGTCCGCACCGGACCGCTGCCGCACCGACCTATCGCCCGGCCCGGTCATCGCGCCTGATCCATCGCCACGCCAGCGGAGCACTCGCAAGGTTCGCCTTACATTGCCGCCGCCGGGACGCGCGACGTCGCCGCCGTCTTCACCGCCTCGATGCCAGCCATCTCGTCACTCGACAGCACCTGGTCGATGTTGAGGATGATGAAGAAGCCCTCGCCCCGCTTGCCCATGCCGCGAATGAACTCGGTGTTCAGCATGCTGCCGAGCCTGGGGGGCGGATCGATCTGACTGGGATCGATGTCGATCACCTCCTGGACGGAATCCGCCAGCATCCCGAGATGCAGGGGTTCGCCGTCCATGTTCACCTCGGCGATGATGATGCAGGTATCCACCGTCTTCTCGACAGCGGGCATGCTCAGGATGAGCCGCAGGTCGATGACCGGGACCACGCTGCCCCGCAGATTGATCACGCCCCGCAGGAACACCGGCATGCGCGGAACCCGGGTGAGGTGGACGTAGTCGATCACCTCGCGCACCTTGACGATCTCGATTGCGAAGGTCTCCTCGGCAAGCGTGAAGGTCAGATACTGGTCGGTGCGGACGATATCGCCAACCTGGTCCATGAGTTGCCTCCTTTTGGCCGATGATCACGCCCGCTCGAAGTCGCTGTCGCTGGCTTCGTTCCCCATGCTCAATTTCAATCCATTGCCGCCGCGCGGTTTGACCAGCAGCCGCGGCTGCGATTTGGCCAGCGGTCGCTGCCGGAATGTGTCGTTGCCACCCGCCCTGGCCGGCGGCGCCGTCCGCTGTGCATGACCATCGCGCCCATTGCCACCATGGCCATTGCCACCAAGTCCGTTGCCATTGGCGGTCGCCGGGACCCGGGCGCTGGCACCAGCACCGGCACGTTGCCGTGCCTGCCCCCGCTCGCCCTCGATATGGAAGTACGAGGCCGCGGCGAGCAATTGCTCGGCTTGCTCCGATAGCATCTCACTGGCAGTGGACATCTCCTCGGTCGATGCACTGCTTTGCTGGATCACCTGGTCGAGCTGTTGAATGGCCGTGGTGACTTGCTCGACCCCCTGCGCTTGCTCATTGCAGGATGAGTTGATTTCCTGCACCAGGCCGGACGTCTTCTGGATGCCGGGCACGATATCTCCCAGCAGCTTGCCCGCGCGTTCGGCGATCTCCACGCTGGAGATCGACACCGAGCTGATTTCCTTCGCCGCGGTCTGGCTGCGTTCGGCCAGCTTGCGCACCTCCGCCGCTACCACCGCAAAGCCCTTGCCATGCTCTCCCGCACGCGCTGCCTCGATCGCCGCGTTGAGCGCGAGCATGTTGGTCTGCCGGGCGATTTCCTCGATGATGCCGATCTTCTCCGCAATGCTCTTCATCGCCTTGACGGTGTCGGCCACGGCGCGCCCACCCATCTCGCCATCCTGCGACGACTTGTTGGAGATCGCCGCGGTCTGCTGCGCATTATCCGCGTTCTGCTTCACCGCACTGCTCATCTCCTCCATCGAGCTGGAGATTTCCTCTACGCTGGAGGCTTGTTCGGTCGCTCCTTGCGCCAGGGATTGCGCCGAATTGTTCAGCTCGTTGCTGCTGGTTGCCACCCGCTCGGCGGATTCCTGCACCTCGATGACGAAATTGGAGAGGCTCTCGATCAGCGTGTTCAGGCTGTTCTTGATGGTGTTGTAGTCGCCGTTATAGCTGTCGGTGATCTTGGGCGGAATGTCGCCCTTGGAAAGCCGGTCAACATGCGCGGCCGCCATGTTCAGCGGCCCGACCACCGCTTCCAGGGTATTGTTGAGACCATCGACGATCTTGCGATATTCGCCCTGGTGCCTGGTGGCGTCAGCGCGCACCGAAAGCTTGCCGTCCAGCGCCGCTTTCACCAAGGCGTCGGCGTCGGTCACCACGCCACCGATATTGGCCTTCAACAGCATCAGCCATTCATGGATCTGATCCTCGGCCGAGGCCTTGCCCATCTTGGCGCTCATGTCGCCATTGGCGATGGCGGTCACGTAGCCGATCAGTTCCTGCAGCCAGGCATGCACGCCGTTGATCGCATCCTTCATCCGCTGGTGGTCACCCTTGCATTCGATGATGACCTTCTCCCGCAGATTGCCGCCGCTGATCTGCCGCAGGATGCGATTACCCTCGCCAATCGGGAGCAAAATAGCGTCCAGCATCCGGTTGATGCCGCCAATGATCTCGCCGAACACGCCCTGGAAACTGGCGGCCTCACCACGCTTCTCCAACTGGCCCTGATTGCTGTACTCGATCAGCTTGGAGAGCTCGCCCTGGAACCGCTGAATGACCAGCGCGATGTTATTGACACTCTGCTTCATCTTTTCGTGGTCGCCCTGGTAGGTCTGGGCGATCATCTCATCGACCTTGCCGGCCGCAACCTGACTGAGGATGCGATTGCCCTCGCCGATGGGCAGCAGGATCGCGTCGAGCATCTGATTGATGCCCTTGATGACATCGGCATAGCAACCTTCGAATCCCGCGGCTTCACCGCGTTTGTCAAGCTGACCCTTGTGACTGTAGTCGATCAGCGTGGCGAGTTCCGCCTGGAATCGCTGCAGCACGAGCGCGATGCCGTTGACGTTCTGCTTCATCTTTTCATGGTCACCCTGGTAAGTTTGGGTGATCACTTCGCTGACCTTGCCGTGCGCCACCTGGTCGAGGATGCGATTGCCCTCGCCGATGGGCAGCAAGATGGCGTCCAGCATCTGGTTGATGCCGTTGATAACCTCGCCGAACACACCCTGGAAGCCATTGACCTCGCCACGCTTCGTCAACTGGCCCTGCTTGCTGTAATCGATCAGCTTGGACAGCTCCGCCTGGAACCGCTGCATGATGAGCGCGATGCCATTGACGTTCTGTTTCATCCTCTCGTGGTCGCCCTCGTATGTCCGGGCGATCAATTCGTCGACCTTGCCGCCTGCCACCTGCGCGAGGATGCGGTTGCCCTCGCCGATCGGCAGCAGGATGGCATCGAGCATGTGGTTGATGCCCTGGATGATGTCGGCGTAGCAGCCCTCGAACCCGGCGACGTCGCCACGCTTCTCAAGCTGGCCCTTTTGACTGTACTCCAGCAGCTTGGCCAGCTCTGCCTGGAACCGCTGCAACACGAGGGCGATGTTGTTGACGTTCTGCTTCATCTTCTCATGATCACCTTGATAGGTTTCGGTGATCAATTCGCTGACCTTGCCGTGCGCCACCTGGTCGAGGATCCGATTGCCTTCGCCGATGGGCAACAGGATGACGTCCAACAGTTCGTTGATGTTGGACAGGACCTCCTTGAAGTCGCCCGTTGCCACGCCGGCATTGGCACGATCGGTCAGGCGCCCTTGCCGCACGGATTTGATCAGGCGGGCGATTTCGTCCATCGCTGCCCGCTGCGGATCAACACCTGTCGTGGCGGTTTCGCTCATCGCACTTATACCTCCTTGTTCCGCAGTCCTGCCGCGTCCCGGCAGCCCACCTGCCCGCCGCCCGTTGCGGGCGCTGCCCGGCGCGTCAGTGTGCGCATAACCCTCACCGGTTAACCGGGCGTTACCACGCCGTGGCGATTTGCATCCTTGCTGCCGAATTCCTCGATCCGGCCACCGAGCTTGCGCTTGCCGCCCCGGCTGCCGCAGTCAGGAAAAGCCGCGGCGGAAAAACGGTTTGTTAACCCAAACCTGCGATGTCTTGGTACTGCGGTCCGAGGCAGCCTGATGCACGCCGGATGTGATCGCTGCTTATTGGAAGCACCGCGGGGCGCCGCTTTGAGCAAGACCATCCTCAGCGTCGACGATTCCGCGAGCGCATTGCAGATGGTCAAACTGACTCTTTCCAGCGCAGGCTACGTGGTGGTGCAGGCGGCCAACGGTGCGGAGGGCCTGACCAAGGCACGTGCCGGGCGCGTCGATATGGTGTTGACCGATCTCAACATGCCAGTCATGGACGGCTTCGCGCTGAGCCGCGAGTTGCGCAAGCTGCCACCTTTCAAGGGCGTGCCAATCATCTTCCTGACCACCGAGTCCGATGCCACCATGAAGCAGCGGGCCAGGGAAGCCGGCGCCACCGGCTGGATCACCAAGCCGTTCCAGCAGGATCAGCTTCTCGCCGTGGTGCGCAAGGTCATCGGCTTGTGACCCGCGCGATGCAGCCCGCACGTTCAGCGTGCTGCGGCATGCGGCAGGCTCGGGGGCGTTCGGCATGCCGAAACCGGTGATCCCGCCCGGACCGGTGCTTTTCGTGTGGCACGCCGGAGACCGCGAGGCGTGGCCCGTCGGACGCCGCAAGGCGGGGTTCGTCCGGGCGCGGCGGTGACGCCGCCGCCGCACGACGACGCGACGCCCGGCCTGGATGCGGTGTTCCTGTCGCCGGGTACGCTGCACTGCGCCGCGCTGCCGTCGCGCGTGACGACAATCCTCGGCTCTTGCGTCGCGGTGTGCCTCTGGGACAGCCGGCTTCGGTTCGCGGGCATCAACCATTATCTGCTGCCGCATCGCCATGACGCCGATCCCAGCCTGCGATTTGGCGACACTGCCATCGAAGCCCTGCTGCGGGAGATGCAGTTGCTCGGCTGCCAGCGGGCGTCGTTGCAAGCCAAGCTGTTCGGCGGTGCGGCCGTGCTGCCGTCGGCCAGCGGGGGCGATCCGGTGGGCGATCAGAATGTGCGGGTGGCGCTGGACATGCTTTGCCGGCACGGCGTCCCGGTGATGGCGCGGGTTACCGGCGGGCGGTCAGGCATGTTGATCCGGCTGTTCACCGAGACCGGCGACGTCATGGTGCGGCGGCTTGCAGCGGGCGCAACCGCGCGGAGCCGCCACCGCGGGCCGGAATGAACCATTACCCAGAGGTCGGCAATTATCGCGCCAGGCAAGTGTGTCATGGCCGGCCTGCGCTGCCTTCGCCGGCCATGACACAGAAGGCTCGTGCGATGTCGCCGAGGGTCAATCTCCTCGGCGGTTGGTATTAGCCTTGCGCAGCAAGGCCGCCAGTGTATCGCGGCCCTCGGCGGTCAGTACGTAAGGGGACCAGTGCTCATTGGACCGGTTAATGACCAGGCGTTTGCCTTTGAGATACTGCATGAGCGCATTGACGGACGGTTGTGGAATTCCCAGCCGCCGGCCGATGTCCTTTGTGCGGGTCGGCCCATGGTCTTCCAGGTTCGACAACACGCAGCGGACCCGATCGGATCGGACCGGCAAAGGCGGTGGCGGCGGGGCATCTGCCTGGATCACCCTGGCCGATCGTTGCCAATGCCCCGTCCCCAGCGGCGTCAGCCGATACAACTCGCCATGGGACGATACGCCCGCTTTCTCGATCAGGCCTGCCTCGAGCAGGGAGTCGGCGATCGTGGCGAGCTTCGCTTTTGATGTGTGGCCCAGGTTCGCAATTCGGCCCAGCGTCGTGGCATCGGCTTCCGGAAACCGGTTCAGCAAACGCTCCTGCGCGAGTGGCAACAACAACGACGGGTCTTGCTTGAGCGCTACGATCGATGTCGGCGACTCCGGGTCGCCCGACCTTATGAAATCGCGCTCCAGCAGGGTCGCAATCATTTGACGCACGCGTTCATGCGTCACGCCAAGCAGCGGTGCCAACTCTCTTCCGCGGCGAGGCCGGTCGAGCAATTCGAGCAAGCGGGATTCCGACCGGGTCGGAACCGATTTCGGCAGCGGCTTGGGACCTCGGCGTCGCGGTGCGGGAGCGGCCTGGCTGTCCGCAGTCGTGCTTCGCAGCGACAGATGTGACGGGTTGTCGCTGAGTTCGCCGGCATCACCGGACGACGCGACGGCTCCTGATGCCTCTCCGGATTGGCGGAAATTCAAGCTGGCTCGCACGGCGGCCAGCTTCTTCGGCTCGACGCATGGGCGAACAGCGTCCAGCAGGCCCCTTTGCAGCGTCAGCACGGAGACGGATCTTGGCATTGCAACCCGACGGCAAATTCAACTGGTCATCGCTACCAGCCATGCCAGCGATTCGCTACCGCGGCGTCGTCAGGTCATCGCCTGAATCTGCTCACTGCCTGATCGGCTCACCGCCTGATCGGCCATGTGTCGCGCGCGTCAACGCTCGCGGCTCCTTGCACTCTCGCGCAGTTGAATGGCGCGCCGTGACCGTTGTCGCGTTTCGTCCTAACCTGCCGTGAAGCCGAACGATACCGGCGAACAGGAGGAAACGATGTCGCAAGTCGGTGACCGGACCCAAGTGGCGCGCCGCGCCATGCTGCATGGTGCAAGCCTCGGCGGTGCCCTGGCATTGCTCGGCGGAATGCGCGAGGCGCACGCCGCGGACACCGGTCCATTCCCGCCGCATCCGCGCTGGAAGCTCGTGTTCGTCAATCACGTCACGACCAATCCGTTCTTTGTCCCGACGCAGTACGGCATCCAGGACGCCTGTGCGTTGCTGGATTGCGACTCCCAATGGACCGGCTCTGCGAATGCGGATGTCGCGGAGATGGTGAACGCAATGAATGCCGCGATCGCCGCCAAGGCCGCCGCCATCGCGGTGCCGATCGTCGATCCCCACGCCTTCGACACGCCGGTGCAGCGCGCGCTCGACGCCGGCATTCCGGTGTTCGCGTACAATGCCGACGCGCCGGCGGGCAGCAAGAACCAGCGGCTGGCCTATATCGGGCAGGACCTCTACCAATCGGGTTACCAGATGGGCGAGCGTATCGCCTCGCTGGTCGATTCCGGCCTGGTCGCATTGTTCATTGCCACGCCCGGCCAGCTCAACATCCAGCCGCGACTCGATGGCGCGGTCGCGGCGATCAAGAAATCCGGCAAGAAGATCGAGACCCAGCAGATCGCCACCGGTGCGACGGTGAATGAGGAATTGTCGAAGATCAAAGCCTTCTACCTGGGCCATCAGGATGTGAAGGGGATGTTCGCGGTTGATGCCGGCAGCACGCAGGGCGTCGCCGAAGTCATGAAAGACTCCAATCTGCAGGCGAAAGGCGTGCATGCCGGCGGCTACGACCTGCTGCCGCGCACCTTGCAACTGATCAAGGACGGCGCGCTCGATTTCACCATCGACCAGCAGGCCTATCTGCAAGGCTTCTACACCGCGATGGAAATGTTCATGTACCTCGCGTCCGGCGGCCTGACCGGACCGGCCGACATCAATACCGGCCTGAAATTCGTCACCAAGGAAAATGTGGATCCGTATCTGTCCACCAAGACCCGCTACGAGGGCAGTTCGGATAAGCAACAGATCGTGCAACGCTCCGGCCCGATCAAGGCGTAGGCTCGATGGGCCGTCGCGCGCTGGACGCGTTCGTGCGCTGGCAGGAGGCGAGCATCCTGCTCGTCGCCCTGTTACTGATCGCCTGGTTCGAAAACGCCAATCACGATTTCCTGCTCTCCAGTGCCAGCCTGGAGAATCTGTCGCAGTTCGTCGCACCCGCGGCAATCATCGCGTGCGGCGAGATCATGCTGATGATCGGCGGCGAGATCGATCTCTCCGCCGGCATGGTGTTCGCCCTGGCGCCGTTCGTGATGCATTTCGCCGCCGATGCCGGCGTGCCGGCAGTGCCGGCCGTGCTGCTGGGCGTAATCGCCGCAAGCTGCGTCGGGCTGGTGAACGGCGTCGTCACGCTGCTGCTGCGCGTGCCGTCGTTCGTCACCACGCTGGGCACGCTGTTCCTGGTGAACGGCTTCACCCTGACGATCTCGCACGGCACGCCGGCGACGCCACCCGGCAGCGAGGCCTTCGCGCAGGTGATGGGCGCCTGGGGCTATAGTGAAATCCTCTGGGCGCTGCTGGTGGTCGTCGTGCTGCACGTGGTGCTGCGGCACACGCGCTGGGGATTGCACACCATCGCCGCCGGCGCGAACGAGACCGGCGCGCGCGAGGCCGGCATCCATGTCACGCGCCTGAAGATCGGCAATTTCGTGCTGACCGCGGTGCTGGCGGGTTTCACCGGTTGCCTGGAAGCGTTCCGCATCGGCTCGATCGATCCGCAGGCGGGCGGCAACCAGATCATGTTCCTCGCGGTGGCGGCGGGGGTGATCGGCGGCACGCCTCTGGCGGGCGGCTCGGGCACGATCGTCGGCGGACTGATCGGCGCTCTGGTGCTCGGCGTGCTGAACGACGGGTTCACGCTGATCGGCATCAACGCTTTCCTGTTCAACATCATCCTGGGTGCCGCAATCCTCGGCGCCATGCTGTTCAACATCCATATCACACGGCTGGCACGCCTGGGCGGGCGGGCATGAACGATTCGAACCAACCGCGGCAGGTGCGCGATGGCAGCGACGCTGTGCGCGACAACAAGGCGCCGGGAGCGAGCGAGGCACTGCGAGCGGACAATGAAGCGAGCGAGGCGCTGCGGGCGGACTCGATCGTCAAGCGGTTTGGCGCGGTCACCGCTCTGGACGGTGTGTCGCTGTCGCTGCGACAGGGCGAGATCCTCGGTATCCTCGGCGACAACGGCGCCGGCAAGTCAACGCTGATGAAGATCCTCACCGGCTACCAGGCGCCAAGCAGCGGACGGCTGTTCGTCGATGGGCGGGAAGTGACGCTGCATTCGGTGGATCACGCTCGCTCGCTGGGGATCGAATGCGTGTACCAGGATCTTGCGCTGGCAAACTCGCTCAGCGTCTATCACAACATGTTCCTGAACCGGGAGATCTTGCATCGCGGTCCGTTCCAGTTGCTCAACCATCGCGCGATGCGGCAGCAGGCGGCGGCGTGCCTGGACCGGATGGGCGTCGATATTCCATCCGTCGATCTGCCGGTGGAACGGCTATCCGGCGGCCAACGGCAGGCGATCGCGGTGGCGCGCGCGGTGAACTCCAACGCGCGCATTCTACTGCTGGACGAGCCGCTGGCGGCGATGGGCGCGCGCGAGGCGGGGCTGATCATCGACCTGCTGCTGCGGCTGAAGTCCGAGGGACGGCTGTCGATCGCGATGATCATGCACAATTACGCGCAGACGCTGGATATCGCCGACCGCATCGTACTGATGCAACACGGCCGGATCACCTACGAAAAGGCTGCGGCAGCCACGTCGGTGCAGGAGTTGATGGAGATCGTGCGGCGCGAGTATCGCGCAATGCGGGTTCCGCGTTGATCGCACTGATACCAGCCCGCGAAATGGTTGACGCACGGACGGTGCCCACCGTCATGCCGACGAAGGTCGGCATCCACGACTTGCCTTTGGCGCCCGCTTCAAAGTCGTGGATGCCGACCTCCGTCGGCATGACGGTGGTGCACGGCCCACGAGTCAAACGTTATGCTGCGTGGTATTACTCAGCGCTCGGCAAGTAAGGCAACATTGCCAACGGTGTCATGATGGGGCTTGGCCCGGTCACCCACGTCCTTTCTTCGTGCTACACTGCAAAGTCGTGGGTGGCCGGCCTCCGCCGGCCATGACACTCTATTAAACGTCGCGCTACTTACCGACTGCTGAGCAAAGCCGCCAGCGACATGCCGCTCGCTCATCATCGTCCAGGCCCTTTTGGCCGGAACACGAGATGCGGGTAGACCTGTTCCGAGAACAACCCGCGCCCCTGCACATAGGTCTCTTCCACCGCCTCCATCGCCCCCAGGCAAGAGCTGTAAAGCGGGTCGTCGAACACCACGTAGGCACCGGGAACCAGGTGGGCGTCGATCCGGGCCAGGACAAAGCGGATCGCATCGTAAATGTCGCAGTCCACATGAACCAGCGAGAACTGCTTTCCCTGTTGCAGCTCCGGCAATGTGTC
>DATHNI010000107.1:0-27502 GCA_035486135.1 Acetobacteraceae bacterium
ACGACGATCAATCGCGTCGTTCGGCGTTGTAGGCGGCCAGTTCGGTGTCGATATCCGCATCCGTCAGGCCGGCGGCGCGTGCCTCGGCCTTGGCCTCGGCGATCGCTTCCGCCAGCAGGTCGCGGGCCTTCGCGCCACGCAACATGCGGCTGACATAGCGTCCGAGCGCGGCGCGTCGATCCTCGTTGGCCAACTGTGCGGCCGCCTCGGACGAGACGGGAATTTCGATTGTCACCACATCATCCATGCGATGCCTACGGCGCCGCGTTCTTCAGAACACACTAGATCGGGTGTCCGCACTGCGCCAGCAACGTAGGCCATAGCAGGATCTGCCCGCCCATCGGGCCTCACCCTCCCGTCGCCCGCAGATACCACTCCATGATCTGCCGCCCCTGCCAGAACAGCGTCCCCTCCCGTTGCGCCATATATGCCAGAGCCTGTTCGAACCAGCCGATGCGATGCGGCACGCCGCTGATATACGGATGCACCGCCAACCCCATGACCTTGGCGCCCTGAGTCTCGGCCTCGGCGTACAGCCGGTCGAACTGCGCCACCGTGCGGTCGTACAGCTCGCGCGCTGTGTGGTGTTGAATCATCATCATCGGGATGTCGTTCAGCTCGACACTGTACGGCATGGTCAGCAGCGTCCCATGCGACGTGCGCAACGCGCACGGCAGATCGTCCACAACCCAGTCGGCGCAGTAACGAATCCCCGCTTCCGCCAGCAGGTCCGGCGAGCCCAGCGTCTCGGTCAGCCCGGGCGCCAGCCAGCCCACCACGTCATGCCCGCCGGCCTCGCGCAACGCATCCATGGTGGAGCGGATCATCGCGCGCTGATCCTCCACCAGGTGCGTCGCCATCTGCCGCCAGCCATGCCCCATGAACTCCCAGCCGGCCTCCCGCGCGGCCGCGGCAACCCGCGGATACGCCCCCGGCACCGTGCCGTTGATCGTCATCGATGGAGCGATGCCATGCGCATCCAGCGCCGCCTTCAACCGCCAGAACCCCACGCGCATGCCGTATTCGTGCCACGCCCAGTTGGGCAGGTCCGGCAGCACCGAGGCCCCCTGCGGCGCGGTCAGCACCTGCCGAGGCATCGGGCGCTCGATCTCCCAGTTCTCCACGTTCACCACGATATAGACGGCGACGCGCTTTTGCTCCGGCAGCGCCAGCCGAGGCCGGTCGATGCTGGCCTCATACGCCAGCCGCGCGGCCGGCTTCAGCGGATCGATCATGCCACCTCCCTCACCATCCGATCGCATAGGCGGACCGCCGAGGATCGGCCCCCGCCCATTTCACGCCACTCACCAGGTCCGACTGGATCATGGCCACCGACCCCGCGGCGTAGCGCCGTTCCGGCCACCATTTCACGTCATGGCCCAGCGCCGCCAGGGCCGCGCCGGTTGCCTCACCGACATCGCGCTCGACGCGCAGCACGCCCGGCCGGTAGCTGTGCGGCAAGGTCGATTCCGGCCAGGAATAGCTGGCGAAGCGCGGCGCCTCGCACGCCGATTGCGGGTCCATCCCGAACACGACCTGGTTCAGGAACGCCTGCACCATCGCCTGCCCTAGCACCTCGCTGCCCGGCGAGCCGAACGGCATCACCATCCGCCCCGGCTGGATCGCGATCGCCGGATTGGCCGACATGCGCGGCCGGCGCCCGGGACCGACCCGCCCCGGATGGTCGCGCCCGGAATAGCCACGCGAGCCCCATAGCGACGGCAGGATGCCGGTGCCCGGCACCACCGGCCCGCCGATCGTCCCGTCGCTCGGCGTCGCGGCGAACACGTTGCCTGCCCGATCGGCGACGCACAGGAATGACGTCGCCGGCTTCGCACCGACCAACTCCGCACCACTCCCGGAGGACGGATCGGGCCGCCAGGGCGGCGGCGTGACGCCCGCCACCGCGCCGGCCGGCGGCAACTCCCGCCAGGCGCGCGCCGGATCGATCAGCCCGCGCCGCCGCGCCGCGTAGTCCTTCGCAAGTAGTGTCTCCAGCGGCACATCGACGAAGTCCGGATCGCCGAAATACGCCTCGCGATCCGCCGCGGCGAGCTTCAATGCTTCCGTCACCGCGTGGATATAGGCCGGCGAATTATGCCCCATCCCGCGCAGGTCGAACCCTTCCAGGATGTTCAGCGCCTGCAGCACCATTGGGCCCTGCGACCAGGGGCCGCAGCCATACACGTCGAACGCGCCAAACCGCGTCTGGGACGGCGCTTCCACCCTCGCGCGAAACTCGGCGAGGTCCGCCTCGCGCAGCCAGCCACCGTTTTCCACCTGGTGCCGCACGATCGCACGGGCGATGTCGCCCCGATAGAACGCGTCATGCGCCGCGCGCAGCCCCGCCAGCCGGTCATCTCCCGCCGCCGCCTCCTGGTCCGCCATGTATTGCAGCGACCGCGCCAGGTCCGCCTGGACGAAGTTTTCGCCCACCTCCGGCACGCACCCTCCTGGTAGGAAGATCGCCGCCGTATCCGCGAACTGGCGGATTTCCGCCTGCTTGTCGGCGATGATCTCGACGAAGAACGGATACGCCGGGAATCCATCGCGAGCGAACCGGATGGCCGCCGCCGCGACGTCGCCGAGCCGCATGGTGCCCCAGCGCGCCAACGCCTCGATCCAGTTGGCGGGCGCCGCCGGCACCACGGTGTGCAGCAATCCGTCGGGTATGCGACCGCCGAACGCCCGATGGAAATGCTCGATATCGGCGGCTTGCGGCCACGGGCCGACGCCGTTGATAACCCGCACCTGCGCTTCATCGGCAAGATACACCATGATCGGTGCGACGCCGCCGAAACCTACGAACTGACTCTCCAGCACGTCGATGGCGAGACCGGTCGCCACGCCGGCGTCGATCGCGTTGCCTCCGGCTTCGAGGATCTGCAGCCCCGCCAGCGATGCGTAGTAATGCCCCGACACGACCACATGCCGTTGCGCCATGACGCACGGACGGCGAGGCCGGTCCGGGCCGAACAGATAGGCGGGATCAGGCATCGGCGCTTCCTTCATCCGATCGCATTGCGCAGGCCGTGGCGGTGGCCCGGATTGTCCGGCGACCGTGGCCGCTTCTGTCGTGCCCGCGCCAGGTACGCAAGAGATAAACCCGATCCGATGTGACCCCGGTCACTTCCGTTGCGTTGCGTCACCGTCTTAGCTTGCCGGCATGTGGGGTATGCCCCGGCTGCGGTCCGCTTGCGTGACGAGAGCAGGATGCCATGCAATTTCATATTACGACGGATGAGGTGCCGGTACGGCAGCGCTTCGAACTCTGGAACGCGGCGATCTTCGGCACGCTCGCAATTTCGGTACAGCCGTTTGCTGACAACGATGCGCCGTTTCGTGCGCAACTTGCAGCGCGTGTCAGCGGGCCGTTGCTGCACCTCGACTTCGATGCGGACGGCTTCGGCGCATCGCGGCAGAGCCGCGAAATCGCGCATCGGCGCTGGGACAGCTACTGGGTTTACCGTGAGTCCGGCCCCGGCGCGTGGTTCAGGATTGCCGGCCAGGAGTTGACCACCACCGCGGGCGATCTCGTCATTGCCGACGCCGACGCCCCGTTCGAGACTCGGGCCGATCGCTATGCCCACCAGCTATGGCTGATTCCGAAGACGTTGCTCGATCCGCATTTACCGGCGCTCCGGCGCCCGCTGGTAATGCGCCTGTCAAGGCAGGACGGGGTGAACGCGCTCGCGGAAAGCTATCTGGCTGCCCTGACGCACAACTGGGACGAGCTTTCCGAGGCGGAGATGGGTCCGATCGCCGATACGTTGGGCCGGCTGATCGGCATCGTCTGCGGCGCGGCGGCGGACGCGCAGCCGGATGCGGTACGGGCGGGGCGGCTGGCCGAAGCGATGCGATTTATCGATCGCCACCTGGCCGATCCGGATCTGTCGCCGGCCGGCGTGGCGACTGCCCTGCGCATCTCCGTCCGCACGCTGCACGCGGCGTTCGAGCAATCCGGCACCTCCTTCGCGCGCCACGTGGCGCGGCGGCGATTGGAGGAGTGCCGGGCGGCATTGCTGGGCAACAAGGGGCGGGCGGTGACCGATATCGCCTTTGCCTGGGGGTTCAGCAGCCTGTCCGGATTCTATCGAGCCTTCCACGCAGCGTTCGGCATGACGCCGGGCGACCTGCGGGCAGTCGGGCGGGGGAAGCAAGGCCAGAGGCTCTGCCCCTGGACCCCGTCAGGGGGCTTTGCCCCCTGAACCCCCAGCAAAGGCAGCGCCTTTGCAATCCATTCATTGGAGAGGTTGGACGGGAGGGGGGGACGCGCGCCGTCGTGAGTGCTGCCCGACCGACCATCGTCGGTCGGGCAGCACTCACGACGGCGCACGTCCCCCCTCCTGTCCAACCTCTCCAATGAAGGGTTCCAAGGGCTCCGCCCTTGGCGGGTCCAGGGCAGAGCCCTGGCCTTTCTTCCGTCGCCCGCGTTCCCGGCGGGGGCTTGGCGCCGGGCCCAGGTTTTGCAACGCTGGGGCATGGCTCAGGATCCTGACATCGTTTCGTTCGCCCGCATGCTCGGCAATGCGCGCCGCATCGTGCTGTTCACCGGTGCCGGCATCAGCACTGAATCGGGCATCCCCGACTTCCGCAGTCCCGGCGGCCTGTGGACCAAGCAGGTCCCGATCGACTTTTCCGACTTCATGCGCTCGGAGAAGGCGCGGCGCGAAACCTGGCGGCGGCGCTTCGAGATGGAGCCGATCCTGCACGCGGCGCAGCCCAACCGCGGCCATCGCGCCGTGGCGCAGTTGATCCATGACGGCAATGCGTCCTCGGTGATCACGCAGAACATCGACGGGCTGCACCAGGACTCCGGCATCCCCCCAGCGCAGGTGATCGAACTGCACGGCAACACCACCTACGCCCATTGCCTGAACTGCGAGCAACGCTACGAGATCGAAGACTTACGGGTCGATTTCGAGCGCGACAACATCGTGCCGCACTGTGCCTGCGGCGGCTATGTGAAGAGCGCGACCATCTCGTTCGGCCAGGCGATGCCGCCGCTTGCGATGCAGCGCGCCGAGGCCGAGACCCTGGCCTGCGATCTGTTCGTTACCATCGGCTCGTCGCTGGTGGTATATCCCGCCGCGGGATTTCCGGAACTGGCGAAGCGCAACGGCGCACGCCTGATCATCGTGAATCGCGACCAGACGGGGCTCGATGGCATTGCCGACCTGGTGCTGCATAGTGCCATCGGGGAGACCCTGGGGGCCGCGGTGGGCGTGGAGTAAACCTCTCCCGCGCTGCGCGCGGGCCCTTAACCTCTCCCGCGGGAGCGGGAGAGGTCGAGACGCGTCAGCCGCGAGGGTGAGGGTGATCGGGTCGCCTCGCTCTACCTGCTACGTGCCGACCCGATCACCCTCACCCTACGCCGTTGCGCGCCTTCGACCCCCAGGTCAAGTGCCCGGGGGCAGGCTCTCTCCCGCGCAGCGGGAGAGGTTTACCCTACTCTACCCTAGGCCGGTTCAAACACCGGCAGTGCCAATCCCTCCGTCGCCGGTTCGAACGCCACCCGCACCGGCAATCCGATACGCAACTCGCTCGCATCCAGCCGGCGAAGCTGCGCCTGCATCCGCACGCCCTCATCGAGGTCCACCGTGACCAGCGTATAGGGCAGGTCCGGCTTCCATCCCGGATGGAAGGCGTGATGCGTCACCGTCCAGCTATGCACGCGCCCGTTGCCCGACGCGTCCATCCACGCAACGTTCATGGAGAAACACGCGTCGCACACCGGCCGCGGGTAATGCCGCACCTTGCCGCAATCGGCGCAGCGTTGCAGCCGCAGGCGGCCTTCGTTCAATCCATCCCAATAGGGCTGCGTGTCGGGCGTAGGAGATGGCACCAGCTTCGCATACTCCGACATCGTCACGCCCTCCGCATGATGGCGATCGATCCGTCGCCCATGTCGCCATAGCCGGTCACCAACCCGATCTCCGCGTCGCGCACCTGTGCGGCCGCCGCGCCGCGCAATTGCCGCACCAGTTCGACGATGTGGTTCATCCCCGCCATGTGCGCCTGCGACAGCAGCCCGCCATGCGTATTCACCGGCAACCTGCCATCGAGCCGGATCGCGCCGGAGGCGACGAACGGGCCGCCCTCGCCCTTCTTGCAAAAGCCGGCGTCCTCGATCTGGCACAGCACGTTATAGGTGAAGCAGTCGTAGATCTCCGCGACGTCGATGTCGTCCGGCGTGACGCCCGCCATGGCGAAGGCGCGCGGCGCCGCCTTGGCCAGCCCGAGCGTCGTCATGTCGGGACGTTGCGTGATGGCGCTGGGCGAATCCGGATGGCCCTCGGCGGCGCCCATCACCAGCACCGGCCGTTGCCGCATGTCGCGCGCACGATCCGCCGCACTGATCACCACCGCCGCGCCCCCGTCGCTTTCGAGGCTGCAATCCAGCAGCCGCAGCGGATCGGAGATCATGCGCGAATTCTGGTGATCTTCGGCGGTGATCGGCCGCTTCATCGTCGCGTTCGGGTTCAGCATCGCGTTGTTGCGCGTGCTGACGGCGATTTCGGCAAAGTGCAGCGAGGTGGTGCCGTACAGTTCCATGTGCCGCCGCGCCATGGGGGCATAGAGCTGCGCCGGGGCGATCGCGCCGGACGGCATCTCGAATTCGCCGACCACGCGGAACTGCGGCATCTGCTGCACGCGCGCTCCGATGCGGCCACCCGAATGCCCGGTGCGGCCGATCGCCAGCAACACATGGTTGCAGATGCCGGCATGGATTGCCGCGATCGCGCACTGGATCGCCGCGACGGCCGAGGCGCCACCCATCGGCGTGGTGGCGGAAAACCGCAGGTCGGAGATACCGAAATTGGTAACGAAGTCTTCCGCGACCGCGCCGAGGCCGTACGGGATGACGCCGTCGATATCGGTCGGCTTCAATCCGGCATCGTCGATCGCCTTGAGCGAAGCCTCGAGCTGCAGCGACAGCGGCGTGCGGTCAGTGCCCCGCAAATACTCGGTCTCGCCGACTCCGGTAACGGCACCCTGCTCGTGCAGCGACATGGACGTTGCCTCCTCCGTCATGGCCGAGCCCGGATTGTCACTCGCAACGGCACACGAGACAAGCGCGGCACTGGTCGTCCGGCGTCATGATGCGCGAAGGCGCGCCATCCACGACTTTGCTGCCTACACCGAGAAAGTCGTGGATGGTGCGCCTTCGCGCACCATGACGAGGGACGGTCGGTGCCTCGTCTCGACTGATTCAGTTATTTCCCCGCGAGTCCCTATCCGAAATCCCGCGCCAATTCCGCCCGCACGTGTTCCGGCACCACCGCCATGTGGCCGTATTTCGGATGCGTGAAACCGATCATCACCTCCGCCCCTTGCCGACAGAACGCCGCGACCTGTGCCTTCGTAAACGGGAAATGCACGAACTGCACGGACGACGCCTTGCCCTCCGCGGTCGTACGATCCTGGTCGGCCTCCGCCAGAGCCTTGATCGTCTCGCCGGCAACGCGCAGGAACGCGGTCTCCTCGATGCCGCCAAGCGTGCCTAAAATACGCTGGCGCCGATCAGGTTCGTCGATCTCGATCATGAAGGTGGCGACCAGCTCGTTGCCCTTCGGCACCAGCGGATCGTACGCCGCCAGTTCGTCCGGCACCTGCGCCGCGCCGCCCTTCTCGATGTAGACCATCTCCTGCACTTGCAGCCACATCGTGTCGTAGGATTCGAAATAGAACGTCACGTACGGCCCGACCTCGATGCGGCGGTCGCGCTTCAGCGCCGCCACCCGCCGCCGGTGCTCGGTGCGCTGCTTCGCGTACTCCGCAACCGGCAGGATGTCGGCCGCCACGAGTTCATGCTTCGGCATCATTGTCTCCTTCACGCCAGGCCGTAGGCTCGCGCGAGCAATTGGATCGGATGGGTCACTACCTCGGGCTTTGCCTCGCCGCCGCCAAGCTTCTCGATGCCCTGCGCCAGATGCACCCCGGCGAGCGGACATTCCGACGTGATGAACGCCTTGCCGGCGTCGCGCATCTGCCGTGCGGCGGGACGCCCGACCTTCAGTGCGACCGGGAAATGCTCCTGCTTGAACCCCCAGGAGCCGCCGTGCCCGGAACACCGCTCGACCACCGCCACATCGGAGTCGGGCAACAGCCGCAGCATTTCCGCCGCCTTCTGCCCCATGTTCTGCGCCCGCGCGTGGCAGGCCATGTGCAGCGTCACGCCGCCCGGCACCGGCTGCATCCCACCCACCAGGCCTTCCTTTTTCGCAATGTCCACCACGTATTCGCTGATGTCGTAGGTCGCCTTGGACAGCGTCTTCACCTGCGCATTATCCGGCAGCAGCAGCGGCCATTCGAATTTCAGCATCAGCGCGCAGGACGGCACCAAAGCGATGACGTCGTAGCCTTTGGCGATCCAGTCCTGCATCGCCGCCGCCACGGCGCGGGCATTGTCCGCCACCTCGGCGACCCGGCCTTGTTCGAACAGCGGCATGCCGCAACAACGTGGATAGACCACCTCGGTCTCCACGCCGTTGCGCGCCAGCACGGCACGCGTGGCAAGCCCGACCGCGGTCTCGTTGTAGTTGCCGAAGCACGTCGCATACAGCACCGCCTTGCGGCCGAACGCCGGCGCAGCGCGGTTCACCCCCGGTGCCTGCTGCGTCGCCGAGGTCAGCGGCTTCGATTGGTATTTCGGCAGCGCGGCATCGGGATCCAGCCCGGCCGTCTTCGCCAGCGCCCCGCGCATGGTGTGGTTGCCGCGATCCGTCGCCCAGTTCGCCAGCGGCGCCACCATCGACGCCAGCCTGCCGTTGCGATCGGTTGCCGCAAGCTGCCTGTCGGCGAAGCCCAGCTTGCCCTGCTTCGCCTCCATCGCCCGGTAGCGCAGCATCAGGTGCGGAAAATCGAGGTTCCACTCGTGCGGCGGCACATACGGGCACTTCGTCATGTAGCACATGTCGCACAAGGTGCAGGCATCCACGACGGACTTCAGGTCGCCGCTGCCGACCGCGTCGAGTTCGCCGGTCTTCGATTCGTCGATCAGGTCGAACAGCCGCGGGAACGAATCACAAAGGTTGAAACACCGCCGGCAGGTGTGGCAGATATCGAACACCCGCCGCAGTTCGGCGTCGATCGCCGCAGGGTCGTAAAACGATTGATCCTGCCAGGCGATTGGATGGCGCGTCGGCGCCTCCAGGCTGCCTTCTCGCATCACCTGTCCCCTACATGCATGGCGATCCCCGAGCCAGGCCCGGGAACGGCCACGACTTCAGGGCAGGCACCCGGCCTGGGTGCCTGCCCCGTCGCGTTCAGTCAGCGTGGGCGCCTACTTGATTTCGGCGAGCGCGCGCGAGAAGCGGCCGGCATGCGAGCGCTCGGCCTTCGCCAGAGTCTCGAACCAGTCGGCGATTTCTTCGAAACCTTCCTCGCGGGCGGAGCGGGCCATGCCCGGGTACATGTCGGTGTACTCGTGCGTCTCGCCGGCAACCGCGGCGGCCAGGTTCTTGTCAGTCGAACCGATCGGCAGGCCGGTGGCGGGATCGCCAACCGCTTCCAGGAATTCCAGGTGGCCATGGGCGTGGCCGGTCTCACCCTCGGCGGTGGAACGGAACACCGCGGCGATGTCGTTGAAACCTTCGACGTCCGCCTTCTGCGCGAAATAGAGGTAGCGCCGGTTCGCCTGGGACTCGCCCGCGAAGGCCGCCTTCAGATTCTCTTCGGTTTTGCTGCCCTTGAGTGCCGCCATAATACTTCTTCCTCTCGAGTCGGGTGAGCAGCAGACGGGGCGCGCAGGATTGAGCCCATGCGCGCATCGCCGGCGCCGCATTGGACACTAGTCCATTTACCTAGCCGACAAAAGGCGGACACATCATGGAATTTTCCGATTGCCTTCATCGAAGCGGTGCATCGTCCCGCAATGGTCACGTGGGCCAGCCGCAGCGTGTCAGCGCATCGCGCATGTGCGGCGGCGGCTCGGCGGTGGCGGCGAGGGGCGGATCAAGCCGCAGTTCGATGGCGCGTGCGAGCAAGTGCAGCGGACCTTGTGCGTCGCCATAGATCGGGTCGCCGAGCACAGGGCAGCCGAGCAATGCACAGTGCGCGCGCACCTGGTGGGTGCGGCCGGTGCGCGGATGGAGTTCCAGCCAGGCGATATCTCCGGCCTGGCCGCACCGCCGCCAGTCGGTCACCGCGCGCGCGCCCGTCGCATCGCTGACCATGCGCCAACCGGACTTGCTGCTGTGCCGGCGCAGAGGTGCGTCGATCGTGCCGGACGCGGTGTGCGGCACGCCGCGCACCACCGCCCAGTAGGTTTTCAGCGCCCGCCCGGCGGCGAATTCCGCCTGCGCTGCGATCAGTGCCGCGCGGCGCAACGCGACGACCAGGCACCCGGCGGTGTCGGCGTCCAGCCGGTGCACCAGCCACGGTCCGTCCTTGCGGCGCGACAGGAGCGGGAAGCAATCCTCGACGCTGGGGCCGCCGCGCGGGCCGGCGTGCACCGGCAGGCCGGGCGGCTTGTCCAACACGGCGAAGCGCTCGTCCCGGAACAGGATGGGGATTGTCATTTTACAACGATAAACCTCTCCCGCTTCGCGCGAGAGGTCGAAACGCGAAGCGGTGAGGGTGATCGGGTCGGCACGTAGAAGCGGTCACCTGCCGATGTGTTCAAAACCGCACGCTGACGGGGCATGCCGATCACCGTTGCCTTTGGGTACGATTTTGCAAGCGGATTCTGAAAGCGAAAAACGGCGGAAATCCGAGGTGCTTACAATCCATGTGCAAACGGTCGTTTGTAAAAGAGGCCAGATCATCCGGCGGCGGCGCGACACTTCACAGCTCAGGTGGCCAGCCCGATCGCTCGGCTCGATGCAAAGACGACCTGACGATCAGGCGGTGGAAAGGCGCAATTCCCGCGATATACGCCCGCCCTCCAAAATGATTGAAGGTCACGACCGTTGTGGCGACGAGCCGGCGGCACAACGCGGACTCTTCAACCAAGACGGACAAACGGAAGTCGAGATGGCGATCGTCCTCGCCAAGAATGATTTCATGACGACGCCGATTGTAGACCCGAAAGAAATCGATCCTGTCGGTCGCAACGTCATCGCGCAACTCAGACGATGTCTTAAGACCAAACCCCGCAACCAAACTGTCCCTTAGAGCAATTAGCCAGCCGACCCACCGCGCCTGACTCATTAGCATATGAACGGCGAGGCGCTCGGCGTCGCCCGTCGCATTGCTCGGCAGTTCGATCGCGTATGCGTCAGCGAAGCCCGCCTTGGCGTAGAGCGGCTTAAGCACCGAACGTTGCGGCAAATCGACTCGAGCAACGCGGGCCATAGATGTTCCGCCCGGACTGAATGGAAGCGACGTGAGGGTGGACACCAATAGTACAAGCGGGGCTCTCCATCAAGCGGCGAGGCAATCGGGCAGGTCCGCGCCTCGTTCCCCCTCACGGCAATTGAAACTGAAGCGCAGACCGCGCTGCCGGCCACGCGAATAGGTGCCAAGCGCCGCCGTGGCCCGTCGAACCCGCCATAGTCGTACAGGAGAGTCGGCGCGGGCCCAGTGACATCGTGGCGGCAAACGCCCCCACAGGTGACCCCTTAGAAAACAGGGCGTGCCGACCCGATCCCCCTCACCCGCGTGCGCTCCGCGCGCTCGACCTCTCCCGCGCGCAGCGCGGAAGAGCTATACGACGCGCCCATGCGCATCCACATCCAGAACCCCGCCGACGATCCGTTGTTCGTCTTCACCCGCGCGATGTGGGAGGACGCCGTCGCGCGCGCCCCCGACATCGGCCTCGGCCACGCGGTCACCATCGGCACCACCGGCGCCGACTTCACCGCGGCAATGCCCGAGGCCGAGGCGCTGGTCTGCGACGTCAGCGTCGTGCGCGCCCACTTCCCCTGCGCCGCCCCGCATCTGAAGCTGCTGTTCGTCACCAATGCGGGGCTCGACCGGCTGGCCCCGTTCGACTGGCTGCCGCACGGCGTGGCGTTGCTGAACAATCGCGGCACGCACGCGGTGAAATCGGGCGAGTTCGGCATCATGGCCGTGCTCATGCTGGCCAGCCGCGTGCCTGAGATGGTGACGCACCAGCGTGCCGGCCGTTGGCAGAAACTGTGGGGCACGGTCCTCGGCGGCAAACGGCTGACCGTCATCGGCCTCGGCACACTCGGCGGCGCGACCGCGTCGCATGCGGCGCGCTTCGGCATGCACGTGACGGGCGTGCGGGCGCATCCCGCGCCGCACCCCGACTGCGCCGAGGTGATCGGCACCGGCCGGCTGGATGACGTGCTGCCGCGTACCGACTTCCTGGTGCTCGCCTGTCCGCTGACCGCTGCGACGCGCGGCATCATGGACCGCCGGCGCCTGGCCCTGCTGCCGCGCGGCGCGGGCCTTGTGAATATCGGCCGTGGCGAATTGCTCGACCAGGATGCGCTGTGCGACCTGCTGGACGGAGGAGACCTGTCCGGCGCGGTGCTCGACGTGTTCACGCCGGAGCCGATCCCGCCCGGCCATCGGCTTTGGACGACACGCAACCTGGTCATCAGTCCGCACACCGCGGCGGACGATCCGGCGACCTACAATCCGCGCAGCCTGGACCTGTTCCTCGACAATCTGCGGGCGTGGCGCGACAACAAGCCTCTGCCGAACCGGTTCGATACGGTGCGCGGCTATTGAGGAGATGGTCCCATGCGCGTTTGGACAGTGCCGAAACCCGCAGGCATCGACAGCCTGGTATTGAGCGAACAGCCGGCGCCGCGCCCGGGACCGGGCCAGGTGCTGGTGCGCATGCGCGCGGCGTCGCTGAATTATCGCGACCTGATGGTGGTCACCGGCCGCTATGCGCGCGGCGCCCCGCTGCCCGACCTGGTACCGCTGTCGGACGGCGCCGGCGAGGTGGCGGAGATCGGTCCTGGCGTGACCCGGGTGAAGCCGGGCGACCGCGTCGCCGGCATCTTCATGCAGACCTGGCTCGGCGGCGAGATCGAGCCAGAGCACGCGGCCAGCTCGCTGGGTGGTGCGATTCACGGCGTGCTCGCGGAATACGTATTGTTCCACCAGGACGGGCTGGTGCGATTGCCCGAGCATTTGTCGTTCGAGGAAGGCGCCACGCTGCCCTGCGCCGCGGTCACCGCATGGAACGCGCTGTACGGCGGCCGGCCGTTGCGCGTCGGCGAGAGCGTGCTGGTGCTGGGCACCGGCGGCGTGTCGATCTTCGCGTTGCAATTGGCGCATGCGGCTGGGGCGCGGGTGATCGCTACGTCGTCGAGCGATGGCAAGATCGCCCAGGCGAAGGCGCTGGGCGCGTCCGACGGTGTGAACTATCGACAGCACTCCGCGTGGCACGAAGAGGTTCTGCAACTCACCGAGGGACTCGGCGTCGATCACGTGGTGGAGATCGGCGGCACGGGCACTTTGCCATCCTCCATCGCGGCGGCGCGGCTCGGCGGGCAGGTGCATCAGATCGGCGTGCGGGCCGGCGCCGGGGGCGAGATCGATCCGTCGGTCGCGATGCGCAAGGGCTTGATCCTGCGCGGCATCTATGTCGGTTCGCGGCAGATGTTCGAGGCGATGAACCGGGCGATCGCGTTGCACCGGATCGCCCCGGTGATCGACCGCGTGTTCGGCTTCGAGGAGGCGAAGGACGCGTATCGCCACCTGGAGAGCCAGCAGCATGTCGGCAAGGTGGTGATCCGGGTGGAGTAGGACCGGCCGCCTGAACCATCATTGCCGGCGCCAACTTCAAGGGACCGTGATCAACTTCCGTTGCGAACTCGCCAGAGGGGCAAGCTGCGGCGTATAGGCATAAGCGTGCCGCGAGGTTTGGCCGCGGGTCGGGCAAACATTCCCGGCATCCGTCGCTGAGCCAACGGACGGGACCGCGGCGTTGGAGGGTGGCCATGGCGGACACGGCGCAAGCGCGCGTGGAAGAACTCGAGCGGCTGGTTTCCGAACTGCGACACGACCTGCGCGGTGCCATGAGTCCCGCGGCGTTGATCGCCGACCGGCTGCGGCAGAGCAATGACCCGGCAGTGCAACGGTCGGGGAAGACGATCGGGGTCGTGGTCGAGCGTGTCCTCACTATCCTGGAGGGGACATGCAAGGTGGTGCCGCCGCGCAGCATCGGCCAGGCGGGGCCGGTCATCGGTGCGGGCGGCGAGCCACGGTAGCCCGGCCTTGCCTCCCACGTCATGGCGGGCGAAGGCCCGCCATCCACGACTATGCCGCGTGCGGCCATGCAAGTCGTGGATGGCGCGCCTTCGCCCGCCATGACGTTGAGAGGCAGGCCCCACCGGCTGTTTCTTGTTAGGCGCGCAGCGGTCCTCGCTATGACACAGGAAACCGCGTGACTCACGCTCCACCGATAGCGGGTACTAGGGTTCGTCGAGAACGCCACGGATCTTTGCCGCCAGTCCGGAGAAGGTGAACGGCTTGGTGATCAGTTGCACCCCGGGATCGAGCCGGCCGTGGTGCACGATGGCGTTTCTGGCATAGCCGCTGGTGAACAGCACCTTCAGCGCCGGCCGCCGCCGCAGCGCCTCATCAGCCAGTTGCCGGCCATTCATGCCGCCAGGCAAACCGACATCGGTGAACAGCAGGGCGATTTCCCGATGCGCATCGAGCACCCGCAAGCCGGTGCGCGCATCCGGCGCATCGAACACGTGGTAGCCGAGCTCACGCAGCATTTCGACAGAGTAGCCGCGGACGTCCGCCTGGTCTTCGACCACCAGTATGGTCTCCCCATCGCCGCGCGGAACCGCCGGGGCCGACGTCTGGTCGTCCGCCGCAATGCCGGGCGTAACCAGGCGGGGCAGGTAGATCTTGATGGTCGTTCCGGCACCGATCTCGCTATAGATTCTGACATGGCCGCCGGACTGCTTCACAAACCCATAGACCTGCGACAGGCCAAGACCGGTGCCCTGGCCAACCTCCTTGGTCGTGAAAAACGGATCGAACGCCTTCGACACCACCTCGGCCGTCATGCCGATCCCGGTATCGCTGACGAAGACGCCGACATACTGCCCTGGGTCTATGTCCGCCGCCGCAGCATAGTCGTCGTCGAGATAGACATTGGCCGCCTCGATGGTCAGCCTGCCGCCGTCGGGCATCGCGTCGCGCGCATTCACTGCCAGGTTCAGCAAGGAATTCTCGAGCTGGTTGGCGTCGACAAAAGTCGGCCAGACACCGCCGGCCAGCACCGTTTCGATCAAAATACTTTCCGGCAGCGACCGGCGCAGCATATCGGACATGCCGCTGATCAGGGAATTGACCAGCACCGACTGGGGTTCCAGAGGCTGGCGGCGGGAGAATGCCAGCAACTGATGGGTGAGCACCGCCGCGCGTGACGCGGCGCGCCCGGCAGATGTCGCCAGCCGCTGCAGCGCCGTATCCTCCCGCGCCGCCAGGCGGCGCTGCAATGTCTCCAGGTTGCCACCAATCACCGTCAGCAGGTTGTTGAAATCATGCGCGACGCCACCGGTAAGCTGGCCGATCGCCTCCATCTTTTGCGCCTGGCGCAGGCGTTCCTCCGCTGCGCGTTGCGCCGTCATGTCGCGCGTCACCTTGGCAAAGCCCTGGAGGGTTCCCACCGGATCGCGGATAGCGTGGATGGTGACATTGGCCCAAAAGCGCGAGCCATCCTTGCGAACGCGCCATCCCTCGCCTTCATATTTGCCGTTCAGCTCGGCGCTGGCGATGATCTGTTGAGGGACCCCGTTGCGCCGGTCCTCCTCGGTATAGAACAGCGACAGATGCTCGCCGATGATTTCCGCCTCGGTGTATCCCTTCAGGCGTTCGGCGCCCGGATTCCATTTCACCACGCGGCCGGCTGGATCGAGCATGTAGATGGCATAGTCGGTCACCGATTCGACCAGCAGCCGGAAGCGGCGCTCGCTCTCGCGCAACTGGCCGAAACTTGCCTCCAGGTCCCGCGCGCGCTCATCGACACGCTGTTCGAGCGTGTCGTTCAGCGCTTGCAGCTGTTGTTCGGTGCGCCGTCGCGCGGCGATTTCCCGCTGGCTGCTGTCATAGAGGCGCGCGTTGTCGATCGCCACGGCGGCTTGCGCGGCGATGCCGGCAATCAGCCGTTCGGCGCGCTCGGTGAACACCCCGGGTTGCGCATGGCCGAAGAACAGGCCGCCGAGCACGGTGCCGGAACGCGATATCACCGGCACCGCGAGGTAGCTGCGCACCGGCAGGTGGCCGCCGGGAATGCCGAAATGCGGTGCACTCTGCCCGTAGCGCGGATCCGCCAGGATGTCATTGCAACGAACCGGCGCTTCGCCACGAAAGGTCGGTTCGAAGACGGCGGTCGCGCGCGGCATCGGGAAGCCGGCGAAAGCCTCACGCGGAGCGCCGGACAGCGCATAGAGCGTGCAAGTCTCGCCCGGATCGTCGATCCGGTTATAGAAGAACGCACCGAATTGCGCTTCGGCGATCTCGACGCCCGCGTCGATGACCGTTTGCACCAGGCGATCCAGATCAAGCTCGGCGGCGAGCGCTACGCCGGTGCGATTGAGGATCTCCAGCGTCCGCGCCTCGTCACGCAGTTCCGCAACGCGTGCTTCCAGCGTTTCGGTCAGGGCGAGCAAGCGCACTTCCAACGTCTTGCGCTCGGTAATGTCATAGCAGGCACCGCGCAGCCGGAGCGCTAGGTTGTCGCTGTCGCGGACGATCTCGCCCTTGATGGTCAGCCAGTGCACCCTGCCGTCCGGATGCCGCACCCGAACCTCGGCGTTGCAGACACCGGTTTCCCGAGAGAGCAGTAGAGCGGAGCGGAACTTGGGCCGGTCGTCGGGGAAAATCACCTGATCCCAGATGGAGAATTCCTCGCTTGTCATGGCCGGGTCGAGGCCGAACAGCACGGCGACCTGCGGCGTGGTGACCCAGCGGTTGGTGGTCAGGTCGAATTCGAACGCGCCGATGCCGGTGCTGGCTTCCGCCAGGCGCAGTTGCGCTTCGGACAGGCGGCCGCGCGCTTCCAAGCCTGCATCAACCCGCCGCAATTGGCTCATGTGCCGATCGCCCGCCTAGTCCCGGCAGCCGCCGAGAATGATCTTTGCCTCGGTCATCGCTCGCAGCTTGCCCAAAGTGACGTGCCGCGGCAAATGGTTGAACCCGCAAGAGCTGGTGATGATCGTCTGTTCCGGCGCCAGCCAGGTGTTTGCCTTGATCCGGTTGGCGACGGTCACGCCCGTTTCAATATTGGGGTCCTGCACGTCAACCGCGCCGACCCCGAGCTGCCGGTCGCCGAGGCGGCCCTCGTAGTGCGGCACCATGTCGTATTCCACCAGGAAGGCGTCGCAATCGATGGTCGAGATGATGTCCGCCTTGTACCGCCCGGTGTCGAAATAGCGGTGGCCGATCTGCCCATCGTAGTCGGGCCCGACGGCGTAGTTGCCCTGGCAGATGTGCACCAGGATGTGAACGTCGTCCGGCAGTCCCTCCAACGCCAGGTTGATGGCATCGGCGGCGGCACGCACCTCGGCGTCGTCCGCCACGGTGAAGTACGGCTCATCGATCTGGATATGCTTGCAGCCGGCATCAGCAAGGCGCTTGAAGTTCCGATTAATCAGTTTGGCAAGGTCGGTCATCATGCGCGGCAGGTCATTGTAGTGCTCGTCATAGGCCACCGCCGCCAGCAGGTGTGGTCCCGTCATCGTGATCTTCACTGGCTGGCGCGCGAAGGTGGAGACCATGCGGAATTCATCGACCAGGCCGAGATCGGTGGTGCAATCGATGGCGCCGCGGCAGACCGCAGCCGGATGGAACACGTTGGGATCGTGCTGGCTGATTGGCCGCGGCCGGTTGATGGCATGAAACGCCGGCATTTTCTGCCAGAAATGATTCAACATGGCATTCGGAGGCGAATGACGATTATGTGTGCGCCGATGCATCTCGCCACCGGTGATTACATCGATACCAGCGGCCTCCTGTTCAAGAATCGCAGCCTGGGTCGCACGAAATTGTGCATCGGTGAGATCGGCGGCCGAGAGCTGACCCATGGTAACCAGCCGGTCCAGCGCCTCATACCAGCGTGGAACACTGTGGGCACCGATGACTGTCGTCGTGTACGCCGGATAATGCGGCACCTACCTTCTCCCGGATCGTAATTCCCGATGTGGATGCTTGCAGGCCCTGCAAGCCATGAAATGCACCGTTTTTAGACCATAGTCAAACGGCATCGCGGCGCCAGTAACTACGACAGTAACAAGCGTGGCATCATTCGTTTGGGCGAATCCGGCTCGGCAACAACGCGCCATGCGGGCGCGGAAGACGGCTGCACTTTCGTAGCGTGCATGCTGGCGAGTTGGCCGAACGCGTCGATGCGGTGCCATCGGGCCGTCGCGGGACTGCTGGCGATTGCCTGCTCTTCCTGTGTTGGCTGTCCGCAACCGCGCCATGTCACTGTCAAAAGATAGCCCCGACCATTCGCAGGCCGCGGCAAGGTGACAGGAGTGCCCATCCGGAACGAGCGCACGGCGCCGATCCAGTTTTGCGACAACGATCGACGCCAAAACACAAGGGGCCGGCCCGAGGCCGACCCCTTGTGCGTCTGTCAGGCTATAGCGGGGCTGGCGGCTACTTATCCGCCGCCGCGCCCATCGCTGCTATCGGCCGGGCTCAAAACCCGCCCAGCCCACCCGCGGGCGGCCCCGAGTGGATAACCTGCGGGCCATCATTGTGGCGCCAGGTCTGCGCATCCGTCTGGACATTCGAATCGCGCATTGCATAGGCCGTGGCGGGGGGAGAGGTGACGCCCGTCGCGGAGTCGTAAGTGCTCCCGTTGGTGTAGGTGATTGTCGGCTGGGCGAAGGCAGTCCCGACGCCCAGGCTCAGGACGGCTGCACTGGCAAGAATGAACTTCTTCATGGTGAACTCCTGTTATTGCGTTATCGAAGATGGCTGGCCTCTGCCGACCCGGCTTAGGTTCTCGCCTTCCGATGCCGCCAAATTTGGTCCTGCATCCGCCGAAAATAATTGCCCTGCGGCGCACATGATCTGTGCGGGAGGCGCGCAGGTCGATGCTTGCCGATGTGCGCCTTGTCGGGCGCGATCCGTCACCTCACGCTCTCGGGATGTTCCGTCGCGAGCAGGCCAGGCAGCCCCTGGGCGATTTCCAGCATGGCCCGCAGCGCTGCTTTCCTGTGGTCACCACACGATTTGTCCAAACTGGTACTCTGAGCTGAAAAGTTGGGAGAGTCAGCGGGTTATAGATTCAGCCGCCCATTCCCTGATCCGGCTTCTGGCGGCAGCTCCCCGCGATTCCCCGGTCGAAACCGCCCTCGACCACCCGCCGAAGGGCCTTGCTGGCCACCAGGCTCGGTTGGGGTACGATTTTGGACAAATCGCGTAGCGACCCCTTTTCTCCGCGGAACGGTTGACGCGAACCGGGGCGCGCATCGGCCCCGAATTCTATTACCACGATTCAAAAAGCGATTCGTGTCGCGTGCTATACGATATCGGCATGATCGGCGCCGCGATGCTTTAGTTGAGTCCGTCTTGTTGCGCCGAAGATGATCCTCGACCTTATGCAAAAAGAAAAGTCACACACTCAACTTTTCAAGGAAGCTTTGATCTGGATCAAGGTGCCAGGCGACGGTAGCAGCGTACCTTTGCGGGTGTTCGAGGCTGTAAAGCTTGAAAGCTTGAGACCCATCATCGGATGGACAGCGTTCGACAACTCGGTTGCAGGGCGCGACCGCTCTGCTCGACTTAGTAAGAACTCGAGTGGCCCTCATATCAGGAGGAACAAATGTCAACCACAACACAGCCAACACAACCAACACAGCCAACTACTCAGACGCTGACAAGGGATCAGCTTGTCAGCTCTCTGGTGCAGAGCACCGGCTTGAGCCAACCGGATGCAGACAAAGCAGTCTCGCACGTCGTGTCGGAACTCGTTTTCGCAAACGGTGGCAAGCTAGCGGCTGATCAGAACTGCAATGCTTGCGGCGGATCACTGATGAAGTCGGCTCAGTAGCAGTGAAACGACAAGCGACCAAGGTTGTTCTGAGCGTCGCCCGGGAATTAGCTCATCTCTCGCCATTTCCGGGCGACGAATCTTTGCGGGCAGGAGGCGAACGTGGGCAAGGCCATAAAGTGGGATTTCACAAATAAATGCAACCTGCGGTGCATCCACTGCTCAGCCGCCGGTTCTCATTTTGCTCCGGATGTTCGCAGGATCTCGCTCGCCCAAAAGCTCCGGGTCGTGGACAATCTGTCCAAGGCCGACGTAGCGGAACTAACGCTCCTTGGTGGCGAACCCTTGACGTCCAAAGATTTCTTTCCGGTCGCCAGTTACGCTGCCTCAAAAGGGATTGCAGTTACCGTTGTAACCAATGGCATACTGTTAAGTGACGCAAACATCGCCAGAATAATTGATAGCGGTATCAGCACCGTTGTGATCAGCCTGGACGGAGCCTCTGCCTTGACACATGACCACATCAGGGGAAAGGGCAGTTTTGATAAAACCATTCCCAATATCAGGCGTCTTGTGTCACGTGTGAAGGAAACCGGGTCGCGCGTAAAGACCAAGATGAATACCGTCGTAAATAAAATAAACCACAGCGAAATCGACGAGATGTTCGAGCTGGGCCGTCGCCTGGAAGTTAACGAACTGTCATTCCTGGCCCTTACTGAAGTTGGCAGGGCGGCCGAGCGCAAGGACGAACTGGTACTGACGCCCGAAGAGTCGATTGACGCGGCAGTGGCCATCGGCCGGAAGTTCAACGCACTCGTCAACAAAGATCTGTATCCCGAAATTCGGCAACAGATCGCCAATCCGCTCGTGTGCGATTACATCAGGCAGAAATATGGCATAGACATGCCGGGGTCCTATGTTTCGACAATTTGTTGCCTGGGAGGGATCAGCCTTGGATACGTGACGCCGGACGGCGATCTGTTTCCCTGCGACCGGATCGTTGCCGATCGCTACGTGGGGCGCCCCATACGAGGCGCGATAGTCGAACGTAGAAGCTTACTCACAGATGATTTTGATGACATATGGAGTTCAGACTACTTTGCCAAGATGTTCGAACTCGTTGTCGACGACAATACCTATCGCAACTATCGTCCCTGCTCCAACTGCGAATATCTCAAAACACGTCAGTGCAATCCATGCCCCCTGGATTCAGGAGAGAACGTCGCTGCATTTGGGTCCTGTCTTATTGCCGCGAAAGCCCTTAATAACGTTCGCCATGACAGCGGAGATTCGAATACAAGTGACAATATCCTGAGTGGGTTCACTTCGTATAAATACGGCTTGGATACATCAGACAACGAACTGTACCAAAATATCGGAAATATGATACCCGAAAAGGCGTCTGACATACGTCTGTCGGACAGAGGAGACGGGACGACAATCATTTTTAATCCACACAAGACAGAACTATGCCGCCTGGTGCCAATTACAAGATTCATGTGGGACCTGATAAACGATAAGAATACCGTGAGCGATATTGCCGCAGAGATTGAGGAGATACTTCGATCCGTTAGAGATCGGCTCCACGTAGAAGATGACGGATATTACGCGGGTGGCGCGGTTAAGGAACGAGTTGCCAACTACTTCCAAGGGCTAAGCGATGCGGGGTTCGTGGTGTTGAATCCACAGCATGAAGAGGTTTTGCCCGCGATCGGGTAGGATCTTGCGACCAGCCAGGACCATTGGCCGGGGTTTGTTGCCTCGACGCGCGCCGGCACGCTGCTGCGGCCGGCACGCCGCTGTGCCGGACCCCGGCCCCTGCGCGCCAGCCAAAAGCCCATGCACCAATTCACCCGCCTGCCGCCGCTGCCCGCGTCCCGGGGGTCCTTCATCGGCGAGGCGGCGAACGACCCATTCAATCCGATACAGAAACCAAATGCGCCGGCCGAGTCGATGTCCTCCGGCCCCACCCTGACCCTTTTGCGCGGATGCACCGAGGCTGACGCACCGGGCAGGACGGCGGCCGGCCCCGTTGCCGCGATTCGCCCCCGGCTACGCCTGCTTCAACTCGATCAAACTGCGGCGGATCTTCCGCCCGCGCTCGACCATGTCCTCGATATACGCCGCGTCGCCCCAGCGCACCGCGCGCGACATCGCCTGCGCGTCCTCCATGAAGCGCGCCAGCATCTCCAGCAGCGCCTCGCGGTTGTTGAGGAAAATGTCGCGCCACATCACCGGATCGCTCGCCGCGATGCGGGTGAAGTCGCGGAAGCCGGACGCGGCGAAGTTCAGCACCTCCTGGCGGCTTTCATCGGCCAGGTCGTCGGCGGTGCCGCAGATGGTGAAGGCGATCAGGTGCGGCAGGTGCGACACGATCGCCAGCACGCGGTCGTGGTGCGCCGGCTCCATGCGCTCGATCATCGAGCCGCAGCGGCGCCAGAGTTCGGCGATCTTCTCCACCGCCGCCTCGTTGGTGCCGGGCGGCGGAGTGAGCAAGGTCCAGCGGCCCTGGAACAACGTGATGAAGCCGGCGTCGGGGCCGGAGTATTCGGTGCCGGCCACCGGATGCGCCGGCACGAAATGCACGCCCTGCGGCACCAGGGGCCCCACGTCGCGGATCACCGACTGCTTGGTGGACCCGACATCGGTCAGGATCGCCCCGGGCGCGAGGTGCGGTGCGATCTGCGTGGCCAGGTCGGCGAAGGCCCCCACCGGCGCGGCCAGGATCACGCAGTCCGCGCCCTCCACCGCCCGTCCGGGGTCGAGTTCCACGCGGTCGGCGAAGCCCAGTTGCACGACGCGGTCGAGTGTTTTTTGGGTGCGCGCGTTGACGACGACCTCGCCCGCCAGGTCGCCGCGATCGCGCGCGATGCGCGCGACGGAGCTGCCGATCAGGCCGATTCCGAGCAAGGCGAGGCGGCGGAAGAGGGGCTCAGGCATCGCGGAACTCTCGTCTCTCCCCCTCCCCTTGAGGGAGGGGGTTGGGGGGAGGGGTCTGGGGTGCGCGGACCCCTCCCCCCAACCCACTCCCTCAAGGGGAGGGGGAGTCATAGTCTTGCCGGGCTCAGCCACGCGACGCCTGCATGAATGCGGTCAGGCCCTCGATCACCGCCTGCACTTCCTCGCCGGTGCCGACGGTGATGCGCAGGCAGTTCGGCAGGCCGTAGCCGCGCACACCGCGCACGATGATGCCGCGCTGTCGCAGGAACGCGTCGGCGGCCTCGGCCTTCTCCGGCGCGCCGAAATCGGCCAGCACGAAGTTGCCCTCGCTGGGCCAGACCTTGACGCCGGCTGCGGCAATCCCTGCCGCCAGCTTCGGCCGCCACTCGGCGTTGTGGTCGCGGCCCTTCTCCACCCAGCCGGGCTCCGCCAGCGCGGCGATCGCCGCCGCCTGCGCCGCCACCGAGACGTTGAACGGACTGCGCACCCGGTTCAGCACGTCCACCACAGCCGGCGGCGCATAGCACCAGCCGATGCGCATGCCGCCCAGGCCGAACACCTTCGAGAAGGTCCGGGTCATCACCGTGTTGCCGGTGGCGTCGACCAGTTTCGCACCCGGATCATAGTCCGGCCGCGTCACGTATTCGGCATAGGCGGAATCGATCACCAGCAGCACCTCGGGCGGCAGGCCGGCACGCAACCGCGCCACCTCGTCCTGCGGCAGCATGGAGCCGGTGGGATTGTTCGGATTGGCCAGGAACATCAGCCGCGTCGCCGGCGACACCGCCGCCAGCATGGCGTCCACGTCCGCGGTCAGGTTGCGCTCCGGCACCTTGATGACGCGGCTGCCGGCGTAGGTTCCGGCGATGAAATAGATCGAGAACCCGTGCGCCGACATCACGATGTCCCGCCCCGGTCCTCCGTATGCCAGGCAGAGCTGGTAGATCAGGTCGTCGGACCCCGCGCCGCAGACGATGCGTGCCGGGTCCAGGCCCCAGCGCCGGCCGATCGCCTCGCGCAATGCATCGGCGCCACCGTCCGGGTAGCGATACACCTCGCCCGCGGCGCGGCGGATCGCCTCCTGCGCGCCTGGGGGCACCCCGAACGCGCCCTCGTTGGAGGACAGCTTGATGGTGCGGTTGATGCCGGGCAGCGTCGATTCGCCGCCGATATAGGGCGAGATCGTCAGCACCTCGGGGCGCGGCCGAGGCGTGGTCATGCGGCGCCTCCCACCGGCACGGCGTATCCGCCCAGCACCACCGGGCGACGCGCGGCGGCCAGCGTGTCCAGGCGTTTGTCGTCGGCCGCGACGTGGCCTTCCACCTCGACCAGCGCATGCGCCACCGGGGCGCCCGGGTCGCGGCGCAGCAGCACCATGCCAGGGGCGAAGCCGGCCGTGGTCAGCGCGGCGGTGAGCTTGGCGCGGCTCACGTCCTCCTCCAGCTCCAGTCCGATGAGCGACCGGTCCTGCTCGCTGGGGTCAGGCGGGAAGGGGGCGACCACCAGGGCCTGGACCGAGGGGCTGCCCTCCGGCCGCGGCGCCCAGAACGGTAGGCGGGCGACCACGTGGATGTCGGGATGCAGCAGGGCGGTCCACCAGCCCTCGGTTTCCGACGGCAGCGGCAGGACGGCGACCGACGCACCGCCGGACAGTTCGCCGATCGCCTGGGCGGGGCTGTGATGCGCGCGCAGGGGGGTCAGCGCGCCGTATTGCTCGCGGGCGAGCTGGGTGTAGGCGGCGCCGGGATGCGGGTCGCACACCGCGAGGGTGAAACCGTCCTGCATCGACGTGGTGGCGGCCAGCAGCTCCCGCCAGATGCGGTAGAGCGCTTGCGGCGGCAGGGCGCCCTGGTGGCGCGCCAGCAGGCGGCGGATGATCGAGGCCTCGCGGCCCGGACGCAGCGCGCTGCGCTTGCCGGATTGGGCGACTGCCTCGACCACGCGGGCGCGGCGGATCAGCAGGTCGTGGACCGCGTCATCGATCGAGTCGAGCTCGGCACGCAGCGTGGCGAGATCGCGGGCGGGCGTGGTGCGCCAGCCTTCGAGTGGCGGCGGTTCCTCGGTGTCCGAGGTCGCGGGTGGGATAGCTTCGATAGGGGCGGAGCTCGACATCGTTCTGGCCGGAGGGGGGCGCGAGAGATAGCGTCATGCGTTCCCCGCTGCAATCTGTGGCCGGGGTGGTTGTGGGATCGAAGCAAGGCCAGGGGCTTTGCCCCATAGGCGTCAGGATAAGCGCTCCGACGGAGCAAACGGGCACTCCCCCTCCCCTTGAGGGAGGGGGTTGGGGGGAGGGGTTGGTCGGTACGAGCTTCCGACCAACCCCTCCCCCCGACCCCCTCCCTCAAGGGGAGGGGGAGTATTCGTCTCCGCGCCCCACTATCCTGACGCCTATGGGGCTTTGCCCCTGGAACCCCACCAAGGGGCTCTGCCCCTTGGATCCCCGCCAAAGGCGCTGCCTTTGCTGGGGCTTGGGCCGCAAAGCGGACCAAGGGGGGCAAAGCCCCCAGACGGGTCCAGGGCAGAGCCCTGGCCTTGCTTCGATCCCCCGGCCACCCCAGCCACAGGTTGCAGGGGGACGAGGCGCGGCTTATGCACTCCGCGCGATGGACCAGACGACCACGCTCGCCCGGGTGGAGCATACGCACGTCACATTCGACGACGGGATGGCGCTGGATTGCGGCGCCACCCTGCCGCGGCTGACGGTGGCGTATCGCACCTATGGCACGCTCAACGCGGCGCGTTCGAATGCGGTGCTGGTCTGCCACGCCCTGACGCTCGACCAGTATGTCGCCGAGCCGCATCCGCTGACCGGCAAGGAAGCCTGGTGGGATTTGGTGGTCGGCCCGGGCCGTCCCGTAGACACCGATCGTTTCTTCGTCATCTGCGCCAACGTACTGGGCGGCTGCATGGGCTCCACCGGCCCGCGGTCGGAACGCGAGGACAAACCCGGCATCCCGTGGGGCACCGATTTCCCCGCGGTGACCATCCGCGACATGGTCCGCGCGCAGAAGCGGCTGATCGACCACCTGGGCATCACGCGGTTGTTCGCGGTGCTCGGCGGCTCGATGGGCGGGATGCAGGTGCTGGAGTGGGCCGCCTCCTATCCCGATGCCGTGTTTGCCGCGCTGCCGATCGCCACTGCCGCGTATCACTCGGCGCAGAACATCGCATTCCACGAGGTCGGGCGGCAGTCGATCTTCGCCGACGCGGACTGGCAGGGCGGACGGTATTGGGAAACCGGGCGAGTGCCGGCGCGCGGCCTGTCGGTGGCGCGGATGTGCGCCCACATCACCTACCTGTCGGAACAGGCCCTGACGCGGAAATTCGGCCGGCGGATTCAGAACGCCCCGAAGGACCCCAGCGAGGCGATGCGGCTGTTCGGCGAGATGTTCGAGGTGGAGAGCTACCTGCGCCACCAGGGCTCCACCTTCGTGCAGCGCTTCGACGCCAATTCGTACCTGACGCTGACCCGGGCGATGGATTACTTCGACCTGGCGGCCGACTACCAGGGCGACCTGTCGAACGCGTTCCGCGGCACCAGGACCCGGTTCCTGCTGGTGTCGTTCACCTCCGACTGGCTGTTTCCGACCGCCGAGAGCCGCTCGATCGCGCGTGCGTTGAACCGGGCGGGGGCGAACGTGTCGTTTGTGGAGATCCCCAGCGACAAGGGCCACGACGCCTTCCTGCTGGAGGAGCCGGATTTCCATCGGACGCTGGCAGGGTTCCTGGCGGGCTGCGCGGTGCATGCGGGTTTGGCAGGGTAGCACGGCCAGCCAGGACGCTGCTCGGGCCGGATAGCTGGGACCGGCTGTCATTCCATCATCGGCGCGTGATCCTTGCCGCTGCTATCGGACGTCCGCTGGAAGACGATCAGCAGCGGAATCACCAGCAGCGTCGCGATCATCAGCAGCTTGTAATCGTCGACGTAGGCAATGATCTGCGCCTGTTGCGAGATCATGGAGTCGAGCGCGGCGCGCCCGGCTGCGGTGAACGGGTTCATAAACTGCGCGATACCCGGGTCGGCGAAGATACGGTTGACGGCGGTGACATGCTGCACGATGTCGGCGTGGTTGACTTGCGTATTCTGTGTCAACAGGCTGTTCACCACCGAAATGCCGACGCTGGAGCCGATGTTGCTCACCTGGGCCCGGCTGGGGTCCGGCGGATAAGCGTTTCCTGCTGCTTCATCGTGTACCCATCTGCCGCTGTCGGGGCGCGTCCTTTTCGCGCGACGCCGGCCTTCGCATGTGCATGAGCCAGACAATCAGTGCCGTTGCCAGCGCGAGCGTTAGCGGCCCGGCAAAGATCAGCCCCAGAGCCCAGAACGGGGCGCTGAAGACGAACCAGTTGGAAAACCCGATGACTGCCCAGGGAACAGTCAGCTCACCGGCAACCCCGATCGCGATGATGATTTGCAGCGTTTCGGTGATGTCGTCACTCGCCATGGCCGGGGAAGGCGCGCCATTCGCGGCTTTGGTGCGCGCTGTGGAGGGACGTTGCGGATCCGGACCCCCGCCAATCGGCCGGGGCAGGGCTTCGTCGTCGTGGCGCGTGGTCGCGCCCTGGCCGGGACGGCGACCCTTTTCCTCCGCGATGCGAGGCGCGGCAGAGCCAGCGCGATCGACAAGGCGCGCACGGTTCGACCGGAGCCCGAGCCATGGGTGACGGTTG
>DATHNI010000108.1:0-6454 GCA_035486135.1 Acetobacteraceae bacterium
ATCGTCGCGTTCGGCGGCAGCGTGAAAGGTCTCCGCGCCGGTCCCCCGGCACGCGGGCTGCTATGGTGGGAAAGCCCCAACGTCGTGCCGGGCATGGTCCTTGGCTTTGGCGTGCCCGCGCCGACCACGACGCTGCTACAGCGCGTGGCTGTTGCGAGTGCTGCGCCGCCGGCGCCGAACGCCGTGCAAGCCGAAGTCGCGCCTGCCGACGCCGTAAACGCTGAAGCCGCGCACGCCCGGTTGCCGCCATCATGGCGAATCGCATCAGTGCGGCCACCATTTGCTCGTGCCGGCCCGAGTCCGTCGACCGGACCGCCAGGCTGCGCGGGACTGCCAACTCTGTCATGTCTGAACGCACGGGGCCGGAGCACGGCTGGCCCCGCCGTCCTGATTCGTGCCGACTGAAAATCCCGTGCCGGGCCTCGCATGCACACTCAGTGCGTTTGAATGACTGACTTTCCTCCAGCACCATGAATGTCAAAGGGAACCGGTCCCCGGTTTGCTCTCCCTGCGGCATGTGCCGGGGGAGATTTGCACGGTCTGGGTGGATTTCCGGGTTCCGCTTGTCTGATACCAGCCCGCTAAATGTCTGACCCACAGGCCCTGCGATCCTCGTCATGGCGGGCGAAGGCCCGCCATCCACGACTTCGCTGCGCGCAACAAAGAAAGTCGTGCATGCCGGCCTGCGCCGGCATGACGCGGTTGGGCCGCCTGTGGGTCAATGCCTATGCGGGCTGGTATTACGATATCAGGCTGCGGGCAGCCTCGATCGCGCGCCAACCCGCGCCCAGGCCGCAACCGGCAGCGTGGACAGCAGATAAACCGTGGCGCTCAGCGTGGTGATCCAGAAGCTGGCCGGCCAATCGGTATAATAGGCGAGCGCGATGCCGCCCCACGCCTCGGCCAGCGCCAGCGCGGCCGACAACACGATGCCGCGGCCGACACTGTGCGTCAGCCGTTGCGCCGCCGCGGCGGGACCGACCATCAGCGTGAACACCAGCAGCACGCCGACGATCTGCGCGCACTCCGCGGTCGCCAGCGCGACGATTGCCAAGAACAGTACGGCGTAAAGCCGCAACGAGACACCCTTCGCTTCGGCCAGTTCCGGCTGCAGGCTGGCGAACAGCAACGGACGCGCGATGACCGCCAGCGCTGCGAGGCTCAGCACGCCGAGCGCGAGCAGCAGCCACACCGTGCCGGCATCGACCGACAGCACATTGCCGAACAGCAGCGCCGTCGCCTGCGTCGCGAAGGCGGTAAAGAAGTGCAGGAACAGCAAGCCGAAACCAAGCGACAGCGCAAGCACCAGGCCGACCGCCACGTCGCGCTGCGCCAGCCGTTCCCCCATGACTCCCATGCCGACACCGGCCGCAATCGTCATCGCCACCATGCCCCAGAGCGGCGCGATGCCGACAAGAACAGCGCCGGTGGCGCCAGTGAAGCCGACATGGGCGAGCGCATGGCCGGCGAATGTCTGGCCTCGCAACACGAGGAAATAGCCGACCATGCCGGCGACGAGCGCAACCACGGTCGCCGCCGCGAAGGCGTTGCGCATGAAGTCGTACTCAAACATGGTCTGCCCGCGCCCCATGGTGCTTCGGCGCGTGGTGGTCGGGAGCGTGGTGCCCAAGCGCATGATGATCGTGTGCATGATGATCGTGCGCGTGGTGGTCGTGCGCGTGCGCCGTACCGGCATCGTGCCGGTGTTCGTCATGTTCCATGTCATGGCCGCCGGACATGACGAAGATGCGGCCTTGCAGGCGCACGACGTCGATCTCGGACCCGTAGAGGCGCGACAGCACGGGGCCGGTGATGACCTCGTCGACCGTGCCGAGCGCCGCGTGCCCGTTGCCGAGATACAGCACGCGGTCGAGCGCGCCCAACAGCGGATTCAATTCGTGGGCGCTGAACAGCACGGTGATGCCAAGCTCGGTTTGCAGCGACTTCGCCAGCTCCACCACCGCACGCTGGTGGTGCGGATCGAGGCTGATCAGCGGTTCATCGAGCAATAGCAACTTCGGGCGGCCGATCAGGGTCTGTGCCAGCAGCAGGCGTTGCCGCTCGCCGCCTGACGTTTCCGCCAGCGGCCGGAGCGCCAGGTCGCGCGCGCCGACCAGGTCCAGCACGCGATCGACCTCTGCCCGCCCCGCCTTGCCGAGGATCGGCAGTCCCAGGCACTGGCCATCGACCGCGCTCGCGACAAAATCCCAGCCGCTGAGCCGGATGTTGGCGATCGCGCCGCGGACCTGCGGCATGTAGCCGATGGCGGCATTGCCGCGCGCGGCTGGCCGGCCCAGCACGCGAATGGTGCCGCGGCCTGGCGGCAGCAGGCCCAGGACGGCGCGCATCAGCGTCGTCTTGCCGGCGCCGTTCGGTCCCAGCACGCCGATGAATTCACAACCGTCGATGTCGAGGCTGACACCGTCCAGGATGGTGCGACCGCCCAGTGCCAGGCGCACGTCACGCAATTCGATCGCGTTCATGCTGCTATTCCGGCAACGCGCGATCGACCGCGTCGAGTTCGCTCAGCATCCAGGACTGGTAGGTCATGCCGGGAGGCTCGGTCTCGGTCGCGCCCACCACGGGGATGTGCGATGCGGCGGCAAGCTTTTTCATGCGCGCGGCAATCGGGTCCGAGGCCTGGCTGTTGTAAACCAGCAAGCGGACCTGATGCGTCTTGAGGTCGTTCTCGAAAGCCGCGACGTCGGACGCGCCGGGTTCGGTGTTGTTCATTACGGCCATCTGGAACGGCATGTCGCGCACCGTCATACCGAGGGCCGCGAACATATAACCGAACACCGGCTCCGTCGCGGTGACCGGTGTGCCGGCCAGTCTTTGCCGAAGCGCAGCGATCTTTGCTTCGATCGGCTGCATCGACGCTTCGAAGCGTTGCAGGCGTTGTTGGTAATCGGCCTGGTGGCCGGGATCGTCGGCGATCAGTGCTGCGGACAGGGTGTTCGCCAGCGCCAGCATGGTCGCGGGGTCGTACCAGATGTGCGGGTTGTCGCCGGTTTTCCTGCCCACCAGGGCGGCAACGACAATCGTCCGGCGATTTGCCGAGCGGGCGGCGCGCAGCAACGTTTGCATCCAGGGATCGTAGTCGATGCCGTTATAGATGACGATGCGCGCGGCCGAGACGTTGCGGCCGACGGATGGACTGACCTCGAACAGATGCGGGTCCTGGTCCGGGTTGTTGAGGATGCTGTCCACGGTCACGTCCGGTCCGCCGATCTGTCTGGCGACGTCGCCGTAGAAGTTCTCCGCGGCAACGATGGCGATAGGCTGATCGGCCGCCCGCGCAAGGGAGGGCGCGGCGAGTGAGGCAGCAAGAGCAATCAGGGCGGCGAGCTTGGTCATGGTGGTCCCCGGGACGCGGCGGGTCGGGTAACCCGAGCCGAATTCCCGGATGATATAACATATCGCCGCGGACTCGTCCCCCTCCCGCGCTTGGGCGGGAGGGGTCAGGGGAGAGTGCTGCGTGCGGCAGGCAACACCCTCCCCTGCCTTGGTCCGCTTCGCGGCCCAAGCCCGCCAAGCGCGGGAGGGGGAAAAGAGTCAGGCCTTGCCGCATTTGGGGCACCCGGCCCGGTGGCACGCCCGGCAATACGCCTTCCCGCACCCGGCGCAGGGAGCCAACCCGTCGGCGCTCACCAAATGCACCGCATCGTCGCAGGCCAGGCGTGGACGCTCGGGCGCGTAATTGTCCTCGCAGGCCGGCGATTCCAGGCGGCGCGCCAAGCGGTTCCAGTCCAGCCACACCACGCGCTCGGCCTTGCGCCGGCGGAGCAGGACTTCCAACCGCACCACCGGCATTACCAGCTCAAGCGTGCGGATCCATTCCAGCGTGACGCGCAGCGCGTATTTGTGCCCCAGGTCGTCCAGCTTGGCGCGATATTCCCGAGTGACAGCGGCAATCCGCAATTGTTCCCGCTGCCAGGCCGCATCGCCCTCGGTGGCCACCGCGGCGCGCCGCATCGCTTCGCGGTAAAGATCGTTGTGATATGCGTGCAGCCGATCCTGGTCACGCGCCAGCCGCCGCCGCAGCCCGTGCTCGAACGGCGCCAGCGCCGCCGTCAGTCGAGCCGGCACCGCCCGCCGCAGCACATCCAACACGCGTGGCTGTGGCCAATCCGCCGGCAACGCCGCGTCGTCCGGCACCGCCACGTCCGCACCCGGGTCGCGCCCGGACACCACAACGTCATCGAGCCACGGCGTTACTCGCTCCAACATCGCATCCGGCAGCGCACCGGTCGCCAGGTTCACCACGCAGCGCAGCACGCCGTCACGCTTTTCGTCGGATATCGCAGTATAGCGCAGGTCGAATACGAGATAGCGAGTCCAGGCCGGCCGCGCCGCAACCAGCCGGAACGTCGCGTTATCGAGTGTCAGCTCGTGCGCCAGCACCGCTTCCACATCGCCCAGCCCCGCGGACGCATTCAGGAAGCATTTGCTCCAGCGCCCGCGCTCGCCCATCGCGCGCGCGCAGCGCTCCAACCAGTCGGATTCGATGCCGACCCGTGTGGCCCCGTCGGGCAGCGTGGTGCCGAAACCCAGGCGGCACAGCTCCGGCACGGAGAGCACTCGCTGCAATGACGGGGGTACGACGGCTTCCAGCCCCTCCGGCTCGATTTGCTCGACCAGCGCGCCCTCGGCCGTCAGCAGTTCGGCCACGAAACGCTGCATCGGGCCCGGTTCGGCCCGCCCCGCCTCGGGCAGCCCCGACCTGAGCAGCCCCGACTGCGGCCCCATATCATGCAGGCCCGCCCCGAGCAGCCTGGACTCGTGCAGCCCCGGCTCATGCAGCATCAAGTTCATTCCCGAACAGCGCCTCGTCCAACTGTTTCGCGTCTTCGTAATCGCGCCGCGCCGCGGTCAACTGTCCCTCCAGCGCCGCGAATGCCGCGTCCCGCGCCACGTCGCTGCTTTGCAGCCAGGCATCCAGCACCAGGCTGGAGAAGTCATGTTGCTCTTCCAGCGCACCGAGGATCGCGCCGACCTCGCCCACCACCAGTTCGAACATGTTGATCTTTTCGTCGAGGATGCGCAGCACCTGGTCCTCGATGGTGCCCGCGGTGGCGAGGTTGAACACGAACACCTCGCGCGCCTGGCCGATGCGGTCTATGCGGCCGATGCGTTGTTCGATCGCCATCGGGTTCCATGGGATGTCGAAATTGATGAGCGTGTTGCAGAATTGCAGGTTGCGTCCCTCGCCGCCGGATTCGCTGCACAGCAAAATCGGCACACTGTCGCGGAACGCGGCAACCGCTGTGTCCTTCTCCGGCCCGCTCATCGAACCGTCGAATGTGGCGAACGTCATGTTGCGCGCACGCAGCAGGCCGGCGAGGTGCGTCAGGCTGTCGCGATGATGCACGAACACCATCTTCTTCTCGGCGGGATTGCGTCGCAACAGATCGAGCAAGGCTGCCTGCTTGGCGCCGGCAGCCAGCGCGTCGTAGCGCGCCCGCAGTGTGGTCCAGCTTTTGTCCGGCGTGTGGCGTTCGCAAAAGCGTGCGATCGCCACCGCGGCAGCCGCCGGCGACGAACCGGCCGCCGACAGCAGATGCTGCGCCGCCAGCCGGTGCTGCCCGCCCGCGGCGACGTCCCGCACCTTCACGGTCAGGTCGCGATAACAGGCGGCCTCCTCCGGTTCCGGCGCGGCGCGCATGGTGGTCGCGTGACGACGCGGCAGGCGCAAGGCTGCGAGAGCGCGGGTGTTGCGGATCATCACGCCGCGCATCAGGTCGCGCAGCTTCTCGCGATTGACCGGCTCGCGCGGCTTGCCATGCACCATGTAGGCGGCGCGGAACTCCTTCGGCGTCTTGAAGATGCCCGGCTGCAACAGAGTCAGCAGATTGTACAATTCGATCAGGTTGTTCTGCACTGGCGTCGCTGACAGGAGCAAGAGGAAACGCTTTTGCAGGCTGTTGACCAACTGATAGCTGGCGCTGGACTGATCCTTCAGGTGATGCGCCTCATCCACCACGACGACGTCATAACCTTGCGCCGACAGCAGCGCCGCGTGGTCCTTGCGCCGCGCCGCCGCCATCGACGCGATCACCCTGGGTTGCGCCCAGAACGCGGCGGGATCGTCACGCAGCAGCTTGTCATGCGTGGTGGCGCAGTCGATGGCAAATTTCTCAGCCATTTCCTCGCGCCATTGGCCGACCAGCGAGGCGGGTGTCAGGATCAGCACGCGCTCTGCCATGCCGCGCAGCATGTATTCCTTCACCACCATGCCAGCTTCGATGGTCTTGCCCAGGCCAACCTCGTCGGCCAGCAGCACGCGACCGCGATACTGCTTCAGCACCTTGCGCACGGTTTCGACCTGGTACCAGTGCGTCTCCACGCCGCACAACGACGGCAGGCACAGCAATTCGTCGAACCCTTGGAACAAACCGAGCTGGACGAGCTCACCGCGTAGCCGGAACCAGCCGGGCTCGGGTGAATCGCCGGT
>DATHNI010000109.1:0-7345 GCA_035486135.1 Acetobacteraceae bacterium
TGGCGCCAGATGCGGCGCGATCGCCGCGGCCAGATCGGCGAACGCCCCTACCGGCGCGCATAGCATCACGCAGTCGGCCGCCTCCACCGCCCTCGCCGCATCAATCTCCACCCGGTCCGCGAACCCCAGCTCCCTCACCCGGTCCAGCGTCTTCTGCGTGCGCGCATTCACCACCACCTCGGCGGCGAGGTCTCCGCGCTCCTTCGCGATGCGCGCGACGGAGCTGCCGATCAGCCCGATGCCGATCAGCGCCAGCCGGCGAAACAGAGGCTCAGCCATGGGTCTTCATGAACTCCGTCGCCGCCTCGATCACCGCGGCCACGTCCTCGGCGGTGCCCACCGTGATGCGCAAGCAATGCGGCAGCCCATAACCACCGACGCGCCGCGCGATCACCCCGCGCGTGCGCATGTGGTCGTCGCACGCCGCGGCCTTCTCCTGCGTACCGAAATCGGCCAGCACGAAATTGCCCTCGCTCGGCCACACCTTGATGCCGACGCCCTCCAGCCCCGCCGTCAGCTTCGGCCGGTATTCGAGGTTGTGCGCGCGGCCCTTCTCCACCCAGCCCGGCTCGGCCAGCGCCGCGATCGCCGCGGCCTGCGACGCCAGCGTGACGTTGAACGGTTCCCGCACCCGGTTGAACACATCAATCACCGCCGCCGGCCCATACGCCCAGCCCACGCGCGCGCCGCCCAGCCCGAAAATCTTCGAGAACGTCCGCGTCATGACCGTGTTGTCGGTCGCATTCACCAGCCGGATCCCCGGATCATAATCCGGCCGCACAACGTATTCAGCATACGCCGCATCCAGCACCAGCAGCACGTCCTGCGGCAGTCCCGCCCGCAGCCGCGCCACCTCCTCATACGGCAGCATCGACCCGGTCGGATTGTTCGGGTTCGCCAGGAACAGCAGCCGCGTCGAGGCCGACACCGCCGCCAGCAGCGCATCCACATCCGCCGTCAGGTTGCGTTCCTTCACCTTGATCACACGCGAACCGGCGTAGGTTGCCGCGATCTGATAGATCGCGAACCCATGCTCGGTCATGATGACATCGCGGCCATGCCCGCCGTAGGCTAGGCACAGCAGATAGATCAGGTTGTCCGATCCCGCGCCGCAAACGATCCGTGCCGGATCCAGCCTGAACCGCGCCCCGATTGCCCGCCGCAGCTCCGTCGCATCGCCATCCGGATAGCGGAAGATCTCCTCCGCCTGCTTCTTGTACGCTTCCTGCGCCCCCGGCGGCACGCCGAACGCGCCCTCGTTCGACGACAGCTTGTAAACCCGGTTTACCCCCGGAACGGACGACTCGCCCCCGATATAGGGCGAGATCTCCAGGATCTCGGGACGCGGCCGTGGACTGGTCATGCCGAAGCTCCCTGCAGCGGAATGGCATAGGCGCCCAGCACCACCGGGCGGCGCGGCACGCCGGCAATCTGCGCGAGCCGCGGATCATCGTCGGTCACGTAGCCGTCCACCTCGACCAGCGCATCGGCCGCCGTCGCGCCAGGATCGCGCCGCAGCAGCACCAGCCCGGGCTCCAATCCCGCCGCGGTCAACGCCGTCGTCAACCGCGCCTGGCTCATCTCCAGCGGCAGCTCCACCCCCAGCAGCGACCGATCCGCGCCCGAGGCATCCGCCGCCGCCGCCGCCACCACCAGAGCCGGCGCGTCCGGTGCGCCATCCGGCCGCGGCGCCCAGAACGGCAGCCGCGCCACCACATGGATGCGCGTTGCGTCCTTCTGCAGCAGCGCCGTCCACCAGGCGTCGCGCGGTTCCTCGGTGCGCGAGGGCATCGGCAGCACCGCTGCCGTCGCGCGGCCGGCACTGACCTCGCCGATCGCCTGCGCCGGGCTGCGATACACTCGCATGGGCGTCAGCGCGCCGAACTGCTCGCGTGCCACCTGCACATAGGCGCCATCGCGCCCCGCGCTGCATACCGCAATGCTGAACCCACCCTGCATGGCCGTGGTGCCCGCCAGCAGCTCCCGCCACAACCGCACCAGCGTCTGCGGCGGCAGGGTGCCGGTGTGACGCGCGACAAGCCGGCGGATGATCGCCGCCTCGCGCCCAGGGCGCAGCGCCCCGCGCTTACCCGAGCGCGCCACCTGCTCGATCACCCCGGCCCGCTCCATCAGCAGGTCGTGCACCGCGTCATCAATCCGATCCAGCTCCGCCCGCAGCGCCGCCAGCGAGCGCGATTCGCCATCCCGCCAGCCATCCGGCGAGGGTGGATCCTCGGTCGCAGCCGCGGTCGGCGGGGGCGCGTCGGCAATTGGGGCAGAGCTGGACATGGGGAGCACGCACTCGCACTGGGGTCGGCAGGGAAGCCGGATCAGATAGCGGAAGCCAACCTCCGTGCAAACCCGGTCGGTTGCGCCCTCGACCTGCCCGCCGATCCGTGGAAGGCTCGTTGCACCGGCGTGGAGCAAACCGCGCCCACGGATCTGTGCGCGCGGGCAGCGCAATCGTCGGCGGCAGGTCCGTTTCCGAGACGCAAGGAGCGCCGCCGATGAGCCAGGCCACCCTGACCCTGCCCGCCGATGCCGCGCGGATCCGCCACCGCGCGATCCTGTCCTGCGCGATCGGCAACTTCTTCGAGCTGTTCGATTTCGTGCTGTACGGCTTCTTCGCGGTGCCGATCAGCCATGCGTTCTTCCCACCGGGCAACGACACACTGGCGCTGATCAACACCTTCATCACCTTTGGCGTCGGCTTTCTGTTCCGTCCGCTGGGCGCGGTGATCATCGGCCGCTACGGCGACCGGCACGGCAGGCGCGCGGCGCTGGTCGTGACGATCGGCTTGATGGCCGCGGCGACCGGCTTCACCGGCCTGGTGCCCACCTACGCGCAGGTCGGCCTGCTGGCGCCGCTGCTGTTGTTGGTGTGCCGCTGCGGCCAGGGGTTCTCCACCGGCGGTGAATGGGGCGGAGCGGCCGCTTTCCTGGTGGAATACGCCCAGCCCGGAAAACGCGGTCTCACCGGCAGCTGGCAGCAGTTCAGCACCCAGGTCGGCGCCACCGGTGCCTCACTGTCGGCCTATCTGCTGGCCACCTACCTGGCACCCGACGCCTTCAGCACCTGGGGCTGGCGCGTGCCCTTCGTGCTGGGCTTCGTGCTGGGCCCGATCGGCTACTACCTGCGCACCCGCGTCGCCGAGACGCCGGTGTTCGAGCGCAATGCCGAACAGCACGCGCTGTCGCATGCGCCGCTGACCGAGGCCTGGGGCAACTATCGCGGCAAGATCATCCAGGCCTTCGGCCTGTCAATCATCGGTATCGTCGGCAACTACGTGATGATCGTCTACATGGCGACCTACGCGATCAAGACGCTGCACATCGACGCGGCGAGCGCGCTGTTGTGTACCACGCTGGCGAATGTGGTGGTGATGGTGCTGACGCCGCTGACCGGCGCGCTATCCGACCGAGTGGGGCGGCGGCCGATGATCGCGGCGAGCGGTGTGCTGTATCTGATACTCGCCTATCCGCTGTATCGGCTGCTGGGCGCCGGCACGGTCCAGGTGCTGCTGATCGCGCAATTGATCGTGGCCGTGATCCAGTCGCTGTATACCGGAACGATCCCGGTGATCCTCGCCGAGATGTTCCCGACGCGGGTGCGTTACACGGCGCTGTCCGTCAGCTATGGCTTCTCAGTGGCGATCTTCGGTGGGTTCTCGCCCTTCGTGGCCGCCTGGCTGATAAGCGCCACTGGCAGCCCACTGTCGCCGGCCTGGCTGGTAATGGCAGCCGGCGCGGCCAGCGTGATCTCGATCTGGAGCATGACCGAGCACCGGAACGCGCCGCTGGACTAGCGCGACTCAATATCTCTCTGGCATGCCGTGGTAACAATGGTTGTTGATGCTCGCGAAGAACCGTTGCGAGACGTACATGATGATCAAGGTGCTGTTGGCCTTCTTCGGGCTAACGCTATTCTGCGGCGCAATCGTATCTGTTCTGGTGTGTGTATCAATTCCTTGCAATGCTGGGCAGCGTGCGGCCGGAGAGAAAAACCTATCTGCCGCTTTTGGGCCCTGTCATGATCTTCATCCCGCAGCTCTTTGGTGAAGAGGGTAATCGCCACCGTATCCGCTTCATTGGATCGCGACGCGCTTTCGCAGCATGTTCAGGGTGTGTCCCATCAATAGACAAAATTGCCCCGTAGCGCTTTTGCGGTGCTCAATCAGATGCCAATTGCAAAATGTGATGGAATCACGGTCTCGTCAGTAGAACAACGGTTGCGATGAGGGAGCACGCGTATGTCTGAACGGCGCATCGGCGTCATCATCAACGGCGCCACTGGTCGTATGGGCACGATGCAGCACATGGCCGGCCTGCTGGCGATCACCGCCGAGGGCGGGCTGCGGCTCCGCAACGGCGACCGCCTGATCCCGGAGCTGCTGCTGGTCGGCCGCGACGCCGGGCGGCTGCAAGCGTTGGCGGCGGCACACGGCAACCCACGCTGGACCACCAGCCTGACCGAGGCTTTGGCTGGCCCTGACAGCATCTTCATGGACTGCGCCAACACCGCCGGCCGGCCTGACCGCGTGCGCAAGGCGATCGCCGCAGGCAAGCACATCCACATCGAGAAGCCGACCGCACCCACGGTGGACGAGGCGATGGACCTTGCCCGCGCCGCGCACGCCGCGGGCGTGAAGCACGGCGTCATCCAGGACAAACTGTACCTGCCTGGCTTTGCCAAGCTGCTGTTCGTGAAGAATGCCGGTTTCTTCGGCCGCATCCTGTCGGTTCGGATCGATGCCGGATCGTGGATCTTCGACGGCACGACGCAGCCCAGCCAACGATCGAGCTGGAACTACCAGCGCGCGCAGGGCGGCGGGCTGGCGCTCGATATGATGGCGCACTGGCGCTACATGGTCGACCGCCTGGCCGCGCCGGTCATCGGCGTGTGCGCGTCGATGTCCACGGCGATCCCGGAACGGGTGGATGAGCAGGGCAAGCGTTACAAGGTCGATGTCGAGGATACCGTGCACGCGCTGCTGCGGCTGGAAGGCGGCGCGGTCGGCATCATCAACAACTCCTGGGCAACGCGCCTCAAGCGCGACGACACGATGATGGTACAGATCGACGGCACGCTGGGCTCGGCGGTCGCCGGGCGTTTCCGCTGCTTCACCCAGGGCGCGGTGAACACGCCCGACGCCTTCTTCGGCGGCGGGGCGCGCGCCACGGTCGATTTCCATGCGCAGTGGCAGGAGGTGCCGGACACGCTGCCGACCGCCAATCCGTTCCGGCAGTGCTGGGAGGCGTTCCTGCGCCATACGGCGGAGGATGCGCTGTATGTGCCGGACCTGGTGGAGGGAGCGAAGGCGGTGCAGCTCGCCGACCTGGCTTATCGGAGTGTGGCTGAGGGGCGGTGGATGGATGTGCCAACGCTGAAACTGTGAGGCGTGCGCGGCTACGAAAGTCAGCCGTTACGCCGTTTCACCGCGTGCACTCAGAGTTTCACCAACAAGGCTTTGTTTGGGCGCCGCGCGCCGCGTGGTGGCGCCGACGGTGCCACTCATCGCGCGAAGCGTCAGAAGCCCATCCTTTCAGAAGCCTTATCTCTGTGGAACGCTGTGTGCACCCAGTGAAACGCTATGATCGCTGGCTTTCTTCCCCCTGGTCCCATCCCCCAAAGGGTGCTAAACCCTCCCGGTCCTGAAATATATCGCGCCCCCGGGCGTTCGAATCGGCTGCATCAATGCCAGCCGGCGACATATTTTCGAACACGACCACCTGATATTTCGACCCCCGCATGATCGGGGCGTTGCCCTGGCCACCCGCCAGGACGCACGCGGAACACTCGCGTCCCTGACTCTGGAAGGATTGAGGCTATGCCTGCAAAAGATGTTCGGTTCGGTGACGATGCACGCCGGCGGATGAGCCGTGGTGTGGATATCATGTCCGAAGCCGTGCGGATCACGCTGGGCCCGAAAGGCCGCAACGTGGTGCTGGATAAAAGCTACGGTGCCCCCCGCATCACCAAGGACGGCGTCGCCGTCGCCAAGGAGATCGAGCTGGCCGACAAGTTCGAGAACATGGGCGCCCAGATGGTGCGCGAAGTGGCCTCGAAGACCAACGACGTCACGGGCGACGGCACCACCACCGCGGTCGTGCTAGCCCAGGCGATCGTGCGCGAGGGCTCCAAGGCCGTCGCCGCCGGCATGAACCCGATGGACCTGAAGCGCGGCATCGACAAGGCGGTGATCGCAGTGGTTGCCGAGCTGCAGAAGCGCAGCAAGAAGATCACCACCCCGGCCGAGACCGCGCAGGTCGGTGCCATCTCGGCCAATGGCGAGGTCGAGATCGGCAAGATGATTGCCTCGGCGATGCAGAAGGTTGGCAACGAGGGTGTTATCACCGTCGAGGAAGCCAAGGGCATGCTGACCGAACTCGATGTGGTCGAGGGCATGCAGTTCGATCGCGGCTACATGTCGCCCTACTTCATCACCAATGCCGAAAAGATGACGGTTGATCTCGATCAACCGTACATCCTGCTGCACGAGACAAAGCTTTCGGGCTTGCAACCATTGCTGCCTTTGCTGGAAGCGGTGGCACAATCCGGCCGCCCCCTGCTGATCATCGCCGAGGACGTCGAGGGGGAAGCCCTCGCCACCCTGGTGGTGAACAAGCTGCGCGGCGGGCTGAAGGTCGCGGCGGTGAAGGCGCCTGGCTTCGGTGATCGCCGCAAGGCAATGCTGGAAGATATCGCGATCCTGACCGGCGGCACGGTGATCAGCCAGGACCTCGGCATCAAGCTGGAGAACGTGAAGCTGACCGACCTCGGCAAGGCCAAGAAGATCCTGGTCGAGAAGGAGAACACCACGATCGTCGAGGGAGCCGGCAAGAAGGCCGACATCCAGGGCCGTTGTGGTCAGATCCGGGCGCAGATCGAGGAGACCACCTCGGATTACGACCGCGAGAAGCTGCAGGAACGTCTGGCGAAGCTGGCCGGCGGCGTGGCGGTGATCCGCGTCGGTGGCAGCACCGAGGTCGAGGTGAAGGAGCGCAAGGATCGCGTGGACGACAGCCTGCACGCGACCCGTGCGGCGGTTGAGGAAGGCATCGTTCCGGGCGGCGGTGTGGCGCTGGCGCGGGCGTCGCTGATCCTGGCGAAGCTGAAGGCGGACAACGACGATCAGCGCTTCGGCATTGAGATCGTGCGCAAGGCGATCCAGACGCCGCTGCGCCAGATCGCCGAGAATGCCGGCGAGGACGGTGCGGTGATTGCCGGCAAGACGCTGGACAAGGACGAGTACAACTACGGCTTCGACGCGCAGAGCGGCGAGTTCAAGGACCTGGTGAAGTCGGGCATCATCGACCCCACCAAGGTCGTGCGCACCGCGCTGCA
>DATHNI010000110.1:0-11191 GCA_035486135.1 Acetobacteraceae bacterium
ACGGTTTTTCTGCCCTCGCGCCGTTGAATCTCAGCTTCGATGCGTGGCTGTATCATCCGCAGATCGACGAACTCACCGTGCTGGCGCAGGCGTTTCCGGGCACGCCGATCTGCCTGAACCACGTTGGTGGCCCGCTCGCCATCGGCGCCTATGCCGGCAAGCGCGACGCGGTGTTCTCAGGCTGGTCGAAGTCGATCCGCGCGCTGGCGCAGTGCCCGAACGTGGTGGTGAAGCTCGGTGGCATGGCGATGCGCATCAACGGCTTCGACTTCCATGAGAAGGCCGATCCGCCGTCGTCGGAGGCGCTGGCCGCGGCGTGGAAACCCTATGTCGAGACCTGCATCGAGGCGTTCGGCGCGGCGCGCTGCATGTTCGAAAGCAATTTTCCGGTGGACAAGGGCTCCTACGCCTACGCGCCGTTCTGGAACGCGTGCAAGCTGCTGGCGCGCGATGCCGGCGAAGCGGAAAAGACCGACCTGTTCAGCGGCACGGCCGCGCGGTTCTATCGCTTGGAGATGTGAGCGGAAAATTCGTCATTCGCGCGAAGGCGGGGAACCAAGGCGCATCGCTCCCCGCTTGTGCGAAGAGGACAATGGGACGAATGGGGAGAGCGACTACATGCAGACTTTGAAAATTGGCGACGTCACCATCACCAGCATCATCGAGCGCGACGGGCCGTGGCGCCGGCCGGAGGACATGTTTCCCGCCTACGATCAGGAACGTGGCAAGCGCTACCTGGCCGAACTCGATCCGGTGGTGTTCGACCCGGCATCCGGCCGCATGGTGATCACCTACCAGACCTTCGTGGTGCGCACGCCGAAGCACACCATCCTGGTGGACACCTGCACCGGCGAGGACAAAGGCTATCCCGCGCCGATGGATTTTCCCAAGCAGCGCTGGCTCGACGAGTTCCGCGCGGCGGGACTGGCGTTCGACAAGATCGACTTCGTGTTCTGCACCCACCTGCACATCGACCATTGTGGCTGGAACACCGTGCTGCGCGACGGACGCTGGGTGCCGACCTTTCCGCGCGCGAAATACGTGTTCCACAAGCGCGAATACGCAGCGTGGGAGGAAGCCACCAAGCGCGGCGACAACCCGCCCGGCAATGTCTGGCGCTACAACTGCGAGCCGATCGTCGAGGCCGGCCAGGCACTGCTGGTGGACGACGACTACACGCTGGATGACACGGTTTCGTTGACGCCGACTCCCGGCCACGCGCCGTGCCATTGCTGCGTCAACATCCACTCCAGAGGGCAGCGCGCGGTGGTCACGGGCGATCTGATGCACCACGCGCTGCAATGCCGCGAGCCAGACTGGTCCACCATCTTCGACTGGGACGCCAAGCAGGCGGCGGTGTCGCGGCGGAAGTTCCTGGGGGACGTGGCGGGGACGGGCACGTTTGTGCTGCCGATCCATTTCCCGTCACCGACGACGGGGCTGGTGGAGGCGGACGGCGATCGGTTTCATTATAAGTTCGTGCGGTGAGCAGGTGAGAAGAGGCCTCTCCCGCTTCGCGGGAGAGGTCGAGACGCGAAGGGGTGAGGGCGATCGGGTCGGTACACTCACTTTCTCCGGTGCGGCACGTGGCGAAGAGAGAGCATGCCGACCCGGTCACCCTCACCCTCGGTGCTTCGCACCATCGACCCCGGATCAAGTCCGGGGCAGGCTCTCTCCTGCTCCCGCGGGAGAGGTTACCCCGCGCGCAGCGCGGGAGAGACGACTGACAGTGCCAACCCCGCCGCCGCCTGGCACGGCTCGATCACCGGCACGCCCGCCGCGTCCTCCACGGCCGCCCGGTGGTGCGCCATCCCCGTGCAGCCCAGCACGATCGTCTCGGCCCCGGCCGCCACCAGTTCCCGCCCTGCCGCCGCCAACCGCGCCCGCGCCGCGGCAGGCTCCAGCAACGCCTCCATCGTGACGTTCAGCGCCACCTCGGCGGCCAGCCGCGTCTCCAGGCCCATCGCACGCAACGCCGCAAGGTGCCGAGCCTTGGAAGCCTCGACGATTGCGATCACCCCGAACCGTTCCGCCCGCGCCACCGCCGCGGCCACCGCGGACCGGAACACGCCCAGCACGGGCCGCCGCGTCACCGCGCGAGCCGCCTCGATCCCCGGGTCCGACGCGCAGGCGATCACATACGCATCCGCCGGCGCGCGCTCGATCAGCCGGCACAGCGGCCCGACCACCGCATGCCAGTCGCGCCAGTCGTAGATGGCGGGCGGGCCTTCTTCCAGCGTCGCGACCTCGAAGGCCGGACCGCCGGAGAACCGGAACGGTGCCAGCGCGGCGTCGATCCCGGCGGAACATGCCACGGAGCAATTGGGATTGATGACGAGAATACGTGCCATGCGGGGAGTGTCGGTCCCCTGGCAGGCGCGATCAAGCCACACCAATTTGGTGTTGCGGTGCAGCATCGCCTATCGTCCGGCGCGCCGCGCCTGTTCCGCCGCGCAAGGACCCCTCGCATGCCCCCGATCCGCTGGCAGCCCGACCGCACGCCGAAGCTGCCGCCCTGGCCCCTGCCGCCGCTCGGCACCGCGATCGGGCGAGGCCTGCTCGGCCGCTGCCCCGCCTGCGGCAAGAGCCATTTGTTTAACGGCTTTCTCCGGGTTGTGCCGGAGTGCCAAAATTGCGGCGCCCCGCTTGGCCTGGCGCGCGCCGACGACGCGCCGCCCTATTTCACCATCCTGATCGTCGGTCACATCGTCATCCCGGCAATGCTGATCCTGCAACGAGAACAGGACCCGCCGACCTGGGTGATGTCGGTGATCTTCCTGCCCCTCACATTTTTCCTTGCGCTCGGTTTGCTCAGGCCGATCAAGGGCGGCACCGTAGGACTGATGCTGCGCCTCAACATGCTGAAATCCGACGCCGACGGCCCATGAGTGGCGCGGCGCGGCTGTCCAGGGTCGTCCTGGAGGAAGACGGGTCAGTCACCCTGCCTCCGCTGATCGAGGCCGACCGAGCCCAGGCGGTCGCCGACCTGGCGACGGCCAACCGCTTCGCACCACAGGCGGTGAAGCGGGCGCAGAACGGCGATGGACCCTACGCCCTGCACCTCGCGATCCGTGACGGAAGGCTGCTGTTCGACATCCGCCACGACGACGACGCGCCGCTGGCGGCGATCGGCCTGGCGCTGGGACCGTTCCGCTCCCTGATGAAGGACTATCAGATGCTGGTGGACAGCCACATCATGGCGGTGCAGGAGGGCCGCATGGAGCGCATTCAGGCCATCGACATGGGACGGCGCGGCCTGCACAACGAAGGCGCGGAACTGATGCGGGAGCGGTTGCAAGGCAAGATCGACATCGACTTCGAGACCGCCCGCCGCCTCTTCACCTTGCTCTGCGTGCTGCATCAGAGGGTCTCGGCGCGATGAAGATCGACGGGGTGGCATATCGCAGCATCTGGGTGGACCGAGCCGACGGCTGGGCGGTGCACATCATCGACCAGACCAGGCTGCCCTGGGCGCTGGAGATCCTCCGCCTGACCGGCGTTGACGAGGCGGCGCATGCGATCCGGGCGATGCAGACGCGCGGCGCTCCGCTGATCGGCGCGCTGGCGGCGTATGGGCTGTGCCTGGCGTTACGCGCGGATGCGTCCACCGAGGCGATGGAGCGCGACGCCACCCTGCTGGCCGCCACGCGCCCGACCGCGGTGAACCTGCGCTGGGCGCTGGACCGCATGCTGACCCGGCTGCGCAACACCAGGCCGGGGGAACGCGTCGCCGTCGCCTATGCCGAGGCTGCCGCCATCGCCGACGAGGACGCTGCGCAATGCGAAGCGATCGGCCGGCATGGCCTGCCGTTGATCGAGGCCGCCGCGGCGCGCAAGCAGGGCGGCCGGGTGAACGTGCTGACCCATTGCAACGCCGGCTGGCTCGCGACGGTCGATTGGGGCACCGCGCTGGCGCCGATCTACACCGCGCATAATGCCGGCCTGGACCTGCATGTCTGGGTGGACGAGACGCGGCCTCGGAACCAGGGCGCGGCGCTGACCGCCTGGGAACTGGGCAAGCATGGTGTGCCTCACACCGTGGTGGCGGACAATGCCGGCGGTCACCTGATGCAACATGGCGACGTCGATCTGGCCATCGTCGGCGCGGATCGGGTGACGAGGGCAGGGGACGTGGCCAACAAGATCGGCACCTACCTCAAGGCGCTCGCGGCGCGCGACAATGACGTGCCGTTCTGGGCGGCGGTGCCGTCGTCCACCATCGACTGGACGCTGTCGGACGGGGTGGCCGAGATCCCGATCGAGGAGCGCAACGGCGCGGAGGTCACCGACGTGACCGGGCGCGCGGTGGACGGGCGGGTGACGACTGTGCGGGTGGTGCCGGATGGGAGTGGCGCCGCCAATCCGGCGTTCGACGTGACGCCGGCACGTCTGGTGACCGGGCTGATCACCGAACGTGGGCGTTGCGACGCGAGCATCGAAGGGCTGCGTGGGTTGTTTCCTGAGCGCGCTGCATGAGGCTCGTGCGTGTTGGTTCTTCCGCAAGCAAGCAGAATCACCACAAAGGCACGAAGGCACAAAGGTTCAATGAACTTCGTGCCTTCGTGCCTTTGTGGTGATTCTGCTTGCTTGCGGTCTCGCAGCTTTCCGCCTGCCAATCAACGGAAGATGGTTTACGGGCCGCCTTCCACAGCGCATGTTGGTGCGCTGCAACAAGCCCTCGGATAACCTCATCATGCACCCAAGCCGCCCACTGTTTGCTGCCGCTTTCCTCCTGCTCTCCCTCCCCGCATTCGCGCAGCAAACCCTCCCGCCGCTCCGCACCGCCGTGGACGGCACCTACGCCCCGCACGCCATGCCAAAGCTCGGCGGCGGCCTCGAGGGTTTCCAGATCGACTTGTTCAACGAGGTGGCGCGCCGCATGCACCGCGGCATCACCATCGACTCCGCCAGTTTCTCCGGCCTGATCCCGGCGCTGGAAGCAGGCCGCTACGACTTCCTCGCCGCCCCCACCACGGTGACGCCCGAACGCGCGCAGAACCTGCTGTTCACCCAGGGCTATCTCTGGACCGCCTTCGAGTTCGGCATCCGCAAGGGGAGCGCGCCGATCAAGGATTGGAGCGACCTGAAGGGCAAGGCGGTCGCGGTGAATAAGGGCACGCCGTACGAGACCCTGTCGAGGAAGATGGGCGAACAGTATGGCTTTACGGTGCAGGCGTTCGACACCCAGCCTGACGCGGTGCAGGCGGTGGTGTCTGGCCATGCCTACGCCTCGCTGGCCGGTAATACCGTCATCAAATACGCCGCGAGCAAGAACCCGCAATTCGTCGCGGACCTGGTGCTGAACGACACCAAGGCGCACTGGGCAGCACCGTTCCGCAAGGACGAGGACGCGCTACGCGGCCAGATCGACGACGTGCTGAAATGCATGAAGAAGGACGGCACGGTGGCGAAGCTGTCGGAGAAATGGTTCGGCGCGAAGCCGGCACCGGACGACCTGGAGAACGTCAGCTTCCCCGGCCACGGCGTACCGGGCCTGCCGGGGTACGAGCCGAATGCCCCCGATCCGGATTGCAGCCAGTACCGTTGAGCAACTCCGTTCCCGACGCTGCCATCCCCGAAGCGCCCCGCCGGGAAGCGCCTATCCTTGAAGCGCGCCTCCTTGAAGCGCCCATCCTCGAAGCACGGGGACTGCACAAGCATTTCGGTCCGCTGCATGTGCTGAAGGGCGTCGATCTCGCCGTTGCCGAGCGCGAACTGGTGTTCATCATCGGTCCGTCCGGTTCCGGCAAATCGACGTTCCTCCGCTGCCTGAACCGGCTGGAGGAACCGAGCTCCGGCTCGGTCGTCATCGACGGCATCGATCTGCTGGACCGGCGCACCAACATCAACCACGCGCGCCAGCGGATCGGCATGGTGTTCCAATCGTTCAACCTCTATCCGCACATGACGGCGCTGGGCAACGTGACGCTGGCGCTGCGCAAGGTGGCGAAGCGGCGGCGCGCCGAGGCCGACGACATCGGCCGCGCCGCCCTGGCGCGTGTCGGGCTGGCTGATCGCGCGGGGCACTATCCGGGTCAGCTCTCCGGCGGCCAGCAACAGCGTGTGGCGATCGCGCGCGCCATCGCTCTGGAGCCGCGGGTGATGCTGTTCGACGAGCCGACCAGTGCGCTGGATCCCGAACTCGTCGGCAGCGTGCTGGCGGTGATGCGCGCGCTACGCGAGAGCGGCATGACCATGGTGGTAGTGTCGCACGAGATGGGGTTCGCGCGTGCCGCCGCGGATCGTGTGCTGTTCATGGACGAAGGGCTGGTGGTCGAATCCGGTCCGCCGGCACAGATCTTCGGCGATCCGCAGGAAGCCCGGACCCGCGCTTTCATCGGCCAGATCCAGCGGCACTGATGCGCGTCTCGTTGCCATTGCCGCGCCTCTCGACGTCATTGCCGCGGACGTCATTGCCGTCGCGCTCACCGTCATGGCCGGGCTTGACCCGGCCATCTGTGCAACTGAGGTGCCGCGATAGATGGCCGGGTCAAGCCCGGCCATGACGGTGGGGCCGGTGGGGGGCGCCCGTGCGACGACGAGGCGGCTTGCGCCATGACCAACTGGCAGCACTTCGTCGCCACCTTCTTCAACGCCGCCGTCATGGCGAAATACCTGCCGGACATCATCGACGGCTTCTTCCTCACCGTTGGCCTCGCCATCCTGGTGGTGATCTCCGGCATCACAGCGGGGCTGCTGCTCGCGGTGCTGCGCTCGTTCGGCATTCGCCCGCTGAACTGGCTGCTCATCTTCGTGGTGGACCTGTTCCGGGCGCTGCCGCCACTGGTGGTGATCGTGCTGATCTATTTCGGTTTGCCCTCACTGGGGTTCGAGCCGAGCGCATTCGGCACCACCTGGGCCAGCCTAAGCCTGGTGCTAATGGCCTTCGCCGAGGAAATCTTCTGGGCCGGCATCACCGCGGTGCCGAAGGGCCAATGGGAAGCGGCGCGCTCCACCGGGCTGTCGTTCCTGCAAACGCTCGGCTCGGTGGTGTTGCCGCAGGCGATCCGCCTGACCATTCCGCCGCTGACCAACCGCACCATCGCGATCACCAAGGGCACCGCGCTGGGCTCGGTGATCGGGCTGTCCGAGATCCTGTCGCAGGCGTCGTCCGGCGTGTCGTTCAGCTTCAACCCGTCGCCGCTGACCCTGGGTGCCGCGGCGTACCTGGTATTGTTCCTGCCGGTGGTGATCGCCGGGCGCTGGATCGAGACACGCTTCGCCTGGAAGCGGTGATCGGCGACATGCTCGACACGTTCTTCAACCTTGGCATCATAGCCGCCGCCTGGCCGATCCTGCTGGACGGCTTGCTCACGACGCTCTGGCTGTCGCTCGTGGTGGTGCCGCTGGGCTGTGCCTGCGGCGTGGTGCTGGCGGTGCTGTCCACCGCGCGGCATCGCTGGGTGCGGTGGCCGCTGATCGCCTGGGTGGATTTCTTCCGCGCCTTTCCGCCACTGGTGCTGCTGATCTTCCTGTATGCCGCGCTGCCCTTCGCCGGCATCCAACTCGGCGGGTTCGGCTGCGTGGTGATCGGCTTCGGCCTCAACACCGGTGCCTATTACGGCGAGGTCCTGCGTGCCGGCATCGAGAGCGTGCCGGCCGGCCAGATGGAGGCCGCGCGCGGCACCGGGCTGACCCGACTCCAGGCGATGGCGTATGTCATCCTGCCGCAGGCGGTGCGCAACGTGCTGCCCGACCTGGTGTCCAACACGCTGGAGGTGGTGAAGCTGACCTCGATAGCAAGTGTGGTCGCGCTGCCGGAACTGCTGTTCCAGGCGCGCCAGGCGCAAAGCGTCACCTACAACCCGACGCCGATCGTGGCGGCGGCGCTGGCGTATTTCCTGTTGCTCTGGCCAGTGGTGCGTTTGGTCAGCCGGCTGGAGAACCGAGCGATCGCGGGGCGGCGCTGATGCGTGCGTCGCGATGCGTTGCTATGCCGGCGGCTGCCCGATCTTCCGCGAGCAGGCAAATTCACCACAAAGGCACGAAGGCACGAAGATTATTGGTAAGCTTCGTGCCTTCGTGCCTTTGTGGTGAATCTTCTTTCTTACGGTCGCGCGGTTTGCCGCTGGCCTTCCTGATCCTCGCACTGTCCGGGTGTGCCGTGCCGAAACCCCCGCCCGATACCCAGGTGCCGCCTTTCGCCCGGGTGCCATACGAACCGATTTCCCGCGAAACCGTGGTGGCGATCGCCCTGCGCGAGTGGCGATTGTTCGGGCAACCCGTCGATGACGATCCGCCCGGGTCGCGCCCCCCTCCGCTGCCCGAGGACAAGCCGGAACGCGAGCCCGGCCTGTGGCAGAGGGTCGGCGAATACTGGTGGCTGGGGATGAACGTGGGTGCACCGGAAGCGGCGTGGACCGGCAAGCACGATGCGACCGGCGCGGTGTTTCCGGCGGATCAGGACGGCAACTATGCGTGGTCGGCCGCTTTCATCTCCTATGTGATGCGCATCGCGGGGGCCGGACCGCGGTTTCCGTATTCCGCCGACCATGCCGACTACATCGACATCGCCAAGCAGATGGCGACCGGCGCCACGTCCGGCTGGCTGGTCACCGCCGAACGGCCAAACGCGTATGCGCCGGTACCGGGCGACCTGATCTGCACCGGGCGCGGCAGCGCGGCGACGTTGCGCTACGACGACCTGCCGGCCGGGCGCTTCCCCGCGCATTGCGACATCGTCGTGGATACCGCGGTGCCCGGGCAGATCGCGGTGATCGGCGGCAATGTGGACGATGCGGTGACGATGAAGCACGTGCCGGTGACGGCGGACGGCAAGCTGGCCGGTCCCGATGGCGTGGTGTTGGACACACGCTATCCGTGGATGGTGGTGCTCCGCCTGCTGATCGCCGGAACGCCGGTGGCGTGACAGGGGTCGTGATCGATGCGGCTTGTTGCCAGGCGCCGGTCGGCGGCCGCTACGCGGTGCGGCTGGCAGCCTGGCCTTCTGCCAGGTATTTCTCCGCGGCGTCCGGACCGACCAGCGGTGGTCCGGCCACATCCAGTTCGTCGCATTCCGCGTCGCTGAACAGCCGCGAGCGAACCAGAAAACGCACGCCGTCCACCGCCTCGATCGAGAAGCTGTCGCCGCCGCCGTCCGTGGTGACGTCCAGCGTGATCTGGCTATGCGCCCAATATGGAAACTGCGCTGCGCTGACATAGAACGGACAGTCTTCGACCACGCCGAGCAAGATGTCGCGTGCGGCGATGCGAAATCCACTGCGGCGCAGGCACATCGGCGCGCTGCCCTCGCAGCAGCCACCTGACAAATGCAGGATCAGCTCGCCGTATTGCTGTCGCAGTTGGTGGAGCAATGCCGCCGCAGCGTCGGTGACGCGAACGCGTTCCGGCATCATTCCCTCCCCATGGACGCGCAGCCGGGGACCGTGTCCGCCCCCGGCCGCGTGCGCAGATCAGAAGAAGCCCAAAGCGTTCGGGCTGTAGCTGACCAGCAGGTTCTTGGTCTGCTGGTAGTGGTCCATGATCATCTTGTGCGTCTCGCGGCCGTAGCCCGAGTGCTTGTAGCCGCCGAACGCCGCGTGCGCCGGGTACATGTGGTAGCAGTTGGTCCACACCCGCCCGGCCTGGATCTCACGGCCGACGCGGTAGGCGACGGTGCCGTTGCGCGACCAGACGCCGGCGCCCAGGCCATAGATCGTGTCGTTGCCGATGGCGATGGCATCCTCAACGGTCTTGAACGTGGTCACCGACAGCACCGGCCCGAAGATCTCCTCCTGGAAGATGCGCATCTTGTTGTGGCCGACGAACACGGTCGGGCGCAGATAGTAGCCGTTCTCCAACTCGCCGCCGAGGTGTGCGCGCTCGCCGCCCGTCATAAGTTGCGCGCCCTCCTGCTTGCCGACATCGATGTAGCTGAGGATCTTCTCGAGTTGCCCACGCGACGCCTGCGCGCCCATCTGCGTGGTGGGATCGAGCGGATGGCCCACGCGGATCTTGGCAACCCGCGCGACGGCTTTCTCCATGAACTTGTCGAAGATCGATTCCTGCACCAGCGCGCGTGACGGGCAGGTGCAGACCTCGCCCTTGTTGAACGCGAACAGCGCGAAGCCTTCCAGCGCCTTGTCGAGGAACGCGTCGTCCTGGTCCATCACGTCGGCCATGAAGATGTTCGGCGACTTGCCGCCGAGTTCCATGGTGCTGGGGATCAGGTTCTCGGCCGCGTACTGCATGATCTGCCGGCCGGTGGTGGTCTCGCCGGTGAAGCTGACCTTGGCGATGCGTGGGCTGGAGGCGAGCGGTGCACCGACTTCCGAGCCGTGACCGTTCACCACGTTCAGCACGCCGGGTGGCAGGATGTCGCCGATCAGGTCCATCAGCACCGCAAGGCTGAGCGGCGTATCGGAGGCCGGCTTGATCACCACGCAGTTGCCGGTCGCCAGTGCCGGCGCCATCTTCCAGGCCGCCATCAGCAACGGGAAATTCCACGGGATGATCTGGGCGACGACGCCCATCGGTTCCTTGAAATGGTACGCGACGGTGTCGTTGTCGAGTTCCGCGAGGGTGCCTTCCTCGGCGCGGATGCAGCCGGCGAAGTAGCGGAAGTGGTCGGCGGCCAGCGGAACGTCGGCGGCGCGTGTCTCGCGAATCGGCTTGCCGTTGTCCAGCGTTTCGGCATACGCGAGGAGTTCGAGGTTTTCCTCGATGCGGTCGGCGATTTTCAGGAGCATGCGGCCGCGCTCGGCGGGGGAGGTGCGGCCCCAGGCGTCACGGGCGGCGTGCGCGGCGTCCAGCGCCAGTTCGACGTCGGCGGCATCGGAGCGTGCGATGTCGCACAGCTTGGTGCCGTCCACCGGGCTGGGGTCGGAGAAATAGCGGCCTTTCACGGGGGCCTGCCATTTGCCGCCGATGAAATTGTCATAGCGCGCGCGCAGCCTGCCGCGCTGCACGGTGGAGTACAGTACCTGGTCGTTCATTCGTGGGTTTCCTTTTTTCGGCTCTGTGCCGGCCGTTGGCAGGCGCCAGTTTCCGCGCGATGCCCTTAACGGTTGGCTAACTCCCACGCGACGATATTCGCTGCATTGACCTACATCAAACCGTACGGAAGCGATCCGGCGTGGGCAGGCCAAGACACGCCACGTCGTCTGGCGCGGCGCCAGCCGGCCTCGCGTTGTGCAGGACCGGCATTCAAGCCGACAGAGAGGACCGACCCGATATGGCGAAAATGATGAAG
>DATHNI010000111.1:0-7877 GCA_035486135.1 Acetobacteraceae bacterium
GCCTAATCCTCAGAAATCCGTGCAGCGCCCCTTGTACTGCCAATCGCCATAGCGTGTCGGCTCCGGCCCAGGCGGGCCCCCGATCTCCTTGGGCAGCTTGGGCGCTTCGGGTGGCTTCGCCGGCAGGTCGGATGTGACGTCCGGCACCTCGGTCTCGGTCTTGTTCATGGTGCGCACATAGGCAGGCGGGCGGCGCCCGGCAACAGCTCAGCGTCGGCCGCCGGCCTTGCTGGGGCGGAACAGGAAGGTCACCGGCACCGCCAGGAAGGCGATCACGGCGCAGAGCTGGAACACATCCATATACGCCAGCACCGCCGCCTGCTTCGTCAGCGTGGTGTTGAGCAGGTCCATCGCCGCGCTGTGGGCGCCGAGGGCTGAGTGTCCCATGTCGGTCAAGGCGTGCGTCGTGCGGGCCAGCAGGTCCACGTAAGGTTGATCCAGTGGGGTCAGGTGCTGCGACAGGTAGGCGCGATGCGTTTGCGTCCGCTGCTCGATCGCCGCCGTCGCAAGCGTGACGCCAATCGATCCCACGATATTGCGGAACATGTTGTAGAGCGCTGTCGCGTCGGTGTTCAGATGGCGCGGCAGCGTTGAGTAGGTCAGCGTGCTGTTGGGTACGAATAGGAAGGCGAGTCCCACCGTCTGTACGGCTCGGAAGATTGCCAGCGTGGTGAAATCGATCTGCGGCGTCAGGTTCTGCGCCCACCATGCCGCCACGCCCATCATGAAGAAGCCGAACGCGAGCAGGCTCCGCGTTTTTACATTCGGCATCAGGAATCTTGCCACCAGCGGAATGAGTACCACCATGATCAGGGCGCCCGGCGACAGCAGTAGCCCGGCGAGCAGCGCGGTGTAGCCCAGCCATTGCTGGGCCAGTGACGGAATCAAGAGATTCGACGAGTACAGCAGCGCGCTGATCAGCGCGATCATCACCACACCGACGGCGAAGTTCCGATCGCTTAGCACGCGCAGATTGACGATCGGCTTCTCGGTCAGCAGCAGCCAGCACACCGCGCCGACGAGGCCCATCACGGCCAGCAGCCCGAACAGCCGGATGCTGGGGGAGCCGAACCAATCGGCGTCCTCGCCACGGTCGAGCATGATCTGCAACGATCCGAGACCGAGCGCGATCAACCCAAGTCCGACAGCATCGATATCGTACAGGCGCACCCGATCGCGCCGCACCCAGGGCGGGTCTTCCACTAGCTCTGCCACCATGACCAACGCCAGCAGGCCGATCGGCACGTTGATCAGGAACACCCAACGCCAGGAATAGGAGTCGGTGATCCAGCCGCCCAGCACCGGGCCCAGGATCGGCGCGAAGATCACCGCGAAGGCCACCACCGAAAAGCCGCGGCTGCGTTGGGCCGGTTCGAACGTATCGAGCACGATCGATTGCTGGCAGGGCTGTAGGCCGCCGCCGAACACGCCCTGTAGCAGGCGGAACAATACCAGTTGCGGCAGCGAGGCGGCGACGCCGCACAGGAACGAGCACAGGGTGAACATCCCGATGCAGATCATGAAGTAGCGCTTGCGCCCGATCAGCCGGCTGAGCCAGCCCGCGACCGGCATCACGACGCCGTTCGCCACCAGGTAGGAGGTCAGCGTCCAGGTGGCGTCGTCGTAGCTCGCGGACAGGCTGCCGGCGATATGCGGGATGCTGACATTGACGATGGTGCTGTCCAGAATCTCCATGAACGGCGCCAGCGTGGCCACGCCGGTGATTAGCCAGGGGCTGGAGCGCGGCCGCCAGGCCGCGTCCAGCCCGACAAAGGCGCTCATTTCAGGCGGACGGTCGGCTCGACCGACAGACCCAGCGGCAGCGGCAGCTTCGGATCCAATCCGCCGTCGATCAGGATCTTCACCGGCACGCGCTGGACGATCTTGACGAAGTTGCCGGTGGCGTTCTCCGCCGGGAACGCGGTGAAGCGCCCCCCGGAGCCGAGTTGGATGCTGTCCACATGGCCGGTGAGCTTCAGGTCAGGGTAGGCATCCACGCTGATATCGACGCGCTGGCCCGGGCGCATGCGGTCGAGCTGGGATTCCTTGAAGTTGGCGGTCACCCAGATGTCCGGCGTCACCAGGTCCATGATCGACTGGCCGGCCTGCACGTAATTGCCCTTCTCGACGTTGCGCTTGGTCACCGAGCCATCCTGCGGCGCGGTCACCTTGGTCCAGGACAGGTTGAGCGCGGCCTGTTCCAACTGCGCCTGGGCCAGGGCGACCTGGGCGTCGAGCTGGCTCACCTGCGCCTCGGACTCGGCGATGAACTGCCCGACCATGTCGGCCTGCTGCAACGCGGCCTGCGCCTGCGCGACCTGAGCCTCGGCGGTGCGGCGGTTGGCGGTGGAGGTGTCGATTTCCTGTTGCGTGGTGGCCTGACGCGGCAGAGCCAACTGCCGGCGGGCATCGGCGTCGGCCTTGAACCGCGCCGCCTCCGCCGCGGCGAGCTGCGCCTGCGCGGTGGCCAATCGGGCGGGATATTCGATTCGTGCCGTTTCCAGCCGCAACCTTGCGTTGTCGCGCTGTGCCTCCGCGACCCGCAGATTGGCCGCCGCCTGATCGCGCGCCGCGATATAGGGCCGCGGGTCGATCTCGATCAGCACGTCGCCCGCCTTGACCCGCTGATTGTCGGTCACATCCAGTGCCACCACGGTGCCGGCGACCTGAGGTGCGATGGTGACGGACTGGCCGTCGGTGTAGGCGTCGTCCGTTGTCACTTCATCACGCGTCAGGTACCAGTAGCCGGTGGCCGCCGCGACGCCCGCCAGCAGGACAACCAGCAACGACAGCCGCGCCCAGGTGGTGCGGCTCCTTCGTACGCGGTACCGAGCCTCGATCGTGAGCGTTGGCTCAGCGGTCCTGGGTAGATCGTCCATTCAAGGCGTCCCCGGGGATGCACGCTACAGTCGTATTCATTACAGCCTCATATCCGCCCTGCCTACCTCGGTTGTGGGCAGGCCGCCCCGAAAACCCGAGGACTGACTAGCGTGCCAGGGCCTGGCTCCTCACCAACCTCGCATACAACCCGTTGCCCTGCGTCAACGTGGCGTGAGTACCACGTTCGATCGCTCGCCCATCCTCCATCGCGACCACCTGATCGGCGTCGCGGACGGTGGACAGCCGGTGGGCGATGACGATCGTGGTGCGCCCCTGGCGCAAGCGTGCGAGGGCGACCTGCACCGCCGCCTCGTTCTCGGTGTCCAGCGCGCTGGTCGCCTCGTCCAGCAGCAGGATCCGTGGATCGCGCAGCAACGCGCGGGCCAGCGATACGCGCTGGCGCTGGCCGCCGGACAGACGCTGCCCGCCGGGTCCGACCCGCGTGGCGTAGCTCTGCGGCAGTGCCGCGATGAAATCCGCCGCCGCGGCGGCGGATGCCGCGGCCGCCACCTCGGCGTCGGTCGCGCCCGGCCGTCCCATGCGGATATTGGCCGCGATCGAATCGTCGAACAGCAGCGCGTCCTGCCCGACATAGGCGATGGCGTCGCGCAGGCTGTCCAGGGTGACGTCGCGCACGTCGGCGCCGTCGATACGGACCGTTCCGGAGGTGGCATCATGCAGCCGTGGAATGAGTGCCAGGGCGGTGGACTTGCCGCCGCCGGACGGGCCGACCAGCGCCACAGTGGTGCCGGGGGCCGCGTCAAAGCTCAGCCCGGCGAGACCCACGCGGCCGTCGGGGTAGATGAAGCCGACATCCTCGAACGCGACGCGCCCCTGGCCTTGCGGCAATGCCACCGCGCCGGGCGCGTCCTGGATGTGCGGCTGCTCGTCGATCACGCTGAACACCCGGATCAGCCCGGCGAGGCCTTCCTGGATCGCGGCGTTCAGCGAGCCCAGCGCCCGCAAGGGGCGCGAGGCGATCAGCAGTGCGGCGACGAAGCCGGTGAAGTTGCCGATTGTGTTGGAGCCAACCGCCGCCCGCCAGCCGGCGAAACCGATCACCGCGGCCACGGCCGCGCCGCCGAGCACTTCCAGGACCGGATCGATCCGCGCCCGGCTTTTGACGATGCGCACCAGCGCCCGATACAGCGCCTCGAAAGCGCTCTGCGCCCGCGCCATTTCGGCCGCTTCCAGCCGATAGGCGCGGACCGTGCGGGCCTGCGCGAAACTCTCGTTCAGCAGCGCCGCGGTTTCACCCATCCGCTCCTGCATCCCGCCGGAGGCCCGGCGCACGCGCCGCCCGATTTGCTGGATCGGTATCGCCGCCAACGGATAGAGCGCGGCGGCAATCAGGCTAAGCAGCCAGTCGAGATACAGCATCGAGGCAACCAGCCCCACCACGGTCACTAGATCGGCGATCCCGTTCACCGCGCGGGTCAGTGCCTCGCGCACGACGGTCGCATCCGTGGTGAAGCGGGCTGCGAGCTGGGCTGGCGCCTCCCGCTCGACCCGTGCCAGGTCGGCGCGGGCCAGGTGGCCGAACATGTTGTCCTGCAAGTCGCGGATCACCAGCAGGACCACCTGCTGCACTTGGACGTTCTGGAAATACTGCGCCAGCGCCTTCACCGAGGTGACCATGATCACCAGCGCCGGCAACTGGTAGAGGATCCGCCGATCCCGGTCGGTGAACATCTGGAACGCGTGGTCAATCACCACCGGATAGAGCGCCGTTGTCCCGGCCATCAGCAGCGTGAGGAGCAGGACCAGGGCGATCCGCCCGCGGTGATGGCGGATGTAGTCACGCCACAGCCGCCCCAACAGCGCCCGGGTCGTGTCGCGCTCCGGCGCCCGCACCGGCGCGCCGGTCGGATTGTCCGCGTGGATGGCGTCCATGGGCGGCGATGTATCAGGCCCCCCGCCCGGCCGCCAGCGTCCCGCCCGATGCCTTGCGTGCCGGTTGCCGGTGCCGGCGAAGCCGTCTATGGCAGCGGGCTGGCGTCGATGGGCCGCCTGGGCAAGGGATTGGCGAACGTGCGGAGACGGCAAGCGGTCGGGTCGCGACAGGGCGCGGGCGGCATTGTGGCGCGTCGCGCCACCAGTTTCGTGGTCGCCGCATCGTTGCTGTTGTCCGGATGCGACACGATGTCCGGACTCAAGGACAAGGTATTCGGCCCACCTGGCCCGGCCGAGGGACAAGCCGGCTATGTCCAGGGCTTTCTGGGAGGCGTGGCGGCCGACGAGCCGCGCGCGGCGTTGATCGCCCGCGACGTGCTGTCGCGGGGTGGCAATGCTGCCGACGCGGCGGTGGCCTTGGGGTTTGCCCTGACGGCGACCTTGCCCTCGCGCGCCGGGATTGGCGGCGGCGGCGCTTGCATGGTGTTTGCGGCGGGTCGCAAATCAGTCAACGCCGGCGTGCCGGAGGCGATCCTGTTCCCGCCGATCGCGGCCAGCGGCGCGATGAGTTCGGCGCGCCCGCCGGCGGTGCCCATGCTGCCGCGCGGCTTGTATCTTCTGCACGCCCGCTACGGACATCTGCAGTTTGAATCGCTGGTGGCGCCGGCGGAGCAGTTGGCGCGATTCGGCACACCCACGTCACAGGCGCTGGCCCGCGATCTTGCGGTGGTCGCCGGCTCACTTCTGGTGGATCCGCAGGCCGCTGCCATCTTTGGCCGCGGGGGCGCGCCGCTGACCGAGGGGCAGCCCCTGGTGCAACCCGAGCTGGCCACAACGCTGGCGGCGATCCGGGTTACTGGGGTGGGCGATTTCTACCAGGGGGTGCTCGCCCGTCGGATTGCCGACGGCAGCACAACGATCGGCGCGCCGATCAGTCTGGCGGACCTGCGTGATGCCCTGCCCAGGATCGCGGCACCGATCAGCCTGTCGGTCGGTGAGACCACCGTTTCGTTCCTGCCGCCGCCGGCAGACGGAGGCCTGGCGGCCGCGGCAGCCTTCCAGGTGCTGTTGCATGATCCAAGTGGGTTCGCCGCGGCACAGGCGCGCGCCGATGCCGTGGTGGCGCGCTCACGCGCGGCGGGCGGCGACCCGATGGCATTGCTGTCGGCGGACCTGCCGGCCGCCGAGCCGTCATCGCTGCCGGCATCGACGTCCTTCATCACGGTGGATCGTGACGGCAATGCCGTGGCCTGCGCGCTGACCATGGACAATCTGTTCGGCACCGGCCGCGTGGTGCCGGGTGCCGGGTTCCTGCAGGCCGCATCGCCGAATTCGGTCCCGCCGCCGCTGCTGGCCGCCGCGATCGCTTGGAACGCGCCGGTGCACGCATTTCGGGCGGCCGTGGCCGGGTCGGGCCAGCGCGCGGCTGGGGTGGCGGTGGGAGTTGCCATGTACAACGCGCTGCGTACCCGCCAGGCCCTGCCGGTCCTGCCGCCCGATCCCGGCCGGGTGAATGTGGGCGCATGCAGTGGCTATCTGCCTGGCGGGGATTCGAGCTGTATTTGGGCCACTGACCCGCGTGGCGCGGGACTGGCGATCGGCAGCAATCGCTGATGCCGCTGAAAGTCGGCAAAGGGGCGGCCGCGCCACCCTTCCTGGTGATGGATGTGATCGCGGCGGCAAATGCGCGCGCCGCCTCGTTGGCGCCGGATGCGCCGCATGTCATTCGCATGGAAGTCGGGCAGCCGGGCACCGGAGCGCCCGCCGGCGCCGTGGCGGCCGCGGCCAGCGCGCTGCGCTCCGGCGCGTCGCTGGGCTACACGGAGGCGTTCGGCCTGCGGTCGTTGCGCGATCGGATCGCGGCGCATTACCGGGATTGGTACGGGATCGATCTCCCGGCCGAGCGTGTGGCGGTGACGGTTGGCGCCTCGGGCGCGTTTCCGCTGGCGTTTCTGGCCGCCTTCGATCCCGGCGATCGTGTCGCGCTGACCGCACCGTTCTATCCGCCCTACGTCAACATTCTGACGGCGCTCGGGATCGAGCCGGTGATCATCGAGGCGGGGCCGGAGACGCGCTTCCAGCCCAGCATTGCATTGCTGGAGCGGCTCGATCCGCCACCGGACGGGCTGATCGTGGCCAGTCCCTGCAACCCCGTCGGCACGATGCTGCATCCGCACGAGCTGGCCGCCATCGCGCGGTGGTGCGATGGCGCCGGCGTGCGGCTGATCAGCGATGAGATCTATCACGGATTGCACTACGACAGTCCGATCGCCAGCGCGGCCGCATTCAGTCCCAACGCGGTGGTGGTGAACAGTTTCTCCAAATACTTTTCGATGACCGGGTGGCGCATCGGATGGCTGGTGCTGCCGGCGGATCTGATCCGCCCAGTGGAATGCCTGGCGCAGAATCTGTTCATCAGTCCATCGCATATCTCCCAGATCACGGCGGAGGCGGCGTTCGACTGCCAGGACGAGCTGCGGGCGAATGTCGCGCGCTATCGCCGGTCGCGGGATCATCTGTTGCGGGTTTTACCGGCGGCCGGGTTCGACCGTCTCAGTCCGGCCGAGGGCGCCTTCTATCTGTTCGCCGACCTGACCGGGCGGTCAAACGACAGCGTCGCATTCTGCGCGCGGATGCTGGAGGAAGTGGGGATCGCGGCGACGCCGGGGGTCGATTTTGATCGCACGCGCGGCCACCGGTTCCTGCGGTTCAGCTATTGCGGACCCGAAGCGGACATGCGCGAGGCGGCGGCGCGTCTGCACGGATGGCAGTGATAACGGGCGCGCGAATCTAGCGCGCTGTTTCTCCGACCGTGCACAGACTATCGACGCTGGAGGCGGCACGCCCTTACCGGCGCCACCACCCGCGCTTCGGCTCCACCACGGGCTCATCGGTGCTGCCGACAAGGATGGGCTTGACCAGGGGCTCCGGCTCCGGGTCGTTCGCGGCCACCGGATGGGTCTCCGCTGGCGTCGTGCTCTCCGGTTCGACGGCGACCCCGGCAGGGACTGCCGCGGGTTCCACGCGTTCGGGTGCTGCGGCCGCCTCCATTGCTTCAGCCGGCTCGGGCGCTGCGGCAAGGGCTGCCGGTTCAGCAGGTGCCG
>DATHNI010000112.1:0-4522 GCA_035486135.1 Acetobacteraceae bacterium
TTAACGCCCGCGCCGCGGCGACAAGCCGGTCGCGCAACGCATCCAATCCCGCACCCGTTCGTGCACTAACCCCGATCGCGCCCGCCGGCACGTCGGCGCCCAGATCGATCTTGTTGAAAACGGCTACGGTCCCCCCGTTATGGCTGGGTGTGTCCCGGCCATCTGTCGCCGCAGCCGGCGGCAGAGATGGTCGCGACACGCCCGGCCACGACGCAGGAAAATCGGCGCTCGCCACTTCCACCACCAGATCCGCATCCGCCGCTCGTACCCGCGCGCGCCGCACCCCCTCGGCCTCCACCGCGTCCTCGGTCTCGCGCAGCCCCGCGGTATCCACCAGCGTCACCGGCACGCCACCCAGCACCACCCGCGTTTCCAGCGCGTCGCGCGTGGTCCCCGGCGTTGCCGCGACAATCGCCACCTCCCGCTCCGCCAGCGCGTTCACCAGGCTGGACTTGCCGACATTCGGCGGCCCGGTCATCGCGAACACCAGCCCCTCGCGCAGCCGCTCCCCGCGCCGTCCATCATCCAGATGCGCCGCGATCTCCCGCCGCAGCGCCGCCATGTCGGCGTCTCCCCGCGCCGCCATATCGGCCGGTAGATCCTCATCCGGAAAATCAATCAGTGCCTCCTGCTCGGCCAGCAGTACCCGCAGCCGCTCGGCCCAATCGCGATAGATCGCCCCCAGCGCGCCATCCATCTGCCGCAGCGCCTGCGCCAGTTGCGCCGAGGTCTCCGCCTCGACCAGATCGGCCACCGCCTCGGCCGCGACCAGGTCCATCCGCCCGTTCAGGAATGCCCGCCTGGTGAACTCCCCCGGCTCCGCCGGCCGAGCGCCCAGCGCCACCAGTGCTTCGGCCACGCCCTCGAGCACCGCCCGCCCGCCATGCAGATGCAGTTCGGCGCAATCCTCGCCGGTGTAGCTGCCCGGCCCCGGCAGCCACAGCACCAGCGCCCGATCCAGCTCCATGGCCGCATGCCGCAGCCGCCGCACGCTCGCCCGCCGCGCCGGTGGCAGCGGCCCCGCCAGTGCGGTCAGTTGCCGCCCGCTGTCGGCACCACTGACGCGCAGCACCGCCACCGCGGCTCGCCCGGCGCCCGATGCGACAGCGAAGATCGTGTCATCTCGCATGCATCCTGCCGGCGCTGACGGAAGGCCAAGGGGCGCGGCCCCTTGGAATCCCGCCAAGGGCGCGGCCCTTGGAACCCTTCAGTTGGGGCAATAGGTAGCAAGCACACCTAGCCGGGATCAGGCGGGATTTGGTGGGATGGCATGGTAGGACGTTTCTGGGTTAGTGCGCCAGAAGTCGCCAGAGCACGCCCAGAGTGACGACAATGTTAATGCCCACCAACCACGTTAGCGCGGTGATCCTGGCGTCGATATTGGTGCGACGGCCCTCGTCGTAGGGCGCGTAGGCCGCCATCCTTTCGGCTTCTTCGACATGCGCTTGGTGCCGCGCCGTCGCGGCGTCGACGGCGCGCGGTATCTCGCTACCCATGCCGCTCATGATTTGCCCTCCTCAGGCTCCGGTGCAGGGCTTCGCTACCCCATCACGCTACATCACCCGCCAGCAGGTGTGGGGGGCGCCGTCCGGTTGGTTGCAATCACCGGGTAGGCGCCTGCCCCCACAGCAACCAAAACGGATGGCGGCCAGCGGCGCTGCCTCCGGTGGCGGTCCAGCGGGCAACGTCCCCTGGTCTTACCGTCAGCCGATCAGCTCGGTGCCGGCGAAGAAATACGCGATCTCGATCGCCGCGTTCTCTGCACTGTCCGACCCATGCACCGAGTTCGCCTCGATGCTTTCGGCGAACATCTTGCGGATGGTGCCCTCGGCGGCGTTCGCCGGGTTGGTGGCGCCCATCACTTCGCGGTTGCGGGCCACGGCGTTCTCGCCTTCCAGCACCTGCACGACGACCGGGCCCGAGGTCATGAACGTCACCAGGTCCTTGAAGAACCCCCGCTCGCGGTGCACGCCGTAGAACTGCTCGGCCTGGCCCTGGGTCATCCAGATGCGCTTCTGCGCGATGATGCGCAGGCCGGCGGCCTCCAGGCAGGCGTTCACCTTGCCCGTCAGATTGCGCCGCGTGGCGTCGGGCTTGATGATCGAAAAAGTGCGCTCGGTGGCCATTTGCCTGCGTTCCTTAAGGCTTTCAGGGGTGGGCGGCGGCTTTAGACGGTCTGTTCTTCCCGTTCAACCCCTTCCCCGGTTCCGCCGCGCCCCGTAAATCGCGCGCATGTCGCTGCTGATCATCTCCAACCTGACCATCCGCCTGGGCGGCCGCGCGCTGCTGGACGGCGGCGATCTCACGGTCGATGGCGGTCGTCGCATCGGCTTGGTCGGCCGCAATGGCGCCGGCAAGTCCACCCTGCTGCGCGCCATCGCCGGCGAACTGACGCCCGACGGTGGCGACATCCGTTTGGCCGCCCGGGCACGGATCGCGACAGTCCGCCAGGAAGCCCCCGAAGGCCCCGCCAGCCTGCTCGACACGGTGCTGACCGGCGACCCCGAGCGCCTGGCTTTGCTGCACGAAGCCGAAACCGCGCCACCCGAGCGCCTGGCCGAGATCCATGACCGCCTGCGCGCCATCGGCGCCGACACTGCGCCGGCCCGTGCGGCGACCATCCTGGCCGGCCTCGGCTTCGACGAGGCGGCGCAGCAGCGCGCGGTGTCCACCTTCTCGGGCGGCTGGCGGATGCGCGTGGCGCTGGCGACCGCCTTGTTCGCCAACCCCGACCTGCTGCTGCTGGACGAGCCGACCAACCATCTCGATCTCGAAGCGACCATGTGGCTCGAGGGCTGGCTCGCCCGTTTCCCCGGCGCCGCTTTGGTCGTCTCGCACGATCGCGGCCTGCTGGATCGCGCGGTGGAGGCGATTGCGCATCTTGACCGCGGCAAGATCGAACTCACCCCTGGCGGCTTTGACGAATTCGTCCGTATCCGAACCGAACGTGCTATGCAGCTCGTCAGCGCGGCGAAACACGTGGCGCAGGAACGCGCGCATATCCAGTCCTTCATCGACCGCTTCCGTTACAAGGCGAGCAAGGCGCGCCAGGCGCAGGCCCGCATCAAGGCGCTGGCGCGTCTGCCGCAGATTGAAACGATCATCGAGGCCACGCCAACCCGCTTCAATTTCCCTGAACCCGCGCGCATCGCACCACCGATCCTGGCGTTGGAACGTGTGTCGGTCGGTTATGACGGTAACCCGGTGCTGCGCGGCCTCTCGCTGGCGATCGACACCGAGGATCGCATCGCACTGCTGGGCGCCAACGGTAATGGTAAGTCCACCCTGGCGAAACTGCTGGCCAACCGGCTGGATCCGTTGAGTGGGGAGCTGCGGCGCGGCCCGAAGCTGCGTGTCGGCTACTTCGCCCAGCACCAGGAAGACGAGCTGGTGCACGCGGAAACGCCGATCGACCACATGGCGCGTGCGCTGCCGCGCGCGACGCTGCAACAGGTGCGGTCGCAACTGGCTCGCTTCGGTATCGATGCAGATCGCGCCGAGACGCCGATCGCCAATCTGTCCGGTGGCGAAAAGGCCCGCCTGCTGCTGGCACTTGCCACGCGCGAGGCGCCGCATCTGCTAATCCTGGACGAGCCCACCAACCATCTGGACATCGACGCGCGCGAGGCGCTGGTGAAAGCGCTCGCCGATTTCCAGGGCGCGGTGCTGCTGATCACCCATGATCCGCATCTGGTCGAACTCGTCGCGGATCGCTTGTGGCTGGTGGCCGACAACACGGTGCGGCCGTTCGATGGCGACCTCGACGAATATCGCACGCTGCTGGCCGAGCGTGCTCGCCCCGCGCCGAAGCAAGACGCCGGCACCAAGCGCGACGACCGCCGCGAACGCGCCGAGGCCCGCGCCGCGCTCGCCCCGCTGCGCAAGCAGGCAAAGGATGCCGAGGCGCGCTTGGCCCGGCTCGCGACCGAACGTGCCACGATCGAACAGAAACTCGCCGATCCGGGGCTGTATGCCCCAGGCCGCGCCGCCGACATCGCTGCCACCACCGCGCGGCTGGCCGCGATCAAGCGCCTGGCCGAGGCGGCGGAGGCCGACTGGCTCGCCGCGGAAGAGGCGCTGGAAGCGGCGTCCTAACGGACGTGCCGTTGGCCTCGGGTCCGGGGCTCGCACACAGTCACCGCAGAGGCGCGGAGAACGCTGAGCTGCGGGGGACCGGTCGTGGCATCGGGGGGCAAGGACAATTGCTGCGCTTCGCGCGCAGCGCCCCAATCACCGTCTCGCCCCAGGCGGTTGACCCGACCCACGACCCGTAGCGTTCTCTACGCCTCTACGCCTCTACGCCTCTACGCCTCTACGCCTCTGCGCCTCTGCGGTGACTGTGTGCGGACCCGCGCACCGGAGCCAATCGCCCCGACGCACCACCATCCGGCCACCCCCTGCTCATGTCCGTAGCACGCTGAGCAGAAACACGGCACGCGCCCGACGATCCCCCCCGAAATCCCCCACGCCCGCGCTGGCACGCCACTTGCTCCTCCCCCTTCCGGAAACGCTCCGTTCAGAG
>DATHNI010000113.1:0-17674 GCA_035486135.1 Acetobacteraceae bacterium
GCAGAATCGAGGGCGAGGATGAGCATGTGCGAGGACATACCCTCTCCCGCGACCCGGGAGAGGGTCCCGTACCCGCCTACAGCATCACGCAGGCTTCGTCGAAGTCGAGCCGGGGGGAGCGCGGGAACACGCCCTCCCAATCGCCGCGCCCGAGATTGACCAGGAAGTTCGAACGCCAGCCGCGATCAGCCAGGAATTCCTTGTCCACCTTGTCATTGTCGAAGCCAGACATCGCCCCGGTATCCAGCCCCAGCGCACGCGCCGCCATGATCAGCCAGGCGCCCTGCAGCGTGCCATTGCGGAACGCCGTCGTCGCGGCCAGCGCGTCGTTGCTGGTGAACCACGACTGGGCGTCCGGATTGTGCGGAAAAAGCTGCGGCAGCTTCTCGTGGAATCCCGGGTCGTAGGCGACGATCACGGTCACCGGTGCCGCCATGGTCTTCGCCAGGTTGCCTGACGACAGCGCCGGAGCCAGCCTTTCCTTGGCCTCCTTGGTTCGCAGGAACACGAACCGCGCCGGCGAACTGTTCGCCGAGGTCGGTCCGTTCTTCAGGATGTCGTAGAGGTGGCGCAGCGTCTCGTCGGAGATTGGCTCGTCGGTGAACTTGTTGTGGGTACGCGCTTCGCGGAACAGCAGGTCGAGCGCTGCGTCGTCAATCGCCATCATGCACTCCCGATTTTGGCAGCCGAGGGGTCAGCCGTGGATGCTGATGAGCAACATGAAAACCGCGGCCGGCCCCGTCAATCGGTGGCGCTCAGAATTCCACTTGCTCCACCGCGACCACTTCCGGCACGTAGTGGCGCAGCATGTTCTCGATGCCGTGCTTCAGCGTGGCGCGAGAGGACGGGCAGCCAGAACATGCGCCCTGCATGTGCAGGCGGACGACGCCGTCGCGATAGCCGCGGAACACGATGTCGCCACCGTCGCCGGCCACGGCGGGACGCACCCTTGTGTCCAGCAGTTCCTTGATCTGATCGACGATCTCCTGGTCGGCGGGATCGACGTCTTCCTCGTCCAGCGCATCCGCGTCGCCTTCGATGGTCGCGCGGCCGGCGACGAAGTGTTCCATGATCGTCGCCAGGATCTGCGGCTTCAGCGCCGGCCAGTCGATCTCGTCGGTCTTGGTCACGGTGATGAAGTCGTTGCCGAGGAAAACCCGGGCGACGCCCTCGAGATCGAACAGCGCGGCGGCCAGCGGGCTGCGCGCGGCCGAGGCGGGGGAGGCGAAGTCGGCGGTGCCGAGCTCCATCACGTAGCGGCCGGGGAGGAACTTCAGGGTGGCCGGATTGGGCGTGCCTTCGGTCTCGATGAACATGGCTGGCTGCCTGACCTCACGATCTGGGGACAAACCGGACTGCTGCGGTCCGGACCCAGCCTATATCGGGGCATCCCGCGCGATTGACAAGGCGGGCGATGAGAAGGCGGGCGTTGCAGCCGGGCGGCTGGTGCGGTCGGCCAGCGCCGCGCGTGAGGAGCGGGAGGTCTGAACGTCACCCCGCGGTGGGCCGGCGTGCGGGGGAACCGGATGCGGAATTGAGGCGACCTTGTGGCGCAGCAATCAGGGTGGCGCAGCAATCAGGGTGGCGCAGCAATCAGGCGGACATGGAGTTTCGCCGGGTTCGCACGGGGCTTCGTGGAGACGATGCTACTGGCGCATCGCGCCTCAGCCACACGATTCAGCCACACGATAAAGATGCCTGGAGGGGAACGGATCACGACATCTTCGCGCAACTCCGCGCAGGCAACTCGCGGCGCCGTGTCCGCTTGATCGCTGTTGCCGTGATCGCACCGGCCGTCGGGATCATCGCAGGCGATCGGGACACCTGCCAGTTGGCCTCGGCTTCGCATCGAGCCTCGCCCGCCAATTCGCCGGGCGCGGCAATCATTCATTCACCTCTGCATGACACTGTTATTCCCGGCGTGCTAGCTTGGGAGAAACCGGCGATGGGACACCCCGTGGTGGAAGGCGATCGTATGCGGGCGGATCGGACGCGGCGGCTTGCGCGCCGACGCTCGCGTGCTCGTCGTGATGAGATCGGCTGGGACGAAATGACGCCGTATCAGCGCTGGATCGTCGAGGCCGGCCGGGCGACCCCCCGCGTACAAGTGCCGGATACCATTTGCACGGCCGAGGAGTACATCGCCTGGCAGATGGCGCGCATGGCGGACCTTGACCCGCACGGTCGTTGACGAGTCTCTCGAGTTCGCACGCAGCCTTCTCGATCTGCCCGACCAACTCCCCACCGCCGACCTGCGCGAGGTCTGGTGGCGCGTATTTGAATTCCGTAACTTCAAGACCACCAGCAGCAACCTTCCGTTTTTGCGATACGGCGCGGACAAGCCGTCCTGGCAGAACGGCGAGGGCCGCCTCGTCGCGGTTTATCGTGACGATGGTTTTCACCATTGCCACCTTTCGGTGATCGGGGCGGACCCGATCCTCGCCTATCGGGTCGTCGCTGCGGATCATCTGGTCATGGTCTGCGTCACGACCCACCAGGCCATGTTCAAGGGCGACCGGCGCGCGTTCGTGCGTGCCTATGCCGCACACTTCCCCAACACGCTGCGGCGGCGGCCGAAGCTGCGTGCGACGCTGCTACCCGACGGTGACGCCCCGGACTGAACCTCCGCCACGGATGAAATCGCCGGTCCGTCCGGCGCGAGCAGCGCTGGGGCACGGCGGGGCCGCACTATGCGCCGAGCGCCGCCGCGCGCAGCCAGCACTGCGCTGTTCGGCGCCGTGACCCGGGAACCCCGGGACCCGCGGCCCTGGCCGCACGCCGGCCATGGCAGACAGCCAACATTCAGCCGAAAAAGCACATGGGATCGGCCTGAGCAGGGACCTCATGCACCGAACTTTAAGACAACTGTGCCCACTCTCCGCATCGCAGAGGGAATTTCGAGGGTCAGATGCGCAAGGGCGACCGAAAGGGCAACCAGCAGAACGTCGTCATCAAACGGGAGGAGGTGGTCGAGGGTGAGGGTCACGGCGGCGCCTGGAAGGTCGCCTACGCCGACTTCGTCACCGCCATGATGGCGTTCTTCCTGCTGATGTGGCTGCTTAACGCCACCACCGAGGACCAGCGCAAGGGCCTCGCCGACTACTTCAGCCCGAGCAATCAGCTCAGTCATGCGTCGTCGGGGACCGGCGACCCGTTTGGTGGCCACACGGCCTTCGACGATGGCGCTCTGGTGTCCGACCGGGGCGCCGTTCAGGCCGTGGACGGCAGCCGCCCGACGTCCATCGATCCGACCGACCCGGATGCGCAGCCGTACGCGGCGCAGCACGGGGAACTCGACGACGACCAGGATCAGGGGGCGCCGCGGACCGTGCCTCCTCCGTCAGCGGGGTCGCCAACGTCGCCGCCCCAGGCGGCATTGCCTCCGGCATCGCCCCCGGTGGCGCTATCGGCGGCCGTGCTTGGAGCGGCGGGACCAGCGCCGGCGGTGGGGAAAGCGCCGGCGCCTGGCATGACCGTCGCTGGCGCATCGCTGCCGGCCGATTCCAACGCGCCGGGCGCGCGGCCGCTGTTGCGTACTGCATCGCCGGGCACGGCGGGGGCAGTCGTCGTGGCACGCGGCCCGACCGAGGCCGAATTGCGTGACGCGCAGGAGCGCAAGGAGAAGGCGGAGTTCGCCCAGGCAGCACAGCAGATCCGCGATGCCGTGCGTGCCGATCCCGCGCTGGCCGAGCTCGCGCACCAGCTTGTCATCGACATGACGCCGGAGGGGCTGCGCATCCAGATTCTCGACGAGGAGCGCCAGCCGATGTTCCTCCTGGGATCCGCCGCGCCGAACGAGCGGGCGAAGCTGCTGCTGCAGAAGGTGACGCCCGTGCTGGTGAAGCTGTCGCAGGACATTTCCATTGCCGGCCATACCGACTCGGTGCAGTTCCCCGGACCGGACCGGACCAATTGGGAGCTGTCCACCGAGCGCGCCAATGCGACCCGTCGCCTGCTGGTCGAAGGCGGGCTGCCGGAGCACCGCGTCCGCAGCGTCACCGGCAATGCCGACCGCGATCCACTGGTGCCGAGCGACCCGCTCGCGGCGGCGAACCGGCGCATCGCCATCGTCGTGCTGCGAGCCGCACGCGCGGCGGAGATTGCTGCCCCGGCCGGCACCGCGCCCGGTACTGCGGCCGGCAATGCGTCCGGGACTGGGTCCGGTACTGCGCCCGGTACTGCGGCCGGTGCGGCGCCGGGCATTGCTGCCGGCCCCGCGCGAGGCATGGCGCCCGGCACCGTGCCCGCGTTCGGCGGCATCCCCGCTCCGGCACGATAGCCCCAGGCCATGCTGGCAATCGGCGCCTTCGTTTTCCTTCTGGCCTGCGTATTCGGCAGCTACCTCGTCTCGGGCGGCGCGATCGGGCCGCTGGAAGAGGCGTTGCCGTTCGAAATGTGGACGATCGGCGGCGCCGCGCTCGGCTCATTCATCATGAGCAACAGCATGCACGACGTGAAGCACTCGGTCGGCGGCTTCAGCAAGATCATCAAGGGCGCCTCGTTCCACAAGAGCGACTATATCGACCTGCTGTCACTTCTGTATTTCCTCGTGCGCACCGCCAGCACCAAGGGCAACATGGCGGTCGAGCCGCATATCGAGAAGCCGCTGGAGAGCGCGGCGTTCCAGAAGTTCCCCCGCATTCTCGCCAACAAGTTCGCCACCTCGACGATCTGCGACTACCTGCGCATGGTGGGGATGAACGCCGACGATCCCAACCAGATCGAAGACGTCATGGCGCGCGAACTGAAGAAGACGCTGAGCGAGGAGCTGCACGGTGCGCATGCCTTGCAGAGCATGTCGGACGGGCTGCCGGCGCTGGGCATTGTCGCGGCGGTGCTCGGCGTGATCAAGACGATGTCGCATATCGACCGGCCGCCAGCGGTGCTGGGAGGCATGATCGCCAGCGCGTTGACCGGCACGTTTCTGGGGGTGCTGCTGGCGTATGGCCTGGTCGGCCCGTTTGCCGGCCGGCTGAAGGGCGTGGTGGAAGAGGAAGCAAAATACTACGAGGTGATCCGCGCCGTTCTGGTAACGCACCTGCATGGCAACGCGCCGCAGGTCAGCGTCGAGTCAGGGCGCAAGATGGTGCCCAACCAGCACATGCCGAGCTTCGAGGAACTGGAGACGGCGGTCAGTTCGATCCAGATGTGATCGTTCAGCAGGTGTCCTGCGCTGGACTGGCGTCCCGGCCCATCGCCCTGCCACACTGCCGTCCAATGCGCCTTCTCCCCCTCCTGCTCCTGTTCCTTGCCGGCTGCCTTGCCGGCCTGGCCGGCTGTGCCGCGCCGCCGGATACCTGCGCGCTGGTGCCGCTGGCGGACATGCCGCTCGAAACCCACCAGAACCTGATGTTCGTCACCGCCGGCATCGGCGACCAGGCGGTGCGCCTGCTGGTGGATACCGGCGCCGAGCGCACCGTGCTGACCGAGGCGGCCGTCGCGCGGCTCGGCCTGGCGCATGATCCGCACCACATGACCCGCAGCTTCGGCATCGGCGGGTCGAGCGCCAACTGGGACGTGGACATCCCCGGCATCGTGCTCGGCCACACGCGGTTCCCGGTAGAGCATGTCGCAGTCGGCGATTTCACCATGGACCACGTCAGCGGTCCGCGGGCCGACGGCCTACTCGGTGCCGACATCCTGCTCGCCTTCGACATGGACATCGACGGGGCGTCGCATCGCCTCACGCTGTACCGGGTGCGCCGCTGCCCCGACGCCGTGCCGCCCTGGCGCGAGCCCGCCATCCAGATCAACGGCCTGGAGGCGCGGCGGGACCGGCTGCTGGTGCCGATCAGTTTGGACGGCGTGGCCGGCATGGCGATCCTGGATACCGGCGCGCAGGCAACGACGATCGGCATGACAATGGCGCGCCGGCTGGGCCTGTCCGAGGAAACCCTCGCGGCCGACCGCACGATCATGGCGCACGGCGCCGCGCCGCTGCCGGTGGCGGTGCATGTGCACCGGTTTCGCGAGCTGATGGTCGGGGACGCACGTATCCAGTCACCCGTCCTGGCGGTGGTGCCGAACGACCGCGCCCTCGGCGACGCGTTGCTCGGCGGCGATTTTCTGCGCGGCCGGCGCGTCTGGCTGTCCTTCGCCACGCGGCGGCTGTTCGTCGGCACCGTCGGCGTGGCGCAGGTCGCGGTGAACAGGTGAGGACGTTTCCTGCAATGAACGAAGGCCGGCGGCGACCGGAGGGACGCCCACGCATTTACGCCCGGCAAAAGTCGGGCGTAAGCTACCGCAACACCTTCTTCAACGGGAGCGTCCGAGAATGAGCAATGGTGCCGAGACTTGTCTGACGGGCATGAAGGTCCTTGACCTCACGCAGTTCGAAGCTGGACCGTCCTGCACCGAGGCACTCGCCTGGATGGGCGCCGAAGTGGTGAAGGTGGAAAATCCCAAGGTCGGCGATCCCGGCCGCACCGCGGGCGGCAAGCCGGGCCAGGACGCGAACTACTTCCTGCAATACAACGCCAACAAGCGATCGGTCGCCATCAACCTGAAGGACCCGCGCGGCGTCGATCTGGTGAAGCAACTGGCAGCGCAGGCCGACGTGTTCTGCGAGAACTTCGCACCCGGCGCGATCGAGCGCCTGGGCCTCGGTCCCGACGTGATCCGCGCCATCAACCCCGGCATCATCTATTGCCAGACCAAGGGCTTCGGCGAAGGCAGCCCGTTCGAGAAGAACCTGGCGTTCGACATGATCGCCCAGGCGGCCGGCGGCCTGATGAGCATCACCGGCGAGGAAGACGGGCCGCCGTGCAAGCCAGGCGCGACGATCGGCGATACCGGCACCGGCATGCTGATGGCGATCTCGGTGCTGGGCGCGTATGTGCGGAAGCTGCGTACCGGACAGGGCGATCACCTGCAACTGGCGATGCAGGATTCGATCCTGCACTACATCCGCAACGCCTTTACCTTCATGGAACGCACCGGCAAGCCGGCACCGCGCGCGGGCTCGAAGACCGTGGGTGGCGGCAATCCGCCGATCGGCGTGTATCCGTGCAAGGGCGGCGGGCCGAACGACTATGTCTATATATACACCAGCCGCGCCAATCCCGAGCATTGGACGCGCCTTTTGAAGGTGATGGGGCGCGAGGACCTGATCGGCGACGCGAACTACAGCACGCCTGAAGGGCGCACCGAACATCGCGAGGAGGTGGACGCGATCGTCGCCAACTGGACCCGCCAGCATGACAAGCACGAGGCGATGCGCCTGGTCGGCAGCGCGACGATCCCGGCCGGGGCGGTAATGGACACGATGGAACTGGCCAACGACAGGACATTCGAGACGCGCGGCATCCGCCAGACGATGCACCATCCGAAAGTCGGCGATTACACCATGAGCGGCTGGCCGGTGCGCTATTCCGGCAAGACGCTTCCCATCAGCGCCGCGCCGCTGCTGGGGCAGCACAGCGACGAGGTGCTGGCGGAGTGGCTCGGCCTGGATGGCGACACGCTGGGCAAGCTGCGCGGCGACGCGGTGATCAGCGGCTGATGCAGGCAAACCTCTCCCGCGTTGCGGGAGAGGTCGAGGCGCGGCAGCGGCGAGGGTGAGGCTGCAACGGTTCACCGCCGGTCCTGGCGCGGGCCGGACTGGAGCCTGGGATTGGACTTGGTTGCACCGGCGCCGGCAGTGCGGTGACAACGGTGCCAGTGCCAACCTACAGCGCCTCCGGCGCCATGATACCAGCCCGCGTTGTCATCCGACGCTCGGCAAGATGCCACGCATCAGGCGACATGCCACGCATCGTCGTGTCATGGCCGGCGAAGGCCGGCCACCCACGACTTTGCCGCGTGCAACAAAGGAAAGTCGTGGGCGGCCGGCCTTCGCCGGCCAACGGAACGCGCGTGCCACGTTGTCCGGACGTCAGTATTTTCGCGGCCTGGTATAAGCCCGGCCGGTTTCATCAGCCCGGCCGGTTTCATGAGCGCGGCCAGCGTCATATGCGGCGGACCCGTACCAGGGGGCGAACCCCGCGTCAGGTGCAGCAACTGGTCGTGCAGCATGCGGCCGCGTCGCCGGTGCCCGGCTTGCGCGCCTCGATGATCGCCGAGGCTACGTAGTTCTCGATGCCGCGACCTGGCGCCCAGCTTGCCACAAGTTCGCGGCTTTCGGGCTTCACCGTCACCCGCACGTCCCGGAAGCCGGCTTCGCGCAGCCAGGTCTCGAGATCGCCCACGGGTGCCGCGCCGGCGACGCAGCCGCACAGCAGGGCGCGGTCCGCCGCGAGGTCCTCCGGCAGGGATTTCGTGTTCACCACGTCGGAGATCGCCACCCGGCCGCCCGGCTTCAGCACGCGGAACGCCTCGCGGAACACCTGCGCCTTGTCGGGCACGAGGTTCACCACGCAGTTCGACAGGATCACGTCTGCCGTGTCGTCGCCGATCGGCAAATGCTCCAACTCGCCCAGGCGGAATTCGACGTTGGCCGCGCCGAACCGTGCTGCGTTGGCGCGCGCCTTGGCCAGCATCTCATGCGTCATATCGACGCCGATCACGCGCCCGGTCGCACCAACCTGGCGCGCGGCGAGCAAGCAGTCGAAGCCGGCCCCGCTGCCGAGGTCCACGACGACCTCGCCGGCCTGCATGGCCGCGATGGCCTGGGGATTGCCGCAGCCCAGGCCGAGATTCGCGCCTTCCGGCACGGCCGCCAGTTCGTCGTCGGAATATCCCATGACGCGTGCCTTGCCGTCGGCGGCCGGCGCGGTGGTCACGCCGCAGCACGACGACGCGGCCGGTGCGCAGCGGTCGGCGGCCTCGCCCACCGCGATGCCGCCGTAGCGGGCGCGCACCATTTCCTTGATCTCCGAGGATTCGAAAAGCGTGTTTGACATGGCTCAGGCGCTCCTGGTTGGCGGCCGCATGCGCGGAGTGTCCGTTTCCGGCTGACAGATTGGCAGGCACTGGTTTGTGGGACGACCGCAGCAGTTCTCGGTCAGGTAGAACAGCAGCGCATTCATGGTGGGATATTCGGCCGCGTAGATCAGCGACCTGCCATTGCGTGTGAACCTCACGAGGCCCGCGTTCTTCAGTTCTTTCAGATGGAACGCGAGGGTCGCTGATGGCAGGCCAAGTTGCTCGCCGATGTGGCCGGCGGGCATGCCCGCGGTGCCGGCCTGCACCAGCAGGCGGTAGATATCGAGGCGCGATTCCTGCGCGAGGGCGGCCAAGGCGGCCAGTGCTGCCGTTTTCTCCATTTCTCTGGAAATATCGAAATTGACGGCCGGTGTCAAGGCCGCGCCGCCCAACGGTTAGGGAGACATCAGTGTCCCGGCGGTCAGGGAGACATCAGTGGCCCGCCCGTCAGGCGCGCATCAGTGGATCAACGCCAGGCCGGCGCCGGCGGCGGCCGACAGCGCCACGACGACGAGCGGTGGCGCCCGCCACACGATCAGCAAAACGAAGCCGGTCACGGCAACGGCAAAGTCGGTCCCACTTTGCACGGCGCTGGTCCATACCGGGCTGTAGAGTGCCATGCCGAGCAAGCCGACCACGGCAGCGTTGATGCCTCGCATCGCGGCTTGCGCTCCCTGGCCGGTGCGCAAGGCGTGCCAAAACGGCAGCGTGCCCACCAGCGCAAGGATCCCCGGCAGGAAGATCGCCACCAGTGCGACCATGGCGCCCGCTACGCCGCCCGGGCCGGCACCGGCCACCGCCCCAAGATAGGCGGCAAAGGTGAACAACGGGCCGGGCACAGCCTGTGCTGCTCCGTAGCCCGCCAGGAACGTATTGTCGGAAACCCATCCGGGCACCACGACGGCATCGCGCAGCAGTGGCAGCACGACGTGCCCGCCTCCGAAGACAAGCGCACCTGAACGGTAGAAGGCATCCCACAGCGCAAGCGTGGTGTTGCGCACCGGTGCGAACGACAGGACCAGAAGGAGAAGAACCAGACTGAGGCAGGCGAACCCCACACGGCGCGAGACAGGCAGCACAATATCATCGGCCATTGCCGCGGCCTCGCCTCGACAGACTATCAGTCCCGCAATCCCGCCCACGATAATCGTGGCAACCTGGCCGAGCGAACCGGGAACCAGCGTCATGAGAATGAGGGCAAGTGTCGCAATCGACGCCCGCTGTCTGTCGGGGCATAGACTACGCGCCATACCCAACACGGCCTGTGCGACAATCGCGACGGCCACCAGCTTCAGGCCGTGCAACAAGCCGGCACCCAAGGGCGAGTCTGCGATCGTGCCGGCACCATAGGCGAACAGAACCAGCAGAATCGCGGACGGCAAGGTGAAGCCGATCCAGGCCGCCAGGCCACCCAGATATCCGCCCCGCATCAGCCCAATTGCAAATCCCGTTTGGCTCGAGGCCGGCCCCGGCAGAAATTGGCAAAGCGCCACGAGATCGACATAGGCGCGGTCGCTCAGCCACCGGCGCCGATCGACGAATTCCGCGCGGAAATAGCCCAGGTGGGCGATCGGTCCGCCGAACGAGGTCAAGCCGAGTTTCAGAAACGCCGCGAAAACCTCATTGGGAGTTCCCTGGACTGGCGTCTCGCTCATCGGACGCCTCGTTTCCCTGCGATGGTCCGAACGCTTCGCCGATGAATTCTCGCACGCGCAGCTTTGCCACCATGAGACCGCGCAAGCCGAACTCGGTTGCCCGATAGAACTTGCGCGTCGAGCGTCCCACGCGTTCCACGCGTGAGGTCAGATAGCCACGCAGCTCCATGGTGTGGAGCATCGGGTAGAGAGTGCCGGGACTGAGTCGGTAGCCGTGCCTGGCAAGTTCGTCGATCATCCACTGGCCATAGATTTCGTGCTCGGCGGCATGGTGCAAGACGTGCAGCCTGACGAATCCCGCAAGGAGGTCGTGATGCTCCATGGCCCGGCTTCATTCTGATTATCCACTATCGGAAAACGGTATCGAAACGCGATAGTGGTTTGATGCGGGAGCGGCGTCAACCTCAGATGCTTGACCCGGACGCCGCAAGCAGGGTGCCCCCGCAAGCGCCGCCGGCCTTGGCCTCGCAGAGCAATTGGGCGGAAGACAAAAGGCCGGGGCGGGGTAGAGGCTTGGCCTGGGTTGCCGCCACGCGCCGCGCCGCTACGATGCAGCGGAACCGGGAGGGGGGCCGCATGACCCACGAATACTGCATCGTCCAGGACGAAGGCCATGTCCGCATTGTCACCCTAAATCGCCCGGAGGTTCTGAACGCCCTGCACGCCGACGCCAATGACGAACTCGCCGCGGTCTGGGACGAATTCGCCGCGAACGATGGCCTATGGGTCGGCATCATCACCGGCGCCGGCGACCGTGCGTTCTCCGCCGGCAACGACCTGAAGGTGCAGGCGGCGGCCAAGCGCCGGCCGAACGGACCAAACGGGTTCGCCGGCATCACGCATCGCTTTGGCCTCGACAAGCCGCTGATCGCCGCAGTGAACGGCTGGGCGATGGGCGGAGGCTTCGAAACCGCGCTCGCCTGTGACATCATCATTGCCGCCGAGAACGCGCTCTTCGCGCTGCCCGAGCCACGCGTCGGGCTGATCGCCGGTGGCGGCGGCGTGCACCGCCTGCCGCGCAGCATCCCGATGAAGCAGGCGATGGGCATGATCCTCACCGGCCGGCGAGTGACCGCGCGCGAGGGCTTCGAGTTAGGTTTCATCACCGAAATAGTGCCGCAGGGCCAGGCCCTGGAAGCGGCGAAGCGCTGGGCGGGGATGATCCTGGAATGCTCGCCGAAAGCGGTGCGGGCGTCGAAACAGGCGGTGTATCGCGGGCTGGACATGCCGACGCTGGAACAGGCGATGCGCACGGTGTTTCCGGCGCAGCAGGAGAATATTGAAAGCCAGGACTACATTGAAGGCCCGCGGGCGTTCGCGGAAAAGCGCAGGCCGGACTGGAAGAACAAGTGAGAACCTGTCATTGCGACGACCGCTGCGCGCCTAACAAGCAACAACCAGTTGTGCCGGCCTCCCACGTCATGGCGGGCGAAGGCCCGCCATCCACGACTATGCTGCGTGTGGCCAGGCAAGTCGTGGATGGTAGGCCTTCGCCCCCCATGACGTGGGAGGCCGGGTCGCTGCGTCAGTTTCATTCAGGGCGGGTCGGCCCGCCGGCCGGTGGTCAACTCGCGATGCCACATTGGAGGTCATCAGATGCCGATGCGCGTGCATAATCTATACGAAGATGCCAACGGTGAATCGCACTGGCGCGACATCCAGGTCGAATGGGTGGAGGAAAACGAAGCGGGCAAGCTGTCGGCGCGCCAGGCGGCGACCGGCATCATCTTCCGCCAGACCCAGGCAGAGCACGACCGGCCCTGGCATCCGGCGCCACGGCGGCAATACATCATCAACCTCGACGCCGGCGTGCAGCTTACCGCAAGCGACGGCGAGGCGCGGGTGATCGGCGCCGGCGAGGTGGTGCTGGTCGAGGACACCTCCGGCAAGGGACATCTGTCGAAGTCGGTGAACAACCAGATGCGGCACTCGATCTTCGTGCCGATCGAATAGGAGGAAACCAACCATGCGAATTCATAACATCTACGTGGACGATGCCGGCGAAACCCATTGGCGCGACATCGAGGTCGAGTGGGTGGAGGAACGCAACGGCAGCAAGCTGTCGAAGCGCCTGCCGGCGACCGGCATCATCTTCCGCGAGACCTCGGGCGATTACGACCTGAGCTGGCACCCGGCGCCGCGGCGGCAATACATCATCAACCTCGACGGCGGCGTGCAGATCACCGCCAGCGACGGCGAGGCGCGGCAGATCGGCGCCGGCGAGGTGATCCTGGTCGAGGACGTGCGCGGCAAGGGGCATCTGTCGAAGTCGATCGGCGGCCAGATGCGCCACTCGATCTTCGTGCCGGTGGAGTGACCGCGCGGCGGCTGGTCGCGATCAGTCGCAGGGGGCAAGCCGGGACAGCCCGGGCGGGGCGTCGTCACCGGTCAGGCGGCGCTCAATAGCCTCCGCCGGACGGGCCGGTATTGGGGAGCGGCTTGGCGTTGGCGTGTTGCGGGTCGGGACTGGCCGGAGGAGCAGCGGGCGCGCAGGCGGTCAATGCGACCGCCAGCGTCGCCAGGACCAACAGCAGTGGTGCGACTGACCTCATGGTCTTGCCCCTTCTTGTCACGGGTTCCACGATGCAGGACGTCGGCCGGTTGCGATTATTCCCCCACCAGCGCGTCACACCAGGTGCGTTGCGCCGCGGGAAATTGCTCCAGCATGGCCGCGCGGGAGGACAACGAGCATGGCACTGACACTGGAAGAAGCCAATCGCATCGTCGAAGGCGCATTGGCGAAGGCACGCGAACTCAACATCCGGATCAGCGTCGCGGTGTGCGACGCCGGCGGCCGCCTGATGGCATTTCAGCGCATGACCAATGCCATCTGGGCGAGCGCGTACGGCAGCCAGGGCAAGGCCGTCGCGTCGGCCGCGTTCGGCCGTCCCAGCGGCGAGCTGTCCGAACGGGCAAGCCAGCCCACCCCGGCCGGTATCGCTGCCGCGGAGGGAGGCCACATGATCATGGGCCAGGGTGCTGTGCCGATCCTGCGCGATGGTGTGGTTGAGGGAGCCTGCGGCGTCGGTGGCGGCACCGCGCAGCAGGATGAGGATTGCGCGCGCCGCGGGGTTGCGGCGTTGTAGAGCGTCGCGCCGTTTCGGCGCTCGCGATGCCGATGCCGGGAACGCCGCGTGTCCTGGGACCGGCAGGACGAGATCATCTCGAATGACGAAAGGAACCACGCCATGCCGAGCTTCGAACACGACGGCGCGCGCATCTATTACGAGGAATACGGTCAGGGCTTCCCTATCCTGACATTTGCTCCCGCCGGCCTGGCCTCGGTGATCGATGTCTGGCGCCAGCCGATGGCACCGATGAATCCGACCACCGAGTTCGCGGGGCAGTACCGCGTGATTGCGATGGACCAGCGCAACGCCGGCGGCCAGTCGCGCGCTCCGGTCACGGCGCGGGACGGCTGGGACAGCTACACCGCCGACCACATCGCATTGCTCGATCATCTGCGGATCGATCGGTGCCATCTGTACGGTCAGTGCATTGGCGGATCGTTCATCCTGAACCTGATCAAGGCGCAGCCGGAGCGGATTGCGTCCGCGGTGCTGGCGCAGCCGATCGGGCGCGTGGGCGCTCCGGTTACGGAACCAACGCCGCGGTTCCAGGCGTGGGCGGAGTCGCTCAAGGACCATCCGGAGGCGACGGGACAGGTGCTGGATGCGTTTTATCGCAATCTGTATGGGCGAGGCTTCGTTTACTGCGTGGATCGCGCGTTTGTCGCGACGGTGCGCACGCCATGCCTGGTGCTGGCCGGCAACGACGAAGCGCACCCGTATCCGATTGCGGAGGAGCTGTCGAAATTGCTGCCGAACTGCGAGTTCATCCCTGAGTGGAAGACGGGCGCGGCGCTGGCATCGGCGAGAACGCGCGTTATGGAATTCCTGGCGAGACACACACCGAAAGCGGCGTGAGAGGGAGCAAAGGAAGGCCAGGGGCTCTGCCCCTGGACCCCGCCCAGGGCGGAGCCCTTGGAACCCTTTACTGGAGATGTTGGACGGGAGGGGGGACCGGCACCGGTAGGGTTGCGGCTCGACCGACGAATGTCGGTCGAGCCGCAACGCTACCGGAGCACGTCCCCCCTCCCGTCCAACATCTCCAACGAATGGATTGCAAAGGCGCTGCCTTTGCTGGGGGTTCAGGGGGCAAAGCCCCCTGACGGGTCCAGGGCAGAGCCCTGGCCTTGCACTCAGGCCGCCTCTGCCAATTGCCGCGGACGGTAGATCGCGATGTGCGTAACCCGCGCGATCGGCAAGCGCTCATTCGCCAGCACCAGGGCGTCGATCTCCACCCATTTGTGCCCCTTGTGCTCGTAGTTCTTCGTCACGCGCGCCCGCACCCCAAGCGTGTCGCCAACCCGCGCCACGCCCAGGTTCTGCACCGTACTGCCCATGTGCATCCACGCCGGCAGCACCACGTTGTGCGACAACGCCCAATTGCAGCAGCGCAGGACGGTGCCCGGATGCACGATGCCTTCCGCGGCGTACAGAGGGTCCGTCTCGCGCGTGTCCGACAGGTCCTGTGCCTGGTAGGCCGGCGTGACCGCCAATGGCGTCATGCCCAGCCATTTCCCGACTGGCAGCGACTGTTCATCAGCGGGAGGACGTGCGTCGTGCGCCGGCGGCGTGGCCGGAATGAAGTCGTTCACGGCAATCCCGGGCACCGCGGCGGGCAGCGCGGCGCGGCCGGTGGCGCACAGCACGCCCACGCTGGTCACCTGAAGTTCCAGGCCGGCGGCATCCTCCACGGCGGTGATCTCGGCGATGTCGCCTTCATAGACCGGCTTGGCAAATCGGGCCTCACCGGTGCCGCGCTCCAGCCAGGCGCGGCCCCAGCGTTGCACAGGCAGATGTGCCATGTAGGCGTAAACGTGCACGCCACCGACCAGGCCGCCGCGAAAGCCGAAGCGCTTCGCGGTGGCGTCATCGTGGATCTTGTTTTCCGAAGCCTTGGCAGTGTTGTAGGCCGAGACGTGGTACGGCGGCAGCGTGGTCATTGGGGGTCTCCTCGAGGTCCGGTGGCCGGGATGGTGCAGCTACGCACGACCGCGGATCGAAGAAAAGCTCACTGCCTGGCGAACCGGTCGATCCGTTTGCCCTCGTTCGACGCGCCATAGACCGTGCCCGCTGCATCTGCGGCCACGCCCTCCGGCCCGACCAGGTCGCCGGCCGGACGCGGAATGAAATACTTCACCGCGCCGTCCGAAGCACTGCCGATACGAATGCCGTGGCGGCAGCCGGGATCGGTGGTGCAGCCCGTCTTGTCCACGGTCTGTGAATCCGCGACGTAGAGCATGTCGTGCGCGTCGATATAAACCCCGCTCGGCCGGCCGAACTGCCGCCAGTCGGCGATGAACCTTCCGTCCGCGTCGAACACCTGGATCCGGCTGTTCGAACGGTCCGCCACGTAGACCCGTTCGTGCGAATCCACGGCGATGGCGTGCGGGGTATCGAATTCGCCCGGCGCGGAACCCTTCTTGCCCCAGGCGGTGATGAATTTTCCCGACTTTGAGAACTTGACGACGCGGGCATTGGAATCGCCGCCATGCCCGTCGGCCACGAAGATGTCGCCGTTGCGTGCGATCGCGACGCCGGATGGGCGGTTGAAGTAGCCGGGAGCGTCGCCTGGCATGCCCGCCTTGCCCAGGGTCAGCAACACCTTGCCGGTGGGGCTGAACTTGACGACCTGCTGCCCCTTGCCGTTCTTGCCGTCCGCATCGGCGACCCACACGTTGCCGTCGTCGTCGACGGCGATCCCGTGCGGAAACACGAACATGCCGGCACCGAAACTGGCGAGCAACTTGCCGGACGGATCGAAGTGCAGGATCGGCGGGAGTTTCGAAGCATCGCAGCTCTCGCCGCCGCAGCGTTCGAACACCCAGACGCTCTTGCCGTCACGATCGATTGCCACCGCGGTGGTGCCGCCCCAGGAGCGCCCGGCGGGTAGCTGGCCGAACGACGTGGCGGGCGCGTAGGGATTGGGTAGGTCGATGCTCGGTGGCGCGCTGGTTTGCGCCCGGGCCGGCATCGCCGCGGCGAGGGCCATGGCGGCCGCGAAGATGAACGCGGTCAGGCGGGTCTGCCGCATTGTCGTTTCCCCCATGCTGGCCGTTCGCGAGGTCTTGTGGGCTACGCGCGATACGGGGCTTGCAGCGGTTAGCGGGTTTCGCGTTGGGGTGCGACTGCGGCAGCGGCGAGATGTTCAGCGGCAAAATTGCGTTCGGTCCGAACATCCGCATCAGCGACTATCCCGGCACGCCGATGCCGCCGCCGATTTGGGCGAACCCTACCGCGGCATCAATGAAATCTCGCAGCAGTATGTTAGCCGTACCGAGATCGCCGTCGACCATGGAGTGCATGGCCTCCTGATAGAGCCCGGTACGGAACTCCGAATCGCGTTCGGCGCGTACCTTCACTGTGTCGCGAAAATCTCGGGTCAGTGGCATCGACAGTTTCCTACTAGATGTGGCACTTCCGGCTCCGGCAGTCGTTCCATCGCTCTTGCGTATCTGGAATTGCCGCGCTCTGCCGCGCTTTGGCTCCAGCCCCAAGCAGGACGCCCTGTACCAATGATCCCATTGGAACGGCGCCGGTTGGCCTGATCACACCAGTTCGAGGCGTAAGTCGCGGCCAACAAGCGATGCCGCACGCTGCAACGTTTCAATCGTCACGTTGCCACGAGCACTGAGGATCCGATCAACCTGCGCGCGGCTGGTGTGCATCATTTCAGCCAAGCGGGCCTTGGTAATGCCCTGCCGCTGCATCTCCTGGCTGAGTTGCCACGCCACGACACGCGTCACCGCCTCGGCGCGCGCTGCATCGCGGATGCCTTCCTCACGCAGAAAATCGTCGAGTGTTGATCCCCAGTGCGGATTCTTCTTGCTCATGCTTTCATCTCCTTCATCCGTTGGCGCGCTAGCGCAATATCGTCCGGCGGGGTCTTCTGGGTCTTCTTTATGAAGGCATGCACCACGCCAATGCGGCCCTCATGCACAAAGAACAGCAACCGCGCGATCCGGCGGCTGGGAAGGCTGCTGCGCACCTCCCACAATCCACCGCCGAGCGCCCGGCATAACGGCATGCCGACCGGCCAACCGAATTGCACGGCGGAGAGGTCTATCCCGATCACGTGCCGGTCCACCGCCG
>DATHNI010000114.1:0-22525 GCA_035486135.1 Acetobacteraceae bacterium
CGCCTGCGCTGCCGCATCGAGTTTGGCCAGCGTTGCGTCGTCCAGTTTGTGGCCGATCAGCGCGTCGGCGGCCGGCTGCACCAGCAGGACGGTGGGTGCCACCGCGCCGAGCGAAACGCGCGCCGCGGTGCAGGTGCCTCCGGCGTCGAGTGTCACGCTGATGCCGCAGCCGACCACGGCGATATCCATTTCCGTGCGCGGAATGAAACGCAGATAGGCGTCCGAGGAGTGCGGCGGCCGCGGCGGCAGCTTGAACTCCAGGATGAATTCTCCCTTGGCCAGCGACGTGCGGCCTGGGCCGGTGGGGATTTGCTCCACTGGGACTTCGCGCTGGCCGTTGGGACCGACGATCACGGCGATGGCGGCGGCGGCGAACAGTGCCGGCACGCTGTCGGCGGCGGGCGAGGCATTGCACAGGTTACCGGCCAACGAGGCGCGGCCTTGGATCTGCGTCGAGCCGATCAGGTCCAGCGCTTCGACAACGCCGGGCCAGGCCTTGTTCAGACCGGGATGGGCCTCGACCACCGCGCCGGGTGTGGCGGCGCCGATGACGAAGCCGCCGGCTTCCTCGCGGATGCCGATGATGCCGGGGATTTTCTTGGTGTCGACGATCAGGTCGGGCCGCACGCGGCCGGAACGAAGTTGCACGAGAAGGTCGGTCCCGCCCGACAGGACCTTGGCAAGGCCGGAGGTTCCGGCCAGCAGTTTGACGGCTTCGTCCACCGTCGTCGGTGCTGCGTAATTGAGGCTTGGCATAATCGCTCCCGATTGCTGCGTTCAACGTTTCCCAGCCCCGGGGGCGCATGCGCCCGGGCGGCCTTGGGCAAAGGTTATGCGATTGAGGCAGCGCGGTCGAGGGGCAGGGCCCCTTGGTGGGGTCAAGGGGCAAAGCCCCTGGCTTTTCTCCATGCCGCTACGCGCTTTTATCACGGCCTCGTGATGCCGATCTGACGCAACAGATACCGTGGCGCAACCATCCTGGGTGCCCAATAGGAAACCCCAACCATGACGGCGGTTCGCTAATGCCGACGGGCCACCCCGCATGACCGGAACGACGCTCAGCAATACCTATTTCGCTGGGGTCACGCTCACCCAAGCCGCGGACGATCCCGTGCTGGTGACCGGCACGATCACGGTCGGCTCCGGGATCGCGCTCTACGGCACCGACGGCATCGCCTGGACAATTACCAACGAGGGCCTGCTGCGCAGCGAAGGTCCCGGACCGTCCGGCGGCTACGGCGTCTCGCTGACCGACGGCGGCAGCGTAACCAACCAGGCCGCCGGGACGATCTACGGCTACCAGGGCGGCGTCCAGATCACCGGCGGCGCCGGCACCGTGGTCAACGCCGGCACCATTGCCGGCAGCGGCACCGCGGCGGACGCGATCAGCCTCGCGGCCGGCTACGCAAATACCGTGATCGTCGACCCCGGCGCCGTCTTCCGCGGCACGGTGGCTGGAGGCAACACGCTCGGCTCGGCCGTCGAGAGCACGCTGGAACTGGCGTCGGGCGCCAGCGCGGGCACCCTGGCAGGCCTCGGCACGCAGGTCATCGACTTTGCCCAGATCGACGTCGGCGCCGGCGCCACCTGGACCCTGACATCCGACGCGATCGGCGCGGGCTACGTGATCGTCGATGCCGGCACGCTCACCAACACCGGCAGCCTGGGCTCCGCCGTCACGCTCGCCACGGATGGCGTCCTGAGCAATGCGGCGAGCGGCACGATCACCGGCCCCTTCGCGGCGTTCGGCGCCGGCGGCAATGTGACCGTCACTAATGCCGGCATCTTCGCCGGCGAGGCCATCGGTGTCCTGCTGCCAAGTGGCGGCACGGTGATCAACCAGCAGGGCGGCACGATCACCGCCGCCGCGCCCTCTGAAAATGGCGTCCAGCTCGCCACCACCGTGGTGAATGACGGCCTGATCAGCGCGTCGGGCTACGGCGTGTTCGCCGCGTCCTCGGTGTACAACCAGGCCGTCGGCACGATCGCCGGCGGCCATGGCGGCGTGAACCTGGTCTCCGGCAGCATGGTCAATGCCGGCATGATCGAGGCCGGCGGCACCTACGGCATCGGTGTCGTGCTGGAATCCGACGGCGCGGTGACCAACAATTCGAGCGGCACCATCACCGCCAGCGGGCTGGGTATCAACATGTCGGCCGGCGCCGGCACCCTGGTGAATGATGGGCTGATCACGGCGACCGACTACGGCGTTGCGCGGGCGACCTTGGTGACCAACCAGTCCGGCGGCACGATCACCGGCGGCAAGCGCGGGCTGAACCTCTCCGCCGGCAGCGTGATGAATGCCGGCAGCATCGGTGGCACCGGCACGAACAGCACCGGCATTCTGCTGCAAAGCGGCGGATCGGTCAGCAACGCGTCCTCCGGTGTGATCACCGGCACCGATTTCGGCGTGAATATTTCCGGCGGCGCCGGCACGGTGGAGAACGCGGGTCTCATCAGCGGCTCGATCGACGCCGTCTCGTTTGGCGGCAACGACGCCAATCGACTGATCGTCGGTCCCGGCGCAGTGTTCGTCGGCACGGTGGATGGCGGCGCCGGGTCAACCAGCACACTGGAGCTGGCGAGCGGCGGCGCGGGCACGCTGACCAATCTCGGCGGCGAGTACCTGAATTTTACCCAGGTCATCGTCGATGCGGGCGCCACCTGGACGCTGAGCGGAAACAACACGCTGGGCGTCGGGATAACCCTCGAGTCCGGCGCCACGCTCGAGATCGCCGGCACAGTGGCAAGCGGCGAAACGATCATGTTCGCCGGCAGCGGCGCCGAGTTGGTGATCGACAGCACGGCGAGCATGACGGGCTCGGTCGTCAACTTCGCCGAGGGCGAGACAATCGATTTGCGCGGCGTCGCTCCCGCCAGCGTTTCGTACCCCGGCAACGGCCTGCTCGACTACACCGCGCCGGACGAGAACAGCACGTCGTTCCCTTTGACGCTTGGCGTCACTGGTACGGTGGCGGCGACGACCGACAACGCGGGCGGAGCAAACGTCACCGCGCTGTGCTTTTGCGCCGGGACGATGTTGGCGACACAAGGCGGCGAGGTGCCGGTGGAGCGCCTGGCGATTGGCGACCGATTGCTGACCGCGAGCAGGGCGGTGCGGTCAATCGTGTGGATCGGCGTTGGCCGGGTGCTCGCGGCGAGGGGCCGGCGCAGCGCGGCAACCCCGGTGATCGTGCGTAAGGGTGCGCTGGCCGATAACGTGCCGCATCACGATCTGCACATCACCAAGGGACACGCGTTGTGGCTCGACGGCGCGCTGATCCCGGTCGAGTTCCTGGTAAACCACCGCTCGATCCTGTGGGACGACCGGGCGCAGGAAGTGCCGCTGTACCATGTCGAGTTGGATAGCCACGACGTTGTGCTGGCGAATGGCGCGCCGGCCGAGAGCTATCGCGACGACGGCAATCGCTGGCTGTTCCACAATGCGAATAGCGGCTGGGGCCTGCCGCCGCTGCGGCCCTGCGCGCCGGTGCTGACCGGCGGCGCAGTGGTGGATGCGATGTGGCGCCGTTTGCTGGACCGCGCGGGGCGGCGCCCGGGGCTACCGATGACCGGCGATCCGGACCTGCATTTGCTGGTCGATGGGGTCCGGGTGGATGTCGCCTGGCAGCGCGGCGCCGCGCGGTTGTTCCGTTTGCCGGCCCGGCAGGGCTGCGTGCGCGTGGTGTCGCGGATCGGAGTGCCGCAGGAACTCGGATGGGCGCGCGATCCGCGGGCACTCGGTGTGGCGCTGCGGCACATGGTGCTGCGGCAGGGCGCACGGCTGGCCGTGGTGGAAGCGGAGGACGCGCGGCTGGTGCGGGGCTTCCACGCGTTCGAACCGGATGTCGGGGTGCGCTGGACCGACGGCGAGGGTGTGCTGCCGGCGGACCTGTTCGACGGGCTCAGCGGGCCGCTGGAACTGGAACTGCATCTCGGCGGGACGACGCAGTACCTGGCCGATCCGATGGTCCTGGCGGCGTAAGGTTGGAACAATCCATCTCCCGCTCCGCGGGAGAGGTGAGGTGAGGGTGACGTGTGCGCCCCGCTGCACCCTCATCCGACCTTTCCCGCAATGCGGACGAGGGGTTTTGTTCGTCAGGCCCGGTCACCCTGCTTGTCTTCCAACCGCTCGACGCGATTGCGCAGGCGCGAGATCTGGGATTGCATCGTGCGCTGCAGTGCTGCCGTTGTATCGGAACTGGCGTCGGCGCGCCCGGCGTAGCTCATGGCAACTGTCATATCGTCCTTGAAGTCCTGCACTGTCGTCAGCACGCGCTCCATCTGCTCCAACAAATCCGTCCGCAGCCGGGTTTGCTGGCGCTCAAGGTGCTCCAACCGTTGGTCGATCTGGACAAAGCGCTCGTCGATCTGAGCAAAGCGCTCGTCGATCTGCGCGAAGCGTTGGTCGATCTGGGCAAAGCGCCGGTCGATCTGGGCAAAGCGCTCGTCGATCTGGGCAAAGCGCTGGTCGATCGACTCGAAATGGCGCGTCTGCTCGCGCTCGATCCCGTCGAGGCGTTGCAGAATCAGGTTCAGTACGGCCTAGCTCATACGCGTCATCCTTGCTGGCTCGCAGAGCCATCTTTACTCCCCAAACCCTGACCACACCATAACGTTGCGGAATACAACCGCAGGATGACGCCCCTCACCCCCGTCCGCGCACCCCGTCCCACCAGGGGCAAACGCCATCCATCCGCTGGTAGTTCCCGTCGATCACATGCAACGGCGCGCGCTGCCCATCCGCCGCGGCCTGCAGCCGCATCGCCCGCGCCTGCGCACGCTGTTCCTCCGGCAGCCAGGTCCGGTCGTGCCCCCACAGGCTTGGCCCGACGGTCACCTCGGTCGGCGTCCAGGCGCCCGGCGTCACCTCCTTGCCGCCCCAGCCATATTCCAACATGAACCCGGACGGCGATTTCAAATAGAACGACGTTACCGCGTCGTTCGGATGCCGCCCGAGCGTGGTGGCGATCCGCTCCGGCTCGCCCAGCGCGATGTCATAGCCCTGCCCAACATCGTCGAGCGAATACAGCTCGACCATCAGGTGATGTAGGTCCTGGCGCCCGGTCTCGATGAATGCCACGCTGTGGTGGCGCGGATTGGCATGCAGGAAGAACGCGCGGAACGGCGTCATGATGTAGTCGCTGATGCCGAAGCCGAGCACGTCGTGATAAAAGCCCATCAAATCGTCGATGTTCTTCACGTGGAACACCGCGTGCCCCATCCCCAGCGGCCCGGTACGGAATCCGGAAATCGCCCGCCCCGGCGAGAACGCCTCGTCGGCGACCGCCGCGTCATGGAAAGCCTCCAGCCGGTTGCCGGCCGGATCGGCGAAGCTGATCAGCCCGCGCACGAAGCGCTGGTCCGCCAGCGTCGCCGGCTCACGGTGCACCGCCACGCCGGCCGCGTCCAACCGTGCCGCCAGCGCATCCAGCGCCGCCGCGTCCGCCACCTCCCAGCCAAAATAGCGGTCGCCCTCGGCGAGCGAGCGATCGACGATCAGCCGCTGCTTGCGGTCGTCCATGCGGAACGCACGCGCGACGTTGCCACGTTCGACCATCTGCATCCCGAGCCAGTTGGTGGCGAAGTCCGTCCACTCCGACAGGTCGGCCGCGCCGACGCCGACATAGCCAAGCGACTGCACTTCCATGGCGAACTCCCCTGGTGCCCAGCGAAAACTCCCTCGCTGCGCGGCAGAGGTCAAGGCGCGCATCGCCGAGGGCCTCAACAACCTGATAAGAGTGTCTCAGCGACGTGCCTGCGGACTGGGGGATCAGGAATACATCCACCTCAAAATCCTCGCATGTACGGCTCCGGTGCTATGATCCCCCAACACCACCCACGCGATCTCCTGAAGATCCACGAACCTTTTGCAATTGAACCCTGAGCAGCTTGGGCGACACGGGCTTGATCAGGTAACCGCTGATTTGCAGCTGTGCGGCCTCGAGGACTGTCGCCTCATCGGCATGCCCGGTGAGGATCACCACTGGCGTGTTGCGCACCCTCGCCGCGCGATGCTTGCGCAATTGCTCAACGAACTGCAGGCCTCCCATGCGCGGCATGGAGATGTCGCACAGCACGACGTCGGGCTTGAATCTCTCTACCTCGCCGACGGCAATGTCGCCATCGTCGGCCTCTGCCACGCCAAAGTGGCCGATCGCTCGCAGCACCGCCTTTATCGTCGCCCGCATGAACGGTTCATCATCCACGATGAGAATTCTAAAGCCTTCCAGATCGTTCATGGCGCTGCCTCCAGATTCGAGACGTACGTCATGATCGTCTGCTGCGCGTTACGCCATGCTACGCAGACCTCGTCGGCCAGTTCGCGCAACTCGGGCGCCGACGCTTCAGGCGCGACTGCCTCCAGGCGACGTCCGAGCCGACCGAGTCGTATCGCCCCGGCAGCGAGCGATGCACTCGCCAGCTTGTGTGCGTTCGCTGCCAAGGCATCCCGATTTCCGCTGGCAACGTCTTGTTCAACGCCAGCGATCAACCCGCTGGCAGAGGCAAGATACGCTGTAAGCCATTCCCGTCCTTCCGCCTCGTCTTCGGCAAAAAGCTCGCAACAGGGCGCGGAATCGAACACCGGGGCAGGCGTGTCAATGTCGGCGGTCGCGGGTTCGGCGCTCACCGTATGGGTCAGACCCAGGATAGCCGCCTGCAATCGGCGCAGGTCGACCGGCTTGGCCACGACATTATTCATCCCGGCCGCGCGGCAACGCGCCTGCATTTCTGTCGATACATCGGCGGTCAATCCGAGTATCGACATGCGTGACGTGCCGCGTTTGGCCTCGGCCGCGCGGATCAACCGCGTCAGCTCGATGCCGTCAATCTCCGGCATGTGGCAGTCGGTGATCAGCAGATCGAACGCCGCGGTATCCAGCGCGCCGAGTGCGGCGCGACCATTCTCGACCGCGGTGACCGAACATCCGAGGCGTTCGAGTTGGTGCACGATAAGCCAGCGGTTTGTCGCCTGGTCTTCTGCGACGAGAATGTGCATAGGACCCAGGAACGTGGCGACAGCAACGGCTGCTTCATTCTCCGCGCCGGCAGTGCCCGAAACGGCGCCCTGCAGTAGCAGATGCAACCGGAATACGCTGCCGTGGCCGAGTTCACTCTCGACCGTGATGTCGCCGCCCAACAGGCGGGCGAGGCGGCGCGAGATGGTCAGCCCCAGGCCGGTGCCACCAAACACTTTCGTCGTCGAGGCATCCGCCTGGCTGAACGGTTCGAACAACCTGCCAAGCTGCTCCAGCGAAATGCCGATCCCGGTGTCGCCGACCGCGAAACACAATCCTGGCACATCGGCTGGTTCCGTATCACACGACACGGCAAGACTCACGCTGCCCAAGGCAGTAAACTTGACCGCGTTGGTAAGCAGGTTGACCAGGATCTGACGCAGCCGCAGTGGGTCGAGGGTGAGACAGGCTGGTACATCCTCGGCGATCTCGCACAAGAACTGCAGTCCCTTATTCGCCGTGGCGAGCTCGGTCGGCTCGATGATCGTGGCGATCAGTCGGCGTAGGTCGACGGATTCCAGGTTCACCGCCAGCTTGCCCGCCTCCATCTTCGAGAAGTCCAGGATGTCGTTCACGACCTGCAGCAACGACGCGGCCGAACCGTGCACCAGTTCGATCATGCCGAGCTGCTGCGGTGCCAACGGGGTCTCACGCAACAACTCGATGACGCCGAGCAATCCGCTCATCGGCGAACGGATCTCGTGACTCATCATGGAGAGGAATTCGGCTTTCGCTTGCGCGGAGCGGTTCGCTTCGTCGCGTGCTTCGCGCAGCGCCACCTCGTCCTGTTTACGCCGCGTGATATCGGTGAACGTCTGCACCACGCCGCCATCCGGCAGTGATCGGCCGCGGACCTCGAGAACGCGACCGTTGGGGCGACGAATTTCACGCTGACCGCCGTCTCCGCCGAAGCCACCGGCGGCTGTGAACCGTTTGAACCACGTGTCGAAATCAGGATCGTCTCCGCCGTACTCACCCCGTTCCCACAGCCGTTTCAGCATCTCGGGCTGAGTGTGCGGGCCGGTCGCCACGGACTCCGGGAGGTCAAACAATTCGCCCATCCGGCGGTTGACCACTTCCACGATCTGGTCCGCGTCCATCTTGATGATGCCCTGATCCATGTTCTGCAGAGTCACATCGAGCAGGTGAGATTTTTTCGCATGCCGGGCATCGCTCTCGCGAAGCGCGTCACGCGCGCGGCGAAGCCGGGTCTGGTGCAGGACAATGGAAAAGACGACAATGAGCAATGCAACGCTGACAACGCAAGCCATCGCCGAACGCGAGCGCCAGTCTTGGTTCCATTTGGCCAGCGCATGACTCTCGCTCATGCCGACAATTACCAGCAACGGATAGCTCTCCACCGCGCGATAGCTGAAGATGCGCCGGACACCGTCGGCAACGCTAACCACGTTCTCCTGGCCGTTTGCCTGATGGGCGAACATGCGCATGAGCGGCGTATTGGCCAGCGACTGACCGATCGCCTGGTTCCCGTTCGGGGCCCGCGCGCGAATGATGCCGTCGGCGCCGATCAAGGCCACGGAACCTTCGTCGCCCAAATTCAGCGAGTCGTAGAACCGCGACAGATAGTACGGATCGAACGACACCGAGACGACGCCGGCGAAGGATCCGTCCGGCCCAACCATGCGCCGGGTGAACTGAATGGCCCATTTGTCGACGGTGCGGAGGGCGATTGGCTTGCCTATGATCAGGTGGTCGTCAGAACTTCTGGCCTGGGCGCGAAAATGCTCGCGGTCGCTCAGGTCGATCGGGCTCGTGATGGGTCCGAAACTGGTGGCGCGAAGCTGGCCATCCTTGTCGATGATGGCGAGTTGAAAGGCGGAATTGGTCAGGAACCCGCCATGCTCGGACCATTGCGCGATGTTGAACTGATCCGGCGCGCGGATGTACGAGGAGCGGGCATAGAGCAGGGTTTGATCGATGGCCCGAATGATGCCGGCTACCTGCTCCTGGAGGGCGCGGGCGAAATTGTTGGTGTCAGCGAACGCGTTGTCGATCGCTGCCTGCCGCTCCACCGAAGCCGAATAGAACAGGCCGCCCCACAGCAGGGCAATGCCAAAGAGGCCGACGATGGCCGCACCGTATTCTCCCGTAACGCGAGCCGGAATTGCCATCCAGCTCAGCACCCTCCTCATGCCAGGACTTTGATGTTTCCCGAACCGGGGCTCCGGCGGTCGCACAATTCAACCCCCGGCGCCATGGGCCGATGGCGGGCCGTTCAGCGACGGTGCAATGCCGATCATCGTCAGCGCAGCAGCAGGAACCATGTCGATCCAACCGGTGATCATCTGTCCAAGCAATGGTGAGGCGCCGACGTCGATTGATCGGGCAGGAACCAGGGCCGACAGCACCAACAACAGGGCTGAATTGGTCGTAAGCTTCAGGTGGCCGAGGACGTCCATTTTCGTTCAATGCGCGGAGCATGAGCAGTTCGGTAAAGTGCTCCAGAGGCGTGAAGAAAAAGTAAATACGTCTCGTCGTCTGTATCACATTGTTTGTGGTATCCAGTATCCAATCGCTGGAGCGCAAGTCACGCTGGTCCCGCCTGTCATTGCGAGGCGCGCAGCGGTCCCCGGGTCAAGCCCGGGGACCGCTCCGCGCCTCGCAATGACGACACGACAAACAAGTCCACCGCCTCGCGCTCCATTGATTCTGGATACCGGCAGGCGTTCGATGGGTGGCGCGCGAAGCCGGTTATCGACAACGTTTCATATCCAGGCTCTCCTACGAAATTACCCATGCCTCCCGGAAGCGCTGCCCGGATGTGCAATGAAGAGACTCATGAGAAACTGAGAAACCAGGAACCCCGCACTCCGCACGGATGGTAGGAATCTCCCGGAAGACGCAGACCGCTTGTCCAAGGAGTGATCGAATGCCGATGCCGGTCAGACTGATGTTCGTTTTCGGCGGCACCGCAGCCTATCTCGGCCTGGCCATCCTCGGCTGCGGCGGGTTTACAGCCTACTTCTCCCACCCGCCGCTGACCGCACTGGCAATCGCTCTGTTCGTCCTGGCGGCCGTATCATTCTTCGCCGGCGGAAACCTGAGTTCCGGGGTGCGTGAGGATCGTGGCAATCGCTGGGTCCTCGCTGTCTTCGGGGTGCTCGGTTTGCTCAATGGCTTCCTGCCGGCCTGGACGGACCGGATCGACTTTTGGACCCTCGACGGCGATACGATGCGCTGGGCGGGCGTCGTCCTGTTCGCGGCCGGTGGTGCGCTGCGCCTCTGGCCAGTCTTCGTGCTCGGTGACCGGTTCAGCGGGTTGGTCGCCATCCAGCCCGGCCATACCCTGGTCACCAGCGGTGTCTTCGGTGTCATCCGCAACCCCAGCTATCTCGGCATGCTGATCAATTCGCTGGGCTGGAGCCTGGCCTTTCGTTCAGGCGCCGGCGTGTTGCTCACCGTGCTCATCGTCCTCCCGTTGATCGCCCGCATACGTTCGGAGGAGACGCTGCTCCGTGCTACGTTCGGCGCCGAGTACGACGCCTACTGCGCGCGGACGTCGCGGCTGGTTCCGGGCCTTTACTGACGCCATCGCCATGGTCTGACAGGGGCAGGCCAACCACCCGTGCCATCGCCGATCGCTTCGCCGAACGGTCGCGGTGGATCAGCGTGACCACGATGCCACCAGGCCCAATCCCGGACGCATCCGAAGCGACGTGCGTCCGGCCGGGGACATTGACCCAGATCAAGGCGGACCCGTTGCAGCAAGGCAATCCTGCCGGCATGAACATCCCCGCCCTGATCGCAAAATACGACCGGCGCGTTCCGCGTTACACCTCGTATCCCACCGCCCCGCACTTCTCCCCCGCCGTCACTGCGGCGGACTACGCCGGCTGGCTCGGCGCGCTGGAGGACGACGCGGCGCTGTCGCTCTACCTGCACGTGCCGTTCTGCGCGTCGCTCTGCCTGTTCTGCGCCTGCCACACCAGCGTGGTGCACCGGCCGGAGCCGCTGGAGAGCTACGGCAAGACCCTGCTGACCGAGATCCAACTGGTCACGTCGGCGATCGGTCGCCGCCTGAAGGTGCGGCACATCCATTGGGGCGGCGGCACGCCCACCGCCCTGCCGCCCGCGCTGATGCGAGACGTCATGCGCAGCCTGCGCATGCATTTCGACGTGACGCCCGACGCCGAGGTCGCCGTCGAGGTCGATCCGCGCGAACTGTCCGACGCCTCGCTGCACGCGCTGGGCGAGATGGGCACGACGCGCGCCAGCCTCGGCGTGCAGGATTTCGACCCGCTGGTGCAGCAGACGGTGCACCGCGTGCAGGACTTCGATCTGACCGCCGCCTGCGCCGAACGGCTGCGTGGTGTCGGGGTGGGCTCGATCAACCTGGACCTGATCTATGGACTGCCGCACCAGACGCAGCGCGGCGTCGCCGCGACGGTGGAGCAGGCGCTGCGCATCGTCCCCGACCGGGTCGCTGTGTTCGGGTACGCGCACGTGCCGTGGATGAAGAAGCACCAGGCACTGCTGCCGGAGGATGCGTTGCCCAACGCCGCCGAACGCTTCGCCCAACGCGAGACGGTGGAGGCGGTGATCACCGCCGCCGGCTACGAAGCGATCGGGCTCGACCACTTCGCCCGCCCGGACGACGCGCTGGCGACCGCCGCGGCCAATGCCCGGCTGAAGCGCAATTTCCAGGGCTACACCACCGACGACGCGCCGGTATTGCTCGGCCTGGGTGCGTCGTCGATCGGTTCACTGCCGCAGGGCTATGTGCAGAGCCTGCCGTCGATCCCGGCCTGGCGCGACGCCGTGCGGGCGGGAGCCCTGCCGGTGGCGCGCGGCATCGCGATGACCGATACGGACCGGCTGCGGCGCGCGGTGATCGAGACGCTGATGTGCCACAACGAAGTCGATCTGCGCGCGGTCGCATCGCGCCACGATGCGGATGCCGCCAGCCTGATGGATGCCGCGCCTGCCTTGCAGGAGATGGCGCACGACGGGCTGGTGCACTGGGACGGGATGCATGTCGCGGTGACACCGGCCGGCCGGCCGTTCGTCCGCGCCGTCGCCGCCGCGTTCGACACCTATCTCGCGGCCGGCGTCGGCCGCCACTCCGCCGCGGTGTGAGAGGACAGACAATGCAGCCCGACGCGATTGCCCCAGAGGACGCCCCAGAGGACGCCGGAGAGGGCACCATGGGGGGCGCCCCGAAGGGTACTCGATATGGTACGCGGCAGAGCGATCGGCCTTGGGTCCCCACGGACGACGACCTGATCGACTATCAGCGTTTTGTCGCGACCAGGCTGGAGCGTGAACCGTTCGACTACCTCGTCGTGCCGGGCTTCGTGCCGGCGCCGATCGCCATCGCCGCGGCCGAGGCGTTTCCCAACGCCGATCTACCCGGCGTGCTGCCGGCGCCCGACGCGCCGCCCGACAACGCGTTCGGTCAGTTGCTGACGGCGTTGCGCAGCCGGCGGCTGACCGGGGTCTTCGCGGCGAAATTCAACCGCGGCCTGTCAACTGACCGGCTGATGGTGACGCTGCGGGCACGCACGCGGCCGGCGGACGGGCGCATCCACACCGACAGCACGACCAAGGTCGTCACCGCTTTGATCTACCTGAATGGCGAATGGTCCGATGCGGGCGGCCGGCTGCGCCTGCTGCGGAGTCCTGACGACATCGACGACATGATCGCCGAGGTGCCCCCGCTCGCCGGGACCCTGATCGCGTTCCGCCGCACCGCCAACTCCTGGCACGGCCACAAGCCGTATGACGGGTCGCGGCGCGCGATCATGTTGAACTGGATGACCGACGCTGCCACGGCGCGGCGCGAATTGCGCCGGCATGTGGTGTCCGCCGGCGTCAAGCGATTGTTCGGGGCAGGGTAGGGGGATGGCGATGGATCTGCCGGTGCTGATGCTCGATCCGGAGGGGACTCCGGCGGGCAGCCATTTTCGCCATGCCATGCTGACGGCGCGGCGAACGGACTGGCCGTTCCGCCACTGGTCTCTGCGCGGCGTGCTGCCGCCGGCGCTATGCGCGTCCATCGCGGCGTTGCCGTTCACGCCGCCGCCGATCGGCGACACGCTGGGCAGGCGTGAGACGCACAATACGTCCCGGCTGTTCGTTTCGCCGGCCAATCGCCGCCGGTTCGGCACCTGCGCGGCGCTGGCCGAGGCGTTCCAGGACGAAGCGACCACCGCGCTGCTGGAAGATGTGTGCGAGGTCACGCTGGGCGGCAGCTTCCTGCGCATCGAATACTGCCTGGATACCGACGGGTTCTGGCTGGAGCACCATACCGATATCGGCGCCAAGTTGTTCACCATGGTGGTGTATTTGTCGGATCAGCCGGAGGCCGAGGATTGGGGCACCGATATCATGGACTCGTCGGGTAAGGTGCTGTTGCGATCGTCAGGTGCGTTCAATACCGCGCTGGTGTTCGTTCCCGCGGCGGACACCTGGCACGGCTTCGCGCGGCGACCGATCGCCGGGGTGAGGCGATCACTGATTGTGAATTACGTGAAGCCGGAATGGCGCTCGCGGCACGAGCTGGCGTATCCGGAGACGGCGGTGTGAGTGGCGGCATGGGCCGGCGTGGCGGCGAAGCCTGATGCCTCGACTGGGGCGGCTGACGGTCCGCAAAGCAAAGTCAGATTCACCACAAAGGCACGAAGGCACGAAGATTTATGAACTTTGTGCCTTCGTGCCTTTGTGGTGAATCTGACTTGCTTTTCTGACGCGTCGCGACCGGTCTTGCGGGGTAGGCGTCGCCCTGCTTGCTTGCGCCTTCACCGCGCGGCTGCCACACAACGCGACGTCATGCCTTATGTTCTCACCCTGGTAGCCAACCGCGCCGCCACCTCGCTGACATCCGGCGTGATCGGCCGCGTGCGGGATGCGGTCGGCGGGGGCGGCGAACCGGTCATCCTCTCGCCCGGCGAGGCAGCCGACATTCCGCTGCCGGCAGCGCCCGACATGGAGGCGGTGCGCGCGGCGCTGGATGGCGCGGCCATCGACGCGATCGCCACCGAGGCGGCCTCGCGCCGCAAGCTTCTGCTGGTTGCCGACATGGACAGCACCATCGTCACCGGGGAAACGCTCGACGAGCTGGCGGGCTTCGCCGGGTTGAAGCCGCGCATCGCCGCCATCACGGCGCGCGCGATGAACGGCGAGCTGGATTTCAAGGCGGCGTTGCGCGAGCGGGTGGCGATGCTGCGCGGACTGCCGGTCGATGCGCTGGAACGCACCTGGGACCGCGTGCAACTGACGCCCGGCGCGCGCGAGCTGGTGGCGACGATGCGCGCGCACGGTGCCGTCGCCGCTCTGGTGTCGGGCGGGTTCAGCTTCTTCACCGGGCGAGTCGCGCAGCTGTGCGGGTTCGACCTGCATCGATCGAACGTGCTGCTGGATGACGGCGCCGCGCTGACCGGCTTGGTCGCCGAGCCGATCCTCGACCGCGACACCAAGCTGGCGACGCTGACCGGCCTGGCGACAGAGCACGCGCTGCCGATGGCGGCGACGCTGGCGGTGGGGGACGGCGCCAACGACCTGGACATGCTGCGCGCGGCGGGGCTGGGGGTGGCGTTCCACGCCAAGCCGATCGTCGCCGCGGCAGCGCAGGCGCGGGTGGACCACGGCGATCTGCGGGCGCTGCTGTTCGCGCAGGGGTATCGGGCGGGGGAGTTCGCGTAAACAGGCCCATGCGCATGCCGCGCGATATTCGGGTGCACGTGGGGGACTCGCTGCGTGATCTGAATAGGCGGGTTCTGGCCGACGTGGGTCGGTTCGAACGCGGTGAATCGGTCGAGTTGCACCACCCGTCGTTCAAGCATGGGCAGGCCTTGTTCAATGTGCCGACGCCGAAGCGCTACGCGCTGCTGCAACATGTTCATAAGCAGCCGGAGCAAAGCATTCGGCCGCTCGCGCGGGCACGAGGCCGCGACTACAAGCGGGTCCATGAGGATGTGAAGGCGCTGACCGAGGCGGGGTTGCTGCGGTGGGACGACGCGGGCATCGGCGCCGATTATCTGGCGATTTCGAGTTGCCGATGACAGGCATCAGGCTATAGAGTTTCGAGGCGTTGAGACGGATTTGGTTGGCCCTGGGACCGGACCAAGTCGAACGTCCGCGATAGGTGGACAGCGGGCGCTGACGCGGGCACCGCGATGGAGGATACCTATCTGTTTTGGGAGCCAGGATATGCCGTATCTGGCCGTGAATTATCTATCCAATCCGAAAGCACCAATGGGGAAATGGGTCTGCACTCGAACCTCCTCGAGCGGCCCGTATGACCAGGTGCCTCCGGCAGATAAGACGCATAGTCCGAACTTCTGTGGCCAGTGCGTGTCGTTTGTGACGTCGGTTTGCCCGACGATTCCGGTCAACACAGGCGCCTGGAAGAAAGGGGCGCAGGCCAAGGGGAACACAAATATCCTGCCTGGGACAGCAATAGCTACGTTCGACAGCAGTGGAAAATACTCTGGCCACGCGGCAATCTACGAAAGTCAGACGTCGTCCGGAATAAATGTTGTTGACCAGTGGGTCACACCACCCGCAAAGGCCATCCACAAAAGATTGCTTCGATTCGCTGCCCATGGAAATTCGAACAATGGCGACAATTTCTTCGTTATTGATTAGGGCGGCCATCGTCGCTTTGGCTGCGGCTCCTGTATCAGTCTCCGCGGGTGAAATCCGTTGCCCGACAACACATGCGGGATCCCAACTGACGACGGTTACGCTGTTTGATGGACCGCCAAGCGAGCATGCCGATCTGGAGCCAGACACCTTCCACCAGAGCAAGGGCGGAAGCCGTTCAGAATGGGACGTTGCCTACATCTATCAGGCGGGCCGGCATCTCTTCGTGGAATGTCAGTACGGTCCGAAAGCCCCTGCTGTTATCCTCAAGCCGGAGCCATCCACTTACAAGTGCGAGTTTCAGTCTAAAGGAGTGGAGGGCGTTTCGCTAGTGTGTCAGTCGCATTAAGGCCCTCGACCTGAGTTACGCGCCGGCCAGTCGTCAACCGCGCAGTACTGCGACCAGGACAACGGCCCCGGCAACAGCTCAGGCCGCCGAACCGCCGTCCTACCCCGGCGCCTTATCCCCCGACAGCGACAGCGGCACCCATTGCAGCCCGTCCTGCCGCTGGATCAGCAGCAGCACCGACTTGCGGTTCTCCTTCCGGACCGAGTCGACCCGCTTCTGTACGTCGTCCACCGAGCCGACCTCGCCCTGCTGCACCTCCACCACGACGTCGCCCGGCTTCAGTCCGCGCTCCGCGGCCGGGCCGTTCGGCGAGACGTCGGTGATCACCACGCCCTTCTGGTCGGCGTTGATCTGGTACTTGTCCTTCAGGTCCTGCGAAATCGGCGCCACCTTCAGCCCCAGCCCGGCGATATCCACCGGCTTTGGCGTCGTATCGGCCGGCGTCTCTGTCGTCGCGGCGGCCTGCTGCGTGTCGTCCGGCTTCTCTGCCAGCGTCGCCTGCAGCGTGACCTCCTTGCCGTCGCGCCACAGCACCACCGGCACCGACTGCCCCACCTCGGAATCCGCCACGATACGGGGCAGGGCGTGCATGTCCTTCACGTCCTGGTTGTTGAACTTCAGGATGATGTCGCCGTTGTGGATCTGCGCCTTGTCGGCGGGCCCGCCGTCGTTCACCCCGGCCACCATGGCGCCGGTGGCGTCCTTCAGGCCCAGGCTCTCGGCGATGTCGGGCGTCACCTGCTGGATCCGCACGCCCAGCCAGCCCCGCCGCGGATGGCCGAAATCCTTCAACTGCGCGACGACGTTCTTCACCATGTTCGACGGGATCGAGAACCCGATGCCGATCGACCCGCCGGACGGCGAGTAGATCGCCGTGTTCATCCCGATCACCTTGCCGTCCATGTCGAACAGCGGGCCGCCGGAATTGCCGCGATTGATCGCCGCGTCGGTCTGGATGAAGTCGTCGTACGGCCCCTGGTGGATGTTGCGCCCACGTGCCGACACGATGCCGGCGGTGACCGAGCCGCCCAATCCGAACGGATTGCCGATCGCCAGCACCCAGTCGCCCACCCTTGCGGCGTCGGAGTCGCCGAACTCCACCGCCGGCAGCGGCTTGTCCGGCTTCACCCGCAGCAGCGCGATGTCGCCGGTCTCGTCGCGGCCGACCACGGACGCCTTCAGTGTGGTGTTGTCCTGCAACGTCACGGTGATCTCGTCTGCGCCGTCGATGACGTGGTTGTTGGTCACGATCAGCCCGGATGGGTCGATGATGAAGCCCGACCCGAGGCTCTGCATCCGGTGCTCTGGCGGCGCCTGGTCGCCGCCACCACCCCCACCGCCGCCCTGCCCACCCGGGCGGTTGCGATTCAGGAAGTCCTTGAAGAATTGCTCGAACGGCGAGCCCGGCGGGAACAGCGGCATTTCCGGACCCGCGCCAGGTCCGCCACCGCCCGGGCCGCCGTTGTGCGCGGTGACCAACTGGCTGGAGGCGACGTTCACCACCGCGGGCAGCAACCGCGCTGCCAGGTCGGCGAAGCTGTCGGGCGTCGCGCGGGCGTAGGCCGGCGTCACCGGCAGCCCCGCCGCGAGCGGCACGGCGAACAGGGTGGAAATGCCGAGCAGGGCGGCGCGGGCGGTGGCGGAGCGGATACGGCGCATGGTCAGGATTCCTGGCGAACGGACCGCATATGGCCCGGAGATTGCCTTACGGCAATGCGGCAGACGGCAATGCGGGCAGCAGTGTAGTCGGAAGGCTGGGCTCCGGTCACGGGCTGGGTGGGGTCGGGGGTGCCTGGAGGTAGCGCAAATATGCGTTGTCCGGCGTGATCACCAGCCGCGCCGCGCCGGTGGCGAAGGCGTCGCGGTAGCCTTGCAGGGTCCGGTAGACGCCGAAGAACCACGGATCCTGGCTGAACGCCTTGGCATAGATGGCGATCGCGCCGGCCTCGCCCTCGCCGCGCAACTGGTCGGCGGTGGCGCGGGCCTCAGCCAGCAGCACGGTGCGCTCGCGCTCGGCGTCGGCACGGATCTTCGCCGACGCCTCGGCACCTTCCGCGCGGGCCTGGGCGGCGACGCGCTGGCGTTCCGACTGCATGCGCTGCAGGATCGCTTGCGTGTTCTCCTGCGGCAGATCGGCGCGGCGGATGCGCACATCCTCCACCGAGACGCCGAAGCCGGGCATCTCGGCGTTCACCTCGTCGCGGATCGTGGTCATGATCCGCTCGCGGTCGGCCGACAGCACATCGAGCAGCTTATTGTTCCCCAGCACCCTTCTCAGGCTACCTGTCACGATCGAGTTCAATCTGCTCTGGATCGCGAACTGGCCGGGGCCGACGGCCTGGTAGTATTTCAGCGCGTCGTTGATGTGGTAGACCGCGAAGCTGTCCACGATCAGCCGGCGCTGGTCGCCCAGGATCACTTCCTCGCCCGGCAACTCGACGGTGAGCAAGCGCTTGTCGAACGGGATGATGGTCTGCACGAAGGGTTTCTTCACGTGCAGGCCGGGCGTGGTGATCACCCGCACCGGGTCGCCGAACTGGGTGATCAACACTTGCTCGGTCTGATCGACGGTGAACAAGCTGGAGTCGGCGATGACCAGCAACACCACCAGCAGCGCGATAACGGCAATGCCCACGCGGTTCATCGCGGCGCCCCCTGCGAGGCGCCAGGTGCGGCGGCGGTGGATGGTGCCGCCGCGGTGGCGGCCGGACGGGCCGGCGGCGGCGGGTTGATCGGCAGGAACGGCACCAGGCCCTTCAGCTTGTCGTCCACCACCAGCGGCTGCGAATGCGCCAGGATGTCCTGCATGGTGTCGAGATACATCCGTTGCAGGGTGACGTCCTTGGCCGCCTGATAGGCCTTCAGCACCGCGTCGAACTGTTGCGCCTGGCCGGTTGCCAGCGCCACCGCCGCCTGCTTGGCGCCCTGGCCCTCGGCCACGACGCGGGCGGCATCGCCGCGGGCGCGCGGCACGATGTCGTTGTGGTAGGCCTCGGCCTCGTTGCGCATGCGCTCGGCGTCGGTATTGGCGCGCTGCACGTCGCGGAAGCTCTCGATCACCGCATCCGGCGGATCGACCCGCTGCAACTGCACCTGGGTGATGTCGATGCCGGCCTTGTAGCGGTCCAGGATCTGCTGCGTCTGGTTGTGCACGTCGGTCTCGATCTGGGCGCGGAGCTGGGTCAGCGCCGGCTGGATCGGCGTGCGCCCGATGACCTCGCGGATCGAGCTTTCCGCCACCGCCTTGACCAGGTTGTCCGGGTCGCGCGTGTTGAACAGGTAGTCCTGCGCGTTGTTGATCTTCCAGAACACGGTCAGGTTGATGTCAATGATGTTCTCGTCGCCGGTGAGCATCAGGCTCTCGGTCGGCACGTCGCGCCCGGTCTGGTCAGCGGTGTCGGGCTGCTGGCCGGCGGAACGGTAGCCGATCTCGGTCCGGTTGATGCGGGTGACGGCGGGCAGCAGGACCTTTTCGATCGGCCAGGGCAGGTGCCAGTGCAGGCCGGGCTCGGTGCGATAGCTGTAGGCGCCGAAGCGCATGACGATGCCGAGTTCGTCCGGCTCCACGCGGTAGAAGCTGCTGCCGAGCCACAGCACGACGATCACCAGGCCGAGCAACAGCAGGGGACGGCCGCCGGTGAAGCGCATGCGCGGGCCACCGCCGCCGCCGAGGAAGCGTCGGATCGCGGCTTGCAGGCTGGCGATCAGTGCGTCGATGTCGGGAATCGGGCTGGGGCCGCCGGGTCCCCGCCCGCCGGGGCCGCCCGGGCGAGGGCCTCCGGGGCCACCGCCGCCACCCCATGGACCGCCGCCGCCGGGTGGTGGGCGGCCGGAGCCATTGCCGGAACCGCCCGGAGGGAACCCCCAGGGACCCTGGCCGCTATGGACCACGGTGGGGCCGCCGCTGTTCATTGAGACTGTCGTCGCTCCTGTCTGGCCGCGCGCCCGAAAGGGGCGTTGGCGGAACGTGCGTCCTGCGCCATATCGGATGGCACCGGCGTCACGGCGGGCTGCCTTATCGGCCCACCGGGGCGTGTTTGCAACACATCTCGGTCGGGAATCAGCCCGGCCCAAGCAACAGGATTGCGCCATGGCCGCCCCACAAGACGCGTTGCGCGAAGCATTGCGCGCGATCAAGGACCCCGCCACCGGCGTCGATATTGTCGGTGCCGGCTTGGTGGAGGGCATCGAGCAACGCGGCGGCCTGGTGCAGGTCTCCTTGCTCACCGACCGCGCGCATGCCGCGGCGATGGAGCCGGTGCGGCGGGAGGTGGAGGCATTGCTCGGGCGCCAGCCGGGGGTCACCAACGCCACTGCGGTGCTGACGGCGCACAAGGCGCCGGGTGGGGCGGCGCCGCGGCAGGAGCCGCCGGCGTCGGCTGCCGGGCCGCAAGGGGCGCGGCCGGCCCAGGGGTCGCAAGGGGGGCCGCAAGGCGCCCGACCGGGGCAAGGGCAGGGGGCGCAAGGTCCCGGGGCGCAAGGTCCTGGGTCGCAAGGTCCTGGGGCGCGTGGCCCCGCGGGTCACGGCCACGGTCACGGGCAACCGGGCGGGCAGAAGCCGTCTTTGCTGCTGCCGGAGGTGAAGGCGATCGTCGCGGTGGCGTCCGGCAAGGGCGGGGTGGGGAAATCCACCGTGGCGGTGAACCTCGCCGTGGCGCTGGCGCAGCAGGGGCACCGGGTGGGGTTGCTCGACGCCGACATCTACGGACCCAGTCTCCCCCGCATGCTCGGTCTGAACCGCAAGCCGGAGGTGCGGGGGGACAAGATGATCCCGCTGCAGGCCTGGGGCCTGTCCTGCATGTCGATCGGCTTCCTGGTCGAGGAGGAGACCCCGATGATCTGGCGCGGCCCCATGGTGATGGGCGCGTTGGAACAGATGATGGGGCAGGTGACGTGGGGGCCGCTCGACGTGATGGTGGTGGACATGCCGCCCGGCACCGGCGACGCGCAACTGACCATGGCGCAGCGAGTGGCGCTGACCGGGGCGGTGATCGTCTCCACCCCGCAGGACATCGCGCTGATCGACGCCCGCCGTGGGGTGCGGATGTTCGAGCGGGTGCAGGTGCCGGTGCTGGGCCTGGTGGAGAACATGAGCTTCTACTGCTGCCCCAACTGCGGCCACCGCGCCGACCTGTTCGGTCACGGCGGGGCGAAGCTGGAGGCGGCTCGGCTGGGCACCGATTTCCTCGGCGAGGTGCCGCTGCTGCTGGATATCCGCACCGCATCGGACGCCGGCACCCCGATCGTGGCGGCGGCGCCGGAGAGCGAGGCAGCCAAGGCGTTCGCCGCGGTGGCGAGCGCGGTATGGGCGAAGCTGTCGGGGGCGGCGGTGGTGCAGCGCAGTGGGCCGCGGATCGTGGTGGAGTAGCGGCGATCCGTGTTATTGCGAGTTGATCACCGGCCTGCCGTGGCCGACCAAGATCTCTGAGTTGACTGCATTTGTGTTTCAGGCAACCTGCCCCCTGAAACGCAAATGCGCCGTCGTTCAGTGTCGGCACGTTGGGCCAGGGAATCCAGCCCATGAGCACGAAGACCGGTCCGGTCCCCCGCTACATCGAGGAACTGACTGAAGAAGGCGGTCTCAGCGGCACCGATATCGCCAACATCGCGGACGTCTCGAAGGCCACGGTGTCACGCTGGAAGTCGGGTACGGTCAAGCCGCAGCGCAGCACTCAGCTCGTGCTTTCGGATCTGCATTACGTGGTTGGCCGCCTGCACGAGTACTATACCGCGGACGAGATCCGCGCGTGGCTCTATGCCCGCCACCCGCAGCTCGGCGGTGCCCGGGCCATCGATCTCATCAACCAGGACCGATCGGAAGACGTGCTCCGCGTGCTCGATCGTCTCGATGCGGACGTTTACTTGTAGGCCATGGCAGGGCCGCCCGTGACCACCGCCTGATAGATGCTATTGAACAACGAATACCCGAGGCAGTCGGATGCAAGGCCTGGCGCGTGGTGCGCGATGGCCGTGATCCCCTCCAATGCAGCGTCGCTGGGGGCAGATGGGACGACCGGACGTTTGACGTGCTTTATACGTCTACCAAAGCCGACGGAGCGATTGCTGAGATGTATTTCCATCTCGCGCGTGGACAACCGGTGTTTCCGTCCCAGGTCCGCTATCGTTTGTTCGAATTGAATGTAAGGCTCGCCTCCTGCCTGCGTCTGGACTCCATGGACGCGCTATCATCGATCGGTCTGGTGACCGCGACGTTCTGGCAAATGTCATATAGCGAACGAGAACAGGAATACCCGCGAACACAGGAGATCGCCGAGGCGGCACACTTCCTGGGTTGCGACGGCCTGATCGTCCCGAGTGCTCGCGCCGACTGTCCCAACATCGTTGTCTTTTGTGGTCCGGCAGGGCCGGATGCACTCGAAGTCATCCGGGATCACGGTTTGATCGACTGGACCCGCTGGCAAGTCACAAAACTCGGCTATTAGCGGCCCCGGGCACAAGCGCCGCCATTCGCTGCAGTGTCGGCCGGTGGTGGCCTAGGATGTTGCACAGCACCGTCGTGACGCCGGCATCGCGCAACGCTGCCAGCCCGGCT
>DATHNI010000115.1:0-3680 GCA_035486135.1 Acetobacteraceae bacterium
CGCGCCGCCAGCCGCCTCTCGCGGGGCGATCGGCGGTGGCACGCGGGCGAGGCCAAAATGGTCGCGCAACGTGGTTCCCTGGTAGTCGCGCCGGAACAGGCCGCGGCGTTGCAGCTCCGGCACGACAAGATCGACGAAATCGGCGAACGCACCGGGGAAGTACGGCGGCAGGATGTTGAATCCGTCCGCGGCGTGGCCGGTGAACCATTCTTCCAGCGTATCGGCGACGCGTTGCGGCGTGCCACAGATCACCCAATGGCCGCGCGCCGCCGCGGTCAGGTTATAAAGATCGCGCAATGTCATCTTCTCCCGTTGCGCGGTCTCGTACAGCACATGCGAGAACGTCCTGCTGCCCTGGAAGGGCGGCGGCGGCGGCACCGGCCCGTCGAGCGGATGGCCGGACACGTCATAGCCGATCCGGCTGGCGACCAGGGTCGCGGCATTGGTCGGGGTCAGCCAGCTTTGCAGTTTCGCCAGCGTCTCCCGCGCCTCGGCGTCGGAGGCGCCGATGATCGGCATCACCCCGGGTAAAACGGCGAGTTCGTCCGGCGAGCGCCCGTATCTGGTCATGCGCCCCTTGAGGTCGGCATAGGCGATCCGCGCCGCCTCCAAGTCCTGCACCACCGAGAACACCACATCCGCGGTGCGGGCCGCCAGGTCCAGGCCGGATGGCGAGCCGCCGGCCTGGATGATGACCGGGTGCCCTTGCGGGCAACGCGCCATGTTGAGCGGCCCCTTGACCTGGAAGAACCGCCCCTTGTGGTTCAGCGGGCGGACCTTGTCCGGATCGATGTAGCGGCCGGTTGCCTTGTCGGCGACGATCGCGCCGTCGTCCCAGCAATCCCACAATCCCCTGACGACATCGACGAATTCGTTGGCGCGCTGGTAGCGCAACTCGTGTTCGATATGCTCGTCGCGATTGAAGTTCAGCGCCGCTTTCGGATTGGAACTGGTCACCACGTTCCACGCGGCTCGCCCGCCGCTGATATGATCGATCGAGCCGAACACGCGGGCCACGTTGAAAGGTTCGGAAAAGCTGGTGGAAACCGTCGCACCCAGCCCGATATGCGTGGTCGAGGCGGATAGCGCGGTGATCAGCGTGGTGGGTTCGAAGCGGCACATGAACGACGGATGGTCGGTCGGCTCCATCACCATCGAGTCAGAGATGAACAGCAGGTCGAATTTGCCGCGTTCCGCGATGCGGGCGATCTCCTGCATGACGGGAAGCTGCATGTGGCTGGTCGCCGCACCCTCATAGCGCCAGCCGACCGAATGATTACCGGTGCCGAGGACGAAAACGCCCATGTGCATTTGTCGACTGATCGGGCTCATCCGCTTCGATGTCCTCCACGCTGTCGATGGCGTGCCAGCCTACACAAGACTTGCCGCGACGGGTAGGGACCGCGACTGGCGAGACAGGTGGGTTCTGCCACGTGCCTCCTGCTTGCTGGCCGCTCGCCGTGCGTCCATGATCGGCGGCACCCCGCCAGGACACCACCGCCGGCGGAGAGCGGCGACCTGCCGGCAGCGGAACCATGGCAGCCGCCTGGCACGCCTATCGAAGGGGAGAAACCAATGATCGATCTGTATTTCTGGCCGACCGGGAACGGCAAGAAGGTTGTCGTTCTGCTGGAGGAGTTGCAGCTTCCATATACGTTCAAGCCGATCAACATCGGCCGCGGCGACCAGCTCACGCCCGAGTTCCTGAAGATCTCCCCCAACGGCCGGATGCCAGCCATCGTCGATCACGAGCCGATGGGCGGCGGCGAGCCGATTTCGATTTTTGAATCCGGCGCGATCATGACCTATCTGGCGGAGAAGTCGGGGCGGTTTTGCCCTACCGATCCGCGTGGAAAATACGATGTCGCGCAGTGGGTGAGCTGGCAATTGGCCAATCAGGGTCCGAAGTTGGGCGAGCAAGGCCATTTCCGCCGCGCGCTCGACGCCGGCACCAACGGGGACCTGTCCTATGCCATTCGCCGCTTCGACAACGAGGCGCACCGCATCTTCGGGGTCATGAACCTCGGTCTGTTCAACAAGCGTTATCTTGCGGCCGGCGAATACACGATCGCCGACATGATCTGCTATCCCTGGGCGTCGAGCTGGGCGACACGCAAGATCGAAATTGACGAGTTCCCGAACGTGAAGCGCTGGCTGGAAGAAATCGGCGAGCGTCCGGCGGTGAAGAAGGCGATGGCGCTGGGGCCGGAGTTCCGTGAGGACCCGGCCTCGATCAGCGCGGCAGAGCAGGACCGGCGGAAGAAGCTGGTGGCGGATCAGCGCGCGCAACCGATCCCGGCGGCATGGGTGGCCGCCGCGGCCGGGTAGGGTTACGTCGCTCGTTCCGCACCGCATCGCCGATGCGACATGACGCCGGCGGAAGCGATGCGGGCGGGGGCGATGCACAAAGTACGACGCGCGCGCCGGTTGTCCCGGCACCCCCTCCCTCCGAACCGGGCTGGCGGATCTCCCGCACCCGGCTCTCCAGTCGGTGGTCTTACCCGCAAGGGGACTGACGGACCGCTGCATGGGCCTTCTGCAAGCTGAACAACCCATGGTCGGCAAAGAAGGCATTGGGCCATCGCGTCTGATCTGCGCCGTGCAACTTGGCAATCCCCTCAGCTTCTGCTGCTTGCGCAGCAAGCTCCGCAGCCGGCGGCGTATCCAGCCATCCAGCGTGCCGAACGTCCTTTCACGGCTGTGCTTGAAATACTCAAACCAGCCGCGCAGCGTCGGGTTCAGGCTCTCGATGACCATGGCAAGGCTGCGTCCGATCGTCCGCCTCGTCTTCGCCCGCACGGCGTCCTTGAACTTCGTTAGGCTCTCCTCACGTGGCCATTTCTGACCCGTCTCGAAGTGATACCCAAGGAAGTCGAATCCATCCGTCCTGGCGTCCACCAGCCGGGTCTTGATCGGGTGCAGGGTCAGTCCGGCGGATGCCGTCCAGTCTTTCACCACGGCCAGTACCGCGGCAGCGTCTTCCGGGCGGGGCCTGCCCCTGCGAAGGCGGGGGACACAGCACCACGAAGTCGTCCGCATACCGCACCATCTCGAAGCCCTGTCCCACCAGCAGATGATCCAGCGGGGCCAGATAGATGTTGCTCAGCAGCGGACTGCTCACCGCGCCCTGTGGCGTGCCCTGTTCCGGAACCCATTCGCGGGCATCCTCCAGAACACTCTGTTCCAGGAACGACTGGACCAGTGCCAGAACGCGGCGGTCAGCGACCTTGCCAGCCACCAGGGCCAGCAGGCGATCTTTCGGGATCGTGTCGAAGTAGCTTTTCAGATCGGCATCGACCACATGGACGTAGCCTGCCTTGAGCAGTTCATCCACCCGCTGCAGCGCGTCCTTGCACCCAAGGTCGGGGCGAAAGCCGTAGCTTTGTTGGGCGAAGTCCCGCAAGAAGCATGCCCACGGGCCGGCGAAGCCGGACCCGAGGGATCGGCTCCAGCACCATGCGCGATGCCGTCTGCACCACGCGGTCTGTATGGTCGGTATCCCCAGTGGCCGCTTCTCCTGGCTTCCCGGCTTCGGGATACGCCGGATCGCCTGCGGCCGGTATGTGCCGGTTCGCAGGGCTTCACTCAGACGGGCCAGGTTGTCGTCCAGGGTCTCCGCATAGTGCTCGATGCTGACATGATCCACCCCAGCCGCGCCGCGGTAGGCAGCAACGGCCTTG
>DATHNI010000116.1:0-31465 GCA_035486135.1 Acetobacteraceae bacterium
GCCGGTCCAAGGCGATCCGGGTGAGCGAGCTGGACGAGATTGCGGGGATCGGGGCGGCGCGCAAGCGGGCGCTGCTGAACCATTTCGGCTCGGCGCGTGGGGTGAAGATGGCGGGCCTGGCTGACCTGGAGGCGGCGCCGGGCATCAGCCGCGAGACGGCCCGGCGGGTCTATGCGCATTTCCATCCGGGGGTGCGGATGGAGAGCGCGTCCTAGCCGGATGGAGACTGCGTCGTAGCCGGATGGAGAGAGCGTCCTAGCCGGATGGAGAGCGCGCCGTCGGCGAGCCTCGGCACCGGAGTCCGGTCGCCGGCCTCTCGTCTCCGCGTCATGGTGCGCGAAGGCGCACCATCCACGACTTGCCTGGTCCGCAACAATGCGCAGATGTTGTCCCGGTTGCACACGGGGCGATAGTATCAGAGGTGCGGCTTTTGCTCGGCGTCGGCGCAATTGTGTCGAAGCAAGCAAGGGATTCTAACACGGATTGTCACGGACAGAAAGCTTGAGCCACAGATTAGCACGGAAAGAACATGTCATCTGGCGACGCAAGCTGGTTTGGATCTATCGGTCGCCGCAATTCGGTATTCGCGGGAATCCCAGCTTACAGTGATCTTATTTCTCTGCTGGGAATCGAGTGGTCTGGTTTTCTGCGCTCGGCGCCAGAGGCTGATTGAACATCGGTTTGCGACGACCCCTTGTTTGCGACAGGGCGTCATGCCGCCCGGCTTTCCTCCAACCGTTCCAGCATCGCTTGCAATGCCACCCTGGCAGCGCCGTCCAGCGCGAATGCCAGATGCAGTCCGTCGTCATCGGTTGCACGCACCTCACAGGGCAGCGGCACCGTCACGCCATCGAGCAACACCACGCCGCGCGTGCCCGCCGCCGCTGTCCCGGCACCGCGCAGGGAAGCGCCGCCCTCGGAAAGATCGTGAACCTCCGCGCGACGCTCGGCCTGGCCTTCGATGCGCAGCAACGCACCAACCTCCGCCGGATAACGCCGGGTCTGGCGCCGATCCACCGCGGCGGTCGAGGTGCGCACCACCCTGATCACCGACTCCCGCAGTTCTTCCACCACCTGGTTCAACGCGACGATGTTGTCGCGCACATCGATGGCGAGGCGCCCGGTGTCCCCAGCCTCGGTGGAGACTTCGCTGGTGCGGCTGGTCATTTCGTTCGCGGCACCGGCCGTCTCCGCCACATTGCGCGCGATCTCCGCAGTGGCGGCGCCCTGTTGCTCGACCGCCGCGGCGATCGAGCCGGCGATCGCGTTGATCTCGGTGATCGTATCCTCGATCCGCGTCACGGCGGCGACGGACGCGCCGGTGGCCGCGCGCACCTGGTCGATATGCCGGCCGATCTCCTCGGTCGAGCGCGCTGTCTGCGTGGCCAGCGCCTTCACCTCCGCCGCCACCACGGCGAAGCCCTTGCCGGCATCGCCGGCGCGTGCCGCCTCGATCGTCGCGTTGAGCGCGAGCAAGTTGGTCTTGGCCGCGATCTCGCTGATCATGTCGGCAACGGCGCCGATGCGCTCGACCTGCTGGTTCAGCGCCTCGATGGTGCCGCGGGCCTCCGCGCCGGCGGTCACCGCGCGGCCGACCAACGCGGCGGACTGGCCAACCTGGCCGCTGATCTCCCGGATCGATGCCGCCAGGTGATCGGCGCTTCCCGCAACGGTCTGCACATTGGTCAGGGCCCGCGCCGCGGCAGCGGCGGCGTCCTGTGCCGAGGTCCCGGTGCGCCCCGCCGAGGCGCTCATGGCGTCGGCTGTTCCTGCCATGGCGGTGGTGCGGTCGCCGATCTGCCGCAATGCCGTGCCGGCCTCGGTCTCGATCGTCGTCGCCATGGTGGCGATCGCGACCTGCTTTGCCACCTCCGCGCGATGACGCTCTGCCTCCTGCTCGGTGGTGAGCACAACCTCGCGGGCCATGTGCTGCTGGAACACCATGACGGCGCGTGCCATCTCGCCCACCTCGTCGCGCCGTTGGGTGCCGGCGACGGGCGCATCGAGGTCGCCGGCACTCAATGCGGCCATGCGGGCCTTCAGCCCGGACAGCGGCCGCACGATGCTGCGGGCGACCGCCCAGGCGATGGCAACCGACAGCAACAGCAGCACGCCGATCAGCGCCGCGCCCGTGCGGAGCGTGGCCCAGAACGTATCGTCGATGTCCGTCATGTACTCGGCGGAGGCGATCATCAGGTGCCAGGGGGCGAAACCCCGGACATAGGCGAGCTTCGTCAGTGGGGTCGTGGCGTTGCCCCGGGGCGACCGGTATTGCAGCGTGCCCTCGCCCGGCTGTCTGGCGATGTCGAGCAATCTGGCCGCGAACGGCAGGCCGTTCGAATCGGTGCGGCCACGCATGTCCTTGCCGATCAGGGCCGGATTGCCGCCGTTGACGACGCAAAGCCCGGTTTCCGTGTCGTAGATGAATACGTAGTTGGTGTGGTCCTCGAACCAGATCGCGTCGGCGGCGGCGGCGAACCGGGTCTTCGCTTCGGCCTCGGTCATCGCGCCCGACGCGGCGGCGTGCTGGAAGCTGTCGGCCATGCTCCAGACGCCATCGACCACGGCGTGCGCCTTCTGCGTGCGTTCCGCGATCAGTTCGGCGCGGGCGGTCAACAGGAAGGTCACCGCGAGGAGCACCATGGAGATCGCGCTCGCCGCGGTCATGACGGCGAGTTTGGCCGAAATCGAGCGGTGCGTGACCAGTTTCAGCAGCCTCGCCATTGCCAAGCCCCTTATGCTTCCTGTCATGACGCGGCGGATAGGCTGCCCACCGTCCGGGCTCCGGCTTAAGCGGGATACCTTAAGAAAGCCTTTCGCCCCGGGCGGGCGCTTGCGGCGTCATCGATTTGACATCGAGAATCTCTGCATGACGGTGGAATTAGAGCCTATTGTCGGTCACTCTCCCTCTCCCGCCGGACGGCCGAAGAGAGTAGGGTGACCGTCAATGCCGACCGACCTGCCCAATCTTCTCACGCTGTCGCGTATCGCGGCGATCCCGCTGCTGGTGGCGCTGGTCGCGCTGCGCCTGCCGTCGGGCGACCTTGCCGCCTGCGTGGTGTTCAGTGCCGCCGCCATCACCGACTACTACGATGGCAAGCTGGCGCGCAGCCGCCGCCTGCAATCCGATCTCGGCCGTATGCTGGACCCGATCGCCGACAAGCTGCTGGTCGGCGCGGCGTTGATGATGCTGGTCGGGCAGAACCGGCTGTCGGGGCCCGCGCTGTATCCGGCCATCGTCATCATGCTGCGGGAGATCCTGGTCAGCGGACTGCGCGAATACCTCGCCGGCATCCGCATCGGCCTGCCGGTGACGCCGCTGGCCAAGTGGAAGACCGGCTTCCAGATGGGCGCGCTCGGCACGCTGCTGGCGGGCGACACCACGGCGCAATTCCTGCACCTCGGCTTCCTGCCGGTGTCGATGATCGGCGAGGCGATGTTGTGGGTCGCCGCCGGGCTGACGTTGTGGACCGGATGGGACTACCTGACCGCTGGCTGGCGCCACGCCACGGTGCCGGCCGACCCGCTGCGGAAGCGCCAGTTACCCTCGTGACGGCTGTGTCGTGACGGTTTCGGCGTGAAGGTTTGCGCTCGAAGGGTTCCGCGTGAAGGTTTGGGCGTGAAGGTCTGGGCGTGAGGGTTTTGGGCATCGTCGGCTGGTCCGGCAGTGGCAAGACCACCTTGCTGACCGCGATATTGCCGCTGCTGCGGACGCGCGGCCTGTCGGTCTCCACCGTCAAGCACACTCATCACGGCTTCGACATGGACCGGCCGGGCAAGGACACGTACCGCCACCGCGAGGCCGGCGCGCAGGAGGTACTGGTTTCCTCCGGCACCCGCTGGGCGCTGCTGCATGAGGTCGAAGGTCCGGAGCCGCGGCTGCCGGAACTGCTGGCCCGCATGCAGCCGGTTGACCTGGTGCTGGTCGAGGGCTTCAAGACGCATCCGTTCCCGAAGCTGGAGGTGTATCGTCCGGCACTGGGCAAGCCGCCGATCTGGCACCACGAGCAAGACGTGGTGGCGGTGGCGGCCGATGCGCCGCTGGCGAGTTGCGACCGGACTTTGCTGCCGCTGAACGATCCGGCGACGGTGGCGGGATGGCTCGTTCAATTTCTCGCGCTTGAGTAGCGGGCGTTGTAGGGGCACATTCGTTTAGGGTAGGTCCGGCCGGGGCCGCCGGTATCGACTTTGAGCTTTCCGTCGGGCCGCGGCCACGGCTCCTTTGGGGGAGACTATACTTCATGCGGCGTTTCGCCATGCTGGGCCTTGCGCTCACTCTTGCAGGCTGCGGTTACAATACCTGGTGGAATGCGCCGCTCACCCCGGGATACCAGCCTTATGCCCCGCGGGGTGATGCGGAGAACCTGCGTGAGGTGAAGGGTGCGAATGTCCAGCCGCCGCCGTTGACGCCGCAGCCGGGTGATGTGTGGCCCGGCCCGCTACCTCCGACGCCGACGCTGCAGGAGCTGGAGCAACAGGGGATGACGCCGCAGCCGGAGCTTCCGGTGCCGGGCTCGCCGCTGAGCCGTGGCGCGGTGCCGCCAGGGGGGACGCCAGGGGGGACGCCGCCCGAATTGGCGCCCCAGATATCGCATGGCAGCTCCACGCCGCCTGGCTCGAACCAGCAGGGCCTGGCGCCGCTGCCGGCCGTGCCGCCGGGGTCGCCGCCGAGTGCCCGGGCCGCGCCGCCGCCGGGGCGCCCGTCGTACGGCCAGGCGGTGCAGACGCCGAACGGCACCGGGGTGACAACCGGTGGCACCCAGGGCTATCAGACGCTCACCACGCCGGGCGGTGGCTCGGCGATCGTGGTGCCGAACGGCAACGGCACCAGCACCGTTATCAAGTCGGACGGCACGATCGAGACCATTCCAACGCCGAAGTGAGGCCCGACGCCGAAGTGAGGCCCATGGCCGACACCGACAGGCCCCTGACGATCCTGTATTTCGCCTGGCTGCGCGAGCGCGTCGGCACGGCGGCGGAGGAACTGTCGCTGACGCCGGGTGTGGCGACGGTGGCTGACCTGGTAGAGCATCTGGCAGCGCGCGGGCCGGGCTACGCGGCGGCGTTCGCCAACCGCCGGTCGGTGCGGTGCGCGGTGAACCAGGAGTTCGCGCCGGGAACCGCCGCGCTGCATCCGGGCGATGAGGTGGCGTTCTTCCCGCCGGTCACCGGGGGCTGACCGGTTCCTGGTGTGACGCCACGCGAACTCGGTGCGATGCCGTGCCGGCTTGATCGCTTCCCGCCTGCGTCCCGTCCTGTCGAAGCAGTGCGATCGGCCGCCGGAGCGTTGGGTCACCGCCGCGGCGTGCCGATGCCATGCGCCGGGACAAATCCGGTTCCATCCCGGTGATCGCCGCGTTACTGTCGAGCTGAAAACAATCAAATCGCAGGAGGCGTCGCCATGTCCCCGGAATCCGCTACCGCCGCATCGTCGCTCCCCGGCCCTGCGCTGCAACCGATGATCATGACGCCGGACGCGGCCGAAATGATCCGTCCGTTCGGGATCGACATGAAGGTGATGTTGGGCGCAGAGCATACCGGCGGGACGTTTTCTGCGATCGTCGCCGAGGTGAAGCCCGGCGAGGGACCGCCGCCGCATCTGCACCGTGACCGGGAGGAATATTTCTTCGTCCTGGAAGGCAGCTATTCGCTCGGCGTGAACGGCAATGAGTCGACCATCGGTCCGGGCACGCTGGTCTTCGTCCCGCGCGGCACGGTGCACACGTTCAAGAATATCTCCGGCAGCATGGGCAGGATCCTCGAATGGACCATTCCGGGCGAGAACGGAGACTATTTCCGCGCCATGCATGAGATGGAGGCGGCCGGCGGGTTCGACCCCGAAAAGTTTGCCGCGATCAACCAGCAATTCGTGACGGAATTCGTGGGCTAGAGCGCCGCCTTTCGCGGTGACGCCGGGGTTCGGCCGGATCATCGCCCCTGGTTCGTAGAGCCCTTTTTGCACAGGGCATAATCGCTCTATCCTGACCCCATGGGATCGGGCTTGATCCCATGGGATCGGGCGCGGGGAGTGCCGGGATGGCAATGGTGCGGGTGCAGGAGGCGGATTTCGACGTGTCTGCCGAACTGGCGGCGCTGACGGCCGGCCGGACCGATATCGGCGGCATCGGCTGCTTCGTCGGCACGGTGCGCGATGCCGCCGCGGGGCGGCCGATTGCCGCGATGTCGCTGGAGCACTACCCGGCGATGACCGAACGCGCGATCCGCCGCATCACCGACGAGGCCATGCAGCGCTGGTCGCTGCTGGGCTGCACGGTGGTGCACCGGGTCGGCCGGCTGGAGCCCGGCGCGCAGATCGTGCTGGTGCTGGCCGCTGCATCGCATCGCGGCGAGGCGCTGGAGGCCACGACATTCCTGATCGACTGGCTCAAGACGAGGGCGCCGTTCTGGAAGCGCGAGGAATTCCTCGACGGGACCGGCGTCTGGGTGGAAGCGCGCGAGACGGACGACGCGGCCGCCGCGCGCTGGGGCGGCGTCGAGGAAGCGGATGGCATCACCGGGACGTAAAGCCAGAGTCAGGCGCGTTCGAGGATAGCGCGTGCGGTCGGTGCCAGCCGACTGGTTCCAGTTCATCACAAAGCGGAAGCAAGGGCGGCGAGTTTCACAAAGTCAAGGGAAGTGCAAAGGGTTTCACAAGGAAGCCGGTGCCAACACGTGCCAGCGCGACCCACGGATCAGGCAACCTTCTTTGTGAACCCCTTTGCCCGGCTTCCTTGAACTTTGTGAGACATCTCAACGTAGCACTCCGCCCAGACGATGCAAATCTCCCCGTATCATGCGCGCCGCGTGTCCTGGCGCCGGTGCATCAGCCACCCGTACTCAGGATGCGCTCGATCCGGCGATCCGGCACGAACCACATCACGGCGACCAGGGCGTAGATCACCTCCGCTATAGACGGATTGACGAAAGCCAGGCCGATCGCCGATGCGTAGAGCGCGATCGACGCCTTGCCCTTGATGTCGGAACCAACCGCGGCGGCAAGGGTGGAACCGTGGCCCTCCGCCCGCAGAATGGTCTTTTGCAGGACATAGTACGCTGCGCCGCACAGCAGTAGTAGCCCGCCATAGACCGCCGCCGGCACCGCGGCCTGGTAATGCTGGCCCAGCCACTCGGTCGCGATCGGCGTCAGCGAGAGCCAGAACAGCAAGTGGGTGTTGGCCCACAGGATCATGCCGTTCACCCGTTTCACGGTGTGCAGCATGTGATGATGGTTGTTCCAATAGATCGCCACGTACAGGAAGCTCAGAGCATAGCTGAGGAAGACCGGCAGCATCCCGGTGAGTGCCGTCCAGTCGGAGCCCGCCGGCACCTTCAGCTCGAGCACCATGATCGTAATGATGATGGCGATTACGCCGTCGCTGAACGCGGTCAGCCGTTCCTTGTTCACGATGCCCTCCGCCTTCGCCCGCGTCCTGGCCCGCGTCTTGGCCCCCGTCCTGGCACCAGCCTTGCCAGGCTCAATGCGGCGCTACGATGGGGCCTGAAGCGGCAGGAGGATAGGCTGCCCACCTGGCCGGGTGCGGCCCCCCCACCGGACAATGACGCCGACGTCCGCCTGTGCCATGCTCTTTCCCAAGCAAGACCGAGAGCCCATCAGGAGGAGAACGCAATCATGGCGGACAGCAGCGTGGAACTGGACTTTCTCGCCGGCATCAAGGTCGTCGATTTCACCCAGTTCGAGGCCGGCCCATCCTGCACCGAAGCGCTGGCCTGGCTCGGCGCCGAGGTGGTGAAGATCGAAAATCCGAAGACCGGCGATCCCGGCCGCCGCCTGCGTCCCGGCCAGCCGGATGACGATCCGTATTACTTCCACATGTTCAACGCCAACAAGAAGTCGATCACGGTGAACCTGAAGGAACCGCGTGGACTCGCCTTGGTGAAGGACCTGCTGCGCAAGGCCGATGTGTGCGTCGAGAACATGGCGCCCGGCACGATCGAGCGCTTGGGCCTCGGCTATGACGACGTACGCGCGATCAATCCGGGCATCATCTATTGCCAGGTGAAGGGCTTCGGCACCGGCAGCCCGTATGAAACCAACCTGGCGTTCGACATGATTGCGCAGGCGACCGGCGGAACGATCAGCGTGACGGGCGAGAAGGGCAGGGGGCCGGTGAAGCCCGGGCTGTCGCTGGGCGACACCGGCACGGGGATGACGATGGCGATCAGCATCCTCGGCGCGCTGCACAAGCGGGCGAAGACCGGCGAGGGCCATCGGCTGCAAGTGGCGATGCAGGACGCGATGCTGCATTACATGCGCACCAATTTTTCCACCCAGGCGCGCAGCGGGAAGGCGGTGGAGCGCGACGGCACGCACTCGGGTGGCGGCTCTAACGCCCCGTCAGGGCTGTATCCGTGCGCGCCGGGCGGCCCGAACGACTACGTGTGGATCATGACGAGCCGCGCGAACCCGGAGCATTGGGCGCGGCTGTGCAAGGTGATCGGGCGCGAGGAACTGATCGCCGATCCGCGCTTCGCCAAACCCGCGGACCGCGTGAAGAACAGCACCGAACTGGATGCGATCATCGAGGCGTGGACGCGGTCGCGTTCCAAGCACGAGGCGATGGCGCAGGTCGGTGGTGCGGGCATTCCGGCGGGTGCGGTGCTCGACACGATGGAATTGCAGAACGAGCCGACCTTCGAGCAACGCGGCATCATGCAGGTGATGCAGCATTCGAAACATGGGCCGTTCAAGATGCCGGCCTGGCCGGTGCGCGTGGACGGCAAGCCGCCGCGCGTCAAGCCGTCGCCGATCCTGGGCGAGCATACGGCCAACGTGCTGACCGGGTGGCTGGGGTTGAGCGACGCGGAGGTGGAGACGCTGAAGGGGCAGGGAGTGCTGTAACTGGCCCCAGGAAGGCATCTCTACCGCTGCGCGCGGAAAAGTACGATGAGGGGCCTGCCTCTCGCATGCCCCCGCTTTTCCTTGCCTTTGCAGCTTTGTGCGCACCCCGCATGGCACCGGCACGCAACCGCCGCGCCATAGGACCGTTCTGCCCTGCGTTGATCGGGCTCCGCCACCGCAATGGTAAGGCGCGCCAGTAGTCAGTGAGGCGGCATGGGCCGGATCGAGCATGTTGTGGTTCTCATGCTGGAGAACCGGTCGTTCGACTGCATGCTCGGATGGCTCTACCGCGACCGTCCGGATTTTGATGGCTTGACCGGCAACGAATCCAATCCCTGGCACCGTGACGATGGCACGGTCGAGCAAATCCCGGTGTGGAACGACGGCACGATCTGCGCCGAAGCAGCCTGCATTCCCGACCCCGATCCTGGCGAGTTGTTCGACGATATCCGGATGCAGATCTTCGGGCTGCATCCGGACGGCACGCCGCGGATGGATGGCTTCGTAGACAATTACCTGCGCCAACCCGGCCACGGTGTGACGCTCGATCCGCGCGCGGTGATGCACTGCTTCACGCCGGAGCAGTTGCCGGTGATGAGCCTGCTGGCACGATCGTTCGGCGTATCGGATCGCTGGTTCGCCTCGGCGCCGTGCGAGACGTGGCCGAACCGGCTGTTCGCCCATACCGGCTGCGCCGGCGGCCAGGTGAACAACGCGGCGCTGCCCCGGCCCCTGCTGTTGCCGACAGTGTTCCGTCGCCTGGAATCCCGCGGTCGAAGCTGGAAAGTGTATTTCCACGACGTTCCACAGACGGCCGCGCTGTACAGCCTGTGGCCGCGGATTCCGACCCATTTCCGCTTTTTCGAGCCGGAATTCGCCGCTGATGCACGAAGCGGGCATCTGCCCAGCTACAGCTTCATCGAGCCGCGGTATTTTACCAATCGCCTCATGCGACACATCCCCAACGACGCGCATCCACCGCACAATGTTGCGTATGCCGAGCAATTGATTGCCGACGTGTATAATGCGCTGCGCGCCGGCGTGGCGTGGGAGCGTACGCTGCTGCTGATCGTGTTCGACGAGCATGGCGGCTGCTACGACCACGTGCCGCCCCCGTCGGCGATCCCCATCGGGCGACCCGCGCCGAACGGATTCACTTTCGATCGTTATGGTCCGCGCGTGCCGGCGTTGATCGTCTCGCCCTACGTGCAGGCGGGAAGCGTGCTGCGGCCGCCGGAGGACGGGGCGCCGTTCGACCACACAACCATCATCGCTACCCTGCACAAGCTGTTCGACCTCGGCCCCCCGCCGGGCGCGCGCGCCCGCCAGGCGCCCGATCTGTTGTCTGCGTTGCGACTGGAACGCCCCGAGAATTCCGGTCCGGCCTGCATCGATGCAACCGAGACCCGGCCGACACGGGATGAAATGCATTTTCACCGGCGCCGTCCCAGCAACAGCTATCAGCGGCGCTTGCTATGGCCCGGGTCATTGCTCGCCGCCGCCGCTGCCAAGGCCGCAGCGCACACGCACCGGGCGCGACGGAACCGCTTTTCCGCTTCGCGGGAGAGGCCGGCGCGTAGCACCGGTTGAAGGGCACGAACCATCTTTGCGCGACGCCACTCTCGCTGCTTCACGCCAACCTGCGAAGCGGGAGGGGTGTACTACCGTGCGAACGCCGGCATCACGTCGCGTGCGAACCAGCGCAACTGGTCCGCGAACTCGGCCGGCGATAGACCTTCGGCCCAGTGGATCATGAAGTCCTCCAACCCGGGATACTTCGCCTCGATCGACCTGATGCCGTCGATCACCTGGCCGGGCGAGCCGCAGAACCACGCCTTCTGCTGCACGCCGTCACGCAGCGACGGTGTGCGCGCCGGCGCGCCCGGCGTGCCCCAGGTGCGGCCATGCTCGTCGGCGTAGCGCACGAAGCCGAACGGCGCGAACCACTTGTAGCGTTCGTCGTGCGCCGGCTCGACCCGCCTTATCGCTTCTTCCTGATCCCGGGCAATATACAGACCGGCGCCCCACACCATGTCCTGGCCAAGCTGCTTCTGCTGCCCGTGCCGCGCACAGGCGTCGTGATAGGCGCGGATCACGTCGTCGAGGATCTTCTCGCCGTTCAGCACCACCATCGGCTTCAACCCGTATTTCGCCATCATGTCGATGGTCTTGCCGGACGCGATCGGCATGAAGATTTCCACCGGCAGGTGCTTGGGCCTCGGCACCATGGTGATGTCGGTCAGCTTGTAGCCGCGATAATCCACCGGCGGCGGCGCCTCGAAATACTTGCCCTTGAAGTGGAATTTTTCCTCGTTGAAGCACATCAACAGCAACTGCAATTGCTCTTCGAAATAGTCGCGATTCTTGTCCGCATCGAGCAGCGGCGCGCCGAAGGATTCCACCTCGCGGGTGTGGTAGCCGCGGCCGACGCCCATGATGACGCGCCCGTCGGTGACGATGTCGGCCATGGCGTAGTCTTCCGCCAGCCGGATCGGGTGCCACATCGGCAGCACGTTGAACGCGCAGCCGAACTTCAGGCGCTTGGTCTGCGTGGCCAGCCACAGGCCGAGCTGCACCAGGTTCGGCAGGCATTCATAACCCTCGCGCTGGAAGTGGTGTTCCGCGGTCCACAGCGCATAGTAGCCAAGCTCGTCCATAAGCTGCGCGGTGTCGCGCGCGGTCCAGAACACCTCGGCGAGGCGTTCGTTCGGATAACGCCGTTCGTTCGCCGGCGTGCCGTCAAGCCCGATGTTGTCGAGCGCGATCTGGCCGACATACAGCACATGGAATCGCTTGATCATGGTCCGCGCCACCCTTGGTTGGTTCTTTGTTGATCGGCCTACGGTGCGAAAGGTCGCAGCCTGGGTCAACCTCTCCCGCTCCCGCGACGCGGGAGCGGGAGAGGTTGAGTGCGCGTAGCGCACGAGGGTGAGGGTGATCGGGTCGCCCCGAACCTGCTGCCGGCCCGCACGAAAGTGCGCAGTGTGCCGGCCCGATCACCCTCACTCTCGGTGCTTCGCACCCTCGACCTCTCCCGCGAAGCGGGAGAGGTTTTTATGCAAGTCACCGATTGAATTGTTTGGACCGCGGCACATCCGCCTCCGGCGGCACGTAAAGCCGCGCACATTCCGCCGCCAGCACGCCACCTTCCAACGCAAGGTCATCGCGGAACGCATCGCGGATGAAATCCAGCGTGTCGAGATGCCGGTCCTCGAAATACATCGGATGCACGTCGTCGCGTCCGGCGCCGAATACGATCCGTCCGATCTTCGCCCAGATCGACGCCATCGTGCACATGCCGCAAGGCTGCAACGTCGTGTACAGCACCACCCCGCGCAGCTCGGGATTCCCCAGGTGCTCTCCCGCGCGGCGGATCGCGACGATCTCGGCATGCGCGGTGGGATCGTGCCGCAGATCCACCTCGTTGCACGCTTCGGCTAGCACCGCCCCGTCGCGCACCAGGACGCAGCCGATCGGGCTGGTGCCAGCGCGCGCCTCACCCCGGTGCGCCTGCTCCATCGCGCGGCGCATCCATCGGATATCGTTCGCTGCATTTCTGTTCATGCGGCGACCCTGCCATCACAAGCTGCGCACGCGGCATCAAGCCTGCGATACCAGCGATAACACTTCGGCCTGCACCGAATGATGCCCGGGTTGCCCACGTCCGCGCCCACCCTCACTCTAACGGCAAATGCACCATCCGCTCCTGCTCCTCGCCGCCGCCGGACTGCTGGCCGGTGGAATGAACGCGATCGCCGGCGGAGGCTCCTTCGTCACCTTTCCCGCCATGGTGTTCGCCGGCCTGGCGCCGGTGATCGCCAACGCCTCCTCCACCGTGGCGCTGTTTCCCGGCACGCTGGCCAGCACCTGGGCGTATCGCCGGGAACTGACAGGCACCGTCGACATCCGGCTGCGATGGATGCTGCCGGCCAGCATCGCCGGCGGCTTGTGCGGCGCGCTGCTGCTGCTGTTCACGCCAGAGCACCTGTTCGACATCGTCATTCCGTGGCTGTTGTTGCTCGCCACGCTGACCTTCGCGTTTGGCGCCCAGGCGGGCGCGGCCCTGCGCCGCGTGGTGCGGATCGGCCCGGTGACGCTGCTGGTCGTCCAGTTCGTGATCTCGCTGTACGGCGGCTACTTCGGCGGCGCGGTGGGTCTGATGATGCTGGCCGCCTGGGGATTGCTCACCGCCAGCGTCAACGTGAAGGCGATGGCCCCGGCGCGCACGCTGCTGGTCAGCGCGGCGAACGGCGCGGCGGTGCTGCTGTTCATTGGCTCGGGCGTGGTGCGCTGGCCGGACACGCTGGCGCTGCTGGCCGGCGCGGTCGCCGGAGGCTACGGCGGCGCGCACGTGGCGCGCCGGCTGCCGCCGGTGCTGGTGCGTGCCATCGTGCTGCTGCTGACCGCGACGATCACGGCGGTGTTTTTCCGGCGGGCGTTCTGAAGGTGGGCGGGCGCATGCCGCGCTCGGACCCTCGGACAGCGGCGAAACTTTGTGGTAGAATGAAACCATGAAGCCGGACGAGGCCATAGCGAAGTTGCGTCAGCACGAGACCGATCTGAGGAAGATGGGGGTCAAGAGCCTCTACTTGTTCGGATCGACTGCGCGTATGGAGGCCCGCTCCGACTCGGATGTCGACCTGTTCTTCGACTATGACCCGGACAGAGTCGGGCTCAGGGAGTTGTTCAGGATCAAGGACTCGGCAGCCGAGTTTCTCGGTTGCAAGGCCGATGTCATGACCAGGGACAGCATCAATCCCTTTATCCGGCCGTATGCCGAAGAAGACGCCATTCGTGTGTTCTGATGGCGGGCAAGTCACACATCCCTCGGCTCAGCCACATGATCCAGGCCATGGAGCGCATTCGCGAGCTGACGGCTGGGACGGATATCGCAGCCTTCGAAGAAGACTGGCAGAAGCAGTGGCTTGTTGAACGCGGCATGCAAATCATCACCGAGGCCACCCGCCACCCGCCACCTGCCTGATGATTTGAAGGCGCGACACACTGGGATACCCTGGAAGGATATTTGGGGCCTCGGGAACGTGCTGCGTCATGATTATGAAGGCGTCGCCCCGAAGTTGCCATGGAAAATCGTCCACGAAGATTTCCCGGCTCTCGAGCATGTTTGCAGGGCAGAACTGGAGGGTTCGGATCCGGACGCCGGGCGGGCAAAGCAATAGCGCCAACTCCTGGTGCACCGGCCTGGTCGTTCCATGCCGCGACATCGCGGGCAGCGAGGCATCACTCCGCCGGCGCGTCCTGCGCCACCAGGTAGTCCCGATAGCGCGATCGCAGCGCGGTCTTCAGCAGCTTGCCGGTCGCCGTGTGCGGCAGCGCGTCCACCACGACCACCGCGTCCGGCAGCCACCACTTGGCGACCTTGCCTTCGTAGATCTGCAGCACCGACGCCGGATCGATCGTGTGGCCCGGGCGCGGCACGACCAGCAGCAGCGGGCGCTCGTCCCATTTCGCGTGGCGCGCGGCGATCACCGCCGCCTCCAGCACGTCCGGATGCGACACCGCGATGTTCTCCAGCGTGATCGAGCTGATCCATTCGCCGCCCGACTTCACAACGTCCTTCGACCGGTCGGTGATTTCCATGAACCCGTCGGGATCGATCGTCGCGACGTCACCGGTGGCGAACCATCCCTCGGCGTCAACTGCGCTGCCCGGCGCGTCGCCGTAATACGCCGAGGTCACCCACGGACCGCGCACCATCAAATCGCCGAACGCCACGCCGTCCCACGGCAATTCATGGCCCTCGCCGTCGACGATCTTCATGTCGATGCCGGACAGGATGCGCCCCTGCTTCAGCATGTGACGCACCGCCGCGTCCTTCTCCAACCCGATCTGCCCCAGCTTCGGAGCGTTGTAGGTCCCGACCGGGCTCAGCTCCGTCATGCCCCAGCCGTGCTCTACCGTGACGCCGTACTCGTCGCGGAACGCCTCGATCAGCAGCGGTGGCGCAGCCGAGCCACCGGTCATGATGCGGCTCACCGTGTGCAGCTTTTCGCCGCTGCTGCGCAGGTGCTGCAGCAGGCCCAGCCACACGGTCGGCACGCCGCAGGTCAGCGTGACTCGCTCCTGGTTCAGCAGCGCCGCCATGCTGGCGCCGTCCAGATGCCGCGCCGGCAGGATCAGCGCTGCCCCCGTCATCGCCGTCGCATAGGGAATTCCCCAGGCGTTGACATGGAACATCGGCACCACGGGAAGAATGCGGCTGGTGGCGCGCAGCGCCAGCACATCCGGCAGCGCGGTCGCATAGGCGTGCAGCACCGTCGAGCGGTGGCTGTACAGCACGCCCTTCGGCCGGCCGGTCGTTCCGGAGGTGTAGCACAGCGCGCTGGCGGTGTTCTCGTCGAAACCCGGCCAGGCGTAATCTTCGTCGGCCTCCGCCATCAGCGTGTCGTAGCAATGCAGCCGCATGCCGGGCGCCAGCGTCACCTCTGGCATCTGCGCCGGGGTGCCCAGCATCACCACGTCGCGCACGCTGTCGCCGACGCGTGGCGCGATCTGGTTGAGCAATGGGGCAAAACCGATATCGACGAACAACACGCGGTCGGCGGCGTGGTTGATGATGTAGGTGACGTCGTCCGGATGCAGCCGCGGATTGACGGTGTGGCAGATCGCCTGCATCCCGGGCGCCGCATAGTAGACCTCCAGGTGGCGGTAGTCGTTCCACGCCAGGGTGCCGACGCGATCGCCGTCGCCGACGCCAAGCCGCTGCAGCACCCGCGCCAATCGCCGCGCCCGGCGTTCGGTCTCGCCCCAGGTGGTGTGATGGATGCTGCCCTCATGCGTGCGCGACACGACGTCGCCGCTGCCGTGGTGCCGCGCCGCATGGGTCAGCAGGGAGGAGATCATCAGGGGGTAGTTCTGCATCAGCCCGAACATGGTCGCCGCCTCCGATTGCCGCGGCATCGTGGCGTGCCGCCTGGCGGGCATGATACGGCAACCGATACGCGATCAACAGGGAGCGCGCGCCGCGGCACACGCCGCAGGCGCGGTCAGCGCCCGGGTGCGGAGGCGGGTATGATCACCGGCGTGGCTGCGAGCGCGTCCTGCAGCCAGCCGGTTGGCATGGCCCGCAGGAACGTTCCTTGCAGGTCCGCCAGGCGCGCCGAGGTCATGCCCACGTGCTCTGGCATGAAGAATTCCGGATCGCGCGTGAACATCAGGTAGGCCTGCATCTCGTTATACATCAGCTCCTCGTATGCCGTGTCGTACCCCTCGGAGCCGAGGAACTGGCGCACCCCGCCACGCTCATCCGCGGTCAGCGCGCCTTCCCAGAAGCCATGCACGAACGTGGCATAATCCGGATCGCCGAAGAACATGCCGTGCGACAGCTCGTGATGCAGGATGGTGCCCCGCGCCGACAGCGTAACGTTGGCGTCGGCACCGACCGCCGGGATGGAAATCAAACCCCCATTTACGTCCGGCTTGAACCAATCGACCTGTTCGAGCAATGCGCGCAACGTCGCCTCTTCCGGGTCGAGCGGCAATTGCTCCTTGTCCACCTGCATGAAGAAACGACGGAGCGACGCGGCGCTGTAGTCGTGGCCGTAATAGTAGGTGTCCGGCGTGTCGCCGCCAGCGCGAATCGCCTCGGCCAATTCCGCCGCGGTCAGCACCCGGTTGCGCGGCTGGCCGGATTTCTCGATCAGCGCGGCGACGCGGTTCAGCATCATCCCCTGCTGGTGCAGCGAGGCGAAATCCAGCACCAGGATCCTCTGGTCTGGGGCGAAACGAAACACCGTCAAGCCAGTCGCAACGTTGCGCAGTATCTCCTGCTCCGTCGCGGCCCGGATCTCCATCGCCTGTGGCGTGGCAAGGGACCGGGCTTCCGGGTGCGCGACCGTCGGCGCAAGCGGCACCGGCAGCGAGGCAGTCGCCACCGGCGGCGGCCGCGGCGACAACACCAGCGAGCTGACCCCGCGCAGCAGGCAGGCTGTGCCGAGGATCCCGGCGCCCGCCAGCCACGCCCGCCGGCTGGTCAGCAGCGGCGGCTTCTTCGGGGCGGGCGCCAGCCGAATCGTGTCGTCGACATCCGGTTCAGGGGTGGGCGTGCCCGCCCCTCCGGCAGGATGCCGTGCGCCGGCCATGTCACGCACCGAGATTGATGATTTGCACACGTCTGTTGCGAAGTTCCGGAGTCTGCGGCGGGGTCGGCACCAGCAACCCTTGCTCACCCATCCCGACGGCTTCCAGCCGCGACGGTGCGAGGTGGAACTTCGTGGTGAGATACGCCACGACCGCAGCGGCCCGCAGTTCCGACAATCCGCGATTATAGTCGGGGGTGCCAACCGTGTCGGTGTGGCCCTCGATGCGGAACCGGTAGCTCGAGAGCTCACGATTGCTCAGCGCGCGGCCGAGTTCGTCCAGCGTTGTCATGGCTTCCGGCGTAAGTTGGGCGGAGGCGGTGTCGAACACTACCGTCAGGTTGATCGACCGCCCGGCCGGGGAAGACGCCACCGGGGCCATCGGCTGGGTCGCCGCGGTGCGGACGCCCGGCCCGGACGCCGACGACGCCGGCGCGGACGGCCAGGCCGGAGCAGCGGCCGTGGTCTGATCGGTGGGCGAGGCGAGGCGGAAGCCGCGCGTGCTCCCGTTCTGCAGGTTGCCGGTGGGCTTCAGGGCATCGATGATTTGTTCCGCCGTTGGATTGCTTTGGGCAAACCCGGGGACGCCGCCGAACAGGATCGGGGCAGCGATCAGTGATGCGGTAAGACGGCGCATGACAATTTCCTCCGCCGCAGGCGAGGCGATGCTGATAGCACGGAAATATCTCCGAGATGATTACGGCTGGCGCTGCTTTTGCTCACGCTTTCGTGTTGTTGCGCGGCACCACTTGGAGAAATCGCGCAGCCACGGTACGGCTGTGGGCGAGGCTGCTGGGCTTATCCATGGCAGAGGTCGGACCTGGTGGCTTTCGTAACGTTCTTATAACGGTATAATGACGACTTTGGCGCGGCAAGGCGGTATCGCTCCCGCACCGCCGGGCGCCCGCGCCATGAAAGGACATCGCAATGCAGCGCGTGATGATCGTCACCGGTGGCAGCCAGGGGATCGGCGCCGCGATCGCACGACTCGCCGGGGCGCGCGGCTATGCCGTGGCGCTGACCTACCAGAGCTCGCAAACCCGCGCCGAGGCGGTCGCCGCGGACGTCGTCGCGGGCGGCGGGCGCGCCATCGCGGTGCAGGCGGAGATGGCCGACGAGGCCTCGATCCTGGCGCTGTTCAGTCGCGTGGACGCCGAGCTTGGGCCGGTGACCGTGCTGGTGAACAACGCCGCCACGCCGGGACCCGCCGGCAGGATCGACGCCATCACCGCGGCCGTGCTCGACGAGGTGCTGGCGGTGAACGTACGCGCGCCGTTCCTGCTGATCCGCGAGGCGGTGGCGCGCATGGCGACCGATCGCGGCGGCGCCGGAGGCGCGATCGTGAATGTCTCGTCGCGGGCGGCGGAACTGGGCGGGGCCAACGAGTGGATCCAATACGCCGCGTCGAAGGGCGCGCTCGACAGCCTGACGATCGGCGCGGCGAAGGAACTGGGGCCGCGCGGCATACGGGTGAACGCCGTCAGCCCGGGGCTGATCCAGACGGAATTGCACGCCCGTTCCGGCCTGCCCGACCGGCTGGAGCGGCTGCTGCCTGGCGTGCCGATGGGCCGCGTCGGCAGCGCGGAGGAGGTGGCGCAGGCGGTGCTGTGGCTGGCCTCGGACGAGGCGTCCTATATCAGCGGCGCTATCGTGCCGATCTCGGGGGCGCGGTGATGGATCCCGGGAATGACGTTGCTGCGATAACCGGCCGGGCATGGTAAACTTGCGGTTTGGATTACCACCGGCAACGCCATGCACGAGCTGATCGAGCAAAGCCGCGCCGAGATTGCCGCGCTGGGCCGCCGCTAGGGCGTGCGGCAATTGGAGGTGTTTGGTTCGGCTGCCCGGGGGACTGACTTCGATCCGGTTGGCAGCGATGCCGACTTCCTGGTGGATTTCCAGCCGGACAGCAGCCTGCCGCCGTTAGAGCAATACTTCGGCCTTGCTGACGCGTTGGAATACCTGTTGGGATGCCAGGTCGATCTGGTAGAACGTGGCGCGATCAAAAACCCGTTCATCCTGGCCAGCATCAATCAGGCGCGTGAAATCGTTTGTGCAGCGTGATGCACGCTCCTATTTGTGGGATGTGCAACAGGCCGCCGATGCGATCATCGGTTTCATTGCCGGCCTGGATGTTCGGACTTATGCGGAAACCGAGGTCGTCCACTCGGCGGTGGAACGGAAATTCGAGATTATCGGCGAGGCGTTGAACCAGTTACCGAAGCTCGATCCAGTTTGGCACGCCGCATCCCCAATGTTCGCGACATCATCGCCTTCCGCAACGTATTGATCCACGGTTATGCCGCGATCGAGCATGAGCGGGTCTGGCGGATCGCCGAGACGTCCTTGCCTGTGCTGCGCACCGCCGTAGCTGCTCTTCTGGATGAGCTGAGCCCGCCCTGACTTGGTGGTATTCTGACCCTTCGAGGCCGTCCCCGCCAATCTTGCGGAGTATTCCGATGCAGAGCCGCTCGGCGCTGATTGTGGCATTGCTCACGCTTGTGGCGGCGTGGCCGTTGTCGGTCTCGGCGGGGACAGCAGGCGAGGAAACCGCCACGCTGGGTGACACCAGCCTGGCGGTCTTCACCTACCGGCCAACCGGCTGCACGCCCGCCGGGCTGCTGCTTGTGTTCCACGGACTGGACCGCAATGCCTCGACCTATCGCGACGACGCCGCGCAACTCGCCGACCGGTTCTGTTTGTTGGTTGCCGCCCCGCTGTTCGACCGGGAACGGTTTCCGGACTGGCGATACCAGCGCGGCGGGATCGTCAAGGACGGCAAGATCCGCGACAGCGCGCAGTGGACCGGCTGGTACGTTGTTAAGCTGGCCGACTGGCTGCGTCGGCAGGAAGCCAAACCGGACATGCCGTACTGGGTGATCGGCCATTCCGCCGGCGCACAGTTCCTCAGCCGGTTCGCGGCATTCATTCCGAACCAGGCGAGGCGGATCGTGATCGCGAATCCCTCGACCTGGGTGCTGCCAAGCCTTGCAGAGGCCGCGCCGTATGGCTTCGGTGGCGTGCCTTCGGCGGAGGCCCTTCTGCAGCGCTATCTCGCCGCGCCGGTCACCGTGCTGCTGGGGCAGGAGGACACCGGGTCGAAGAACCTCGTGGAGAACGACGAAGCCGAGGCGCAGGGCGCCACACGTTTCGCCCGCGGGGAAAGCACCTTCCATCAGGCCGAGGCGGTCGCGCGGCAGCATGGCTGGCCGTTCAACTGGCGTCTGCTCGTTGTGCCGGGTGTCGGCCACAACGCGCAGTCGATGTTCGCCTCGCCGGAGGCAGCGGATGCCCTGGGTGGGCCAGGTCGATAAGCGGGAGGCGTTCGATCGCGGCCGCCCTGCCCCGGCAGGCACCTGCTCGTGTGTGACCCATTACAGCGTCTGGTGTAAGACCGTCGCCATGACCTTGGTTTACCGGGGAGAGCAATGATGGACATGAAGTCGGCTTTGATCGTCGGCGCGGGCAGCGGGCTCAGTGCCTCGCTGGCGCGGCTGTTCGCTAAGCAGGGGCTGCAGGTGGCGCTGGCGTCGCGCAATCCCGACAAGCTGGCGAAGCTGGCGGAGGAAACCGCCGCGGTCACCTTCGCTTGCGAGGCGGCGGAACCGGAGGAAGTTGCGGCGCTGTTCGACGTGGTGCTCGCCACGTCGGGCGTGCCCGACATCGTAGTGTACAACGCCAGTGCGCGCGCGCGCGGGCCGATCACCGACCTCGATGCGGACGCGGTGGCGCGGGCGATCGCGGTGTCCGCCTATGGCGGCTTCCTGGTCGGCCAGCAAGCAGCGAGGCACATGCTGCCGCGCGGCACCGGGGCGATCCTGTTCACCGGCGCCTCGGCCAGCGTGAAGGGCTACGTGCACTCGGCGGCGTTCGCCATGGGCAAGTTCGCGCTGCGCGGCCTGGCGCAGAGCATGGCGCGCGAACTGGCGCCGCAGGGCCTGCATGTCGCGCATTTCGTCATCGACGGCGGCATTCGCAGCGCCGCGCGGCCCGATCCGAACGACAAGCCGGACAGCACGCTGGATCCCGACGCCATCGCCGAGACCTATTGGCACGTGGCGACCCAGCCGCGCAGCGCCTGGACCTGGGAAGTCGAGTTGCGGCCCTGGGTGGAGCGTTTCTGACGGGCGGCCACCTGGTGGCTGGCCGACGATACGATCCACTCAGAACGAAGCTGACAGACCGCAATCCGTTCGCATGACTCCCACGATCAGTGGGATGGGGACGCGCCCGGTGCGAGCGCCTGCATGATATTTGCCATCCCCGGGATCATCGAGCCCATGCCACCGGCATTGCAGCCTGGCGAGGCAACGCCCGAGGCAGCCGGCGCGCAGGCGGTGGCTTGCGATGCGGGCGCGGCCGCAAGTTCCAGCAATGGTACCGCGACGCAGCCACCCAGGCTGGCCGACAAGGCTACCAGGACCGCAACGGCGCGCGATGAACTGAAAGACCGAGATGTGGCGGGCATGCGATAGGTTCCTTTCGGGATTTGCGCTGGGGCCGCCTTGATGCTGCCCGACACGGAAAACATGAGAGATGCATTGCGTCCCTTGTTTTGTGGCACGCACTGACTGCCGCAGCTTGCGCGCGTAAGTTGAATACTTCGTTAATGACCGGCGATTGAGTTGCCGGTCGGTTGGGAAATCATTCGGAGAAACTATTATGGTTCTTTAATCGAAATATATTGATACGATAGCGTGACTCGCACTCCACCGACATCGGATATTAGGGCACGATGACCGCGGAGCAACGGCGCTTGTCGTCCAGCTTATGCGGGGCGCGCCCGCTTCATTGTGCGGCCGGCGGCAAAGCAAGACTCAACGCAAATGCGCGCAAATGGCCGCAAAAAACGCGAATGGGACTGGGGATTCCGCGCCGGAGGGGCTCGCCTCGGTCAGCCGACGGAGCTTCCACCAATGCGTGCCGGTCTCCGGTCCATTTGCGTTTTTTGCGTCCATTTGCGTTGAGTCTTGCTTGCGCCGCCGCGGCAACCACCGCCCCCGCCTGGCGAGCCCGCACCGAAGCAGCGTCTCACGCTGCATATGAATTTCTGATCCAGCGGATCGTTCGCCCGTCGGGGTTCGACCGGATGGCACGTGAGACCACGTCGATCACGCCACAGCGGGTAAGGTCCGCTAAGGGTCTGCGGGGAAACAACCGAATCAACTGCTGCTGCGTCGTACTCCCCTGTGTCATGGCCGGCGCAGGCCGGCCACCCACGACTTTGCTGTGTGGCACGAAGGAAAGACGTGAGTGGCCGGCCTGCGCCGGCCACGACACGGAATTTCGCCGCGTCGCGATTGACGCACTTATTTGCCGGCAGGTCCTAATAGTAAGTGCCGAGATCATGGTGACCATAGAGACCGGGCGATCCGTGCTGGCGGAATTGCATCTCGGTGCGACGGAGGCGTCCGCACCAGACACCACACGTAATGCAATCGCCAACCCAATCGCCCGATCGGTCAACTGAGCCGCCGGAGAGCTATAACGCTCGCTCTCCTTGCACACCGTGGTAGCCCTCCGCGCGTCAGTGCGGCGGTGGTGCGACGGGTGCCATCGTCTGCATAGGTTGCGTGACGGGCGCCATCATCTGCATGAATGTCATCACGCCTTGCACCACGGCGCCTGCTCTGCCCGCGTTGCAATCGGGCATGCCTTCGCGGCGGACGCCCGGGGCGCAGGGGCCAGGTTGGATACCACCCATCCCCGGCAGGAAATTCGGCCGCACATTCGCCATCCCGGGCATGATCGCACCCATTGAACCGCCGCCACAGCCGGCCATGCCGGCGCCGGTGGCGCGTTGGACGCAGGGGACGGCAGGGACTCCAGGCGCGACCGGTGATGCCGGTTTGTGCAGCGCATTGGCGACGCCCGCGACCTTCGAGCCCACAGCGCCGGCATTGCAGCCCGGCGTAGGCGCGCCGGAGGCGCCTGGGGTGCAAGGCGCGGCCTGCGCAGCGGGCGGGGCCGCAAGCAATAGCAGCGCCGCGACGCAGGCGCCGAGGACGGACAACGACGGTGCCGCGATCGCGACGGCGGGTGAGAATTCGGCTGGCCGATTGATATTCGGCATGCGACTGGGTCCTCTGCAGGACTGGCGCTGGGGTGCGTTGATGCCGCCCGACAGGAATGGCGCCAGGGTTCCGCCTCGCCGATTTTTGGCGCGGGCCGATAGCGACAGTGTGCACGCGTGAGTTGAATGCTTCGTTAACGAGCGCCGCCGGAACCTCAAGCGCAGCGGTTACGGCGCCACGTACAGGGCCCGCGAGGAAATTTGTACCTGATCGCGCGTTCGTTGCCCGACGGGCGCTTGTCGCTCGCGCTTCACATGAGGCACGACACGGCGTGCACAAAAAAGAGCACTACTACGCGGCATGACAGCGCTGATCGCGCATCACGAAAGGTTGCGCCGGCCAAGCGATGGCGTCGCAAGCCAGCGCACGAGATTACCGGCACGCGACGCCCGATACGGCAAGTACCGGAACGGGCAGGTCATGCCACGCGGCTGCGCTCGGGGCGCCGCCGCCGGTGAATGTCAACGCGGTGCAGGCGCGCGCCGGTCAAAACCCGCCTGCGCGCCGTTTCACCGCAATGTTGACGCGCCGTAAGCGGTGCGGGCGCAGGGTTACAGCGGGATGCGGATGACGTGAGCGACACCTACGACGACGATACCGACACGCAGCCCGACCGGCAGCCGCGCGGCGACAGGCAGCGCCGCGACCGGCCCGAAACTCCAGCGCAATCGCCGGACAGACGAGAGGACGGCTCGCATCGGCGCGGCGCGCACGATCGCGACACATCCGATCGCGACACACAAGACCGCGACGACGGTGCGCACGATCGCGACGGGCGGAAGAGCCGCTGGCCGCTGATCATTCTCGGCATCGTCGTGCTCGCGGCCGTCATCGCGGGCGCGACCTACTGGTGGGAGACGGCGGGGCTCGAAACCACCGACGATGCCTATACCGAAGGCAACGCCATTTCGATCGCTCCCGAGATATCCGGCTACGTCACGCAACTGAACGTCAACGACAATACCTATGTGAAGGCCGGACAACCGCTGCTGACGATCGACCAGCGCGATTACGTCGCGGCCCTGGATCAGGCGCGCGCCAACCTCACCTTGGCGCAATATCAGCTTTCCGGCGCGCAGGTCGATCTGACAATGACGCGGGTGCGCGCCCCGGCGACATTGGAACAAGCCCGGGCACAACTCGCGCAGGCCCAGGCGAACCGCACCGAGGCCGAGCGGGAGTTCCGCCGCCAGCATGCCGTCAGCCCGCAGGCCACCTCGCAGACCAACATCGACCAGGCCAACGCCCAACTGGCGTCGCAGACCGCCTCGGTCAGTTCGGCGAATGCCCAGGTGCAGATCGCGTCGTTGGTCGATCAGACGATCCAGGCGGCGGAGGATACGGTGGGCGAGCGGCAGGCGCAGGTCGCGCAGGCCAAGGCGAACCTGGAACAGGCGCAGGTGAACTTCTCCTATACCGAAATCCGCGCGCCGCAGGACGGCTGGATCACCGAGCGCAACGTCGACCTGGGCACCTTCGTGCAGGCCGGCCAGCAGGTGTTCTACATCGTCACGCCGCAACCCTGGATCGTGGCGAATTTCAAGGAGGACCAGCTTTCCGACATCAGGCCCGGCCAGAAGGTCGCCATCAGCGTTGACGCCTATCCAGGTCTGCATTTGCGCGGGCATGTGGACAGCATCCAGGCCGGCAGCGGCGCGCGCTTCTCGGCGTTCCCGGCGGAGAACGCCACCGGCAATTTCGTCAAGATCGTGCGCCGGGTGCCGGTGAAGATCATCATCGACAGCGGCCTGGACGGGATGCACGAGGTGCCGCTCGGCCTGTCGGTCGAGCCGACGGTCACGGTGCGATGAGCGACGGGGCGATGAGCGGCGCGCAGCGCGTACCGTGGAAGCCCCGGGCCAATCCCTGGCTGATAGCCGTCGCGGTGACGCTCGGTGCGTTCATGGAGGTGCTGGACACCACCATCGTCAACGTGTCGCTGCCGCATATCGCCGGCAGCCTGTCCGTCAGCAATGACGAGAGTGCCTGGGCACTCACCACCTATCTGGTGGCCAATGGCATCGTGCTGACGATCTCCGGCGCGCTTGGCCGCCGGCTCGGCCGCAAGCGCTATTTCCTCATCTGCATCGGCATGTTCACCGTGATGTCGCTGGCGTGCGGCCTGGCGGATGCGTTCTGGGAGATCCTGGTGTTCCGCGCCTTGCAAGGTTTTTTCGGCGGCGGCCTGCAACCGACGCAGCAGGCCATCATCCTCGATCACTTCCCGCCGGAGAAGCGGCAGGCTGCATTCTCGCTGACTGCCGTCGCCATCATCATCGCGCCGATCGTCGGGCCGGTGTTGGGCGGCTACCTCACCGATACCTATTCCTGGCACTGGATCTTCCTGATCAACGTGCCGATCGGGCTGATCACCTTCTTCAGCGTGCTGCACCTGCTGGAGGATCCACCGCACGTCGTGCGGGAAAGGCGCACTGCGCCGCCGTTCGACTATGTCGGCACCGGCTTCATCGCGCTGGCCCTGGGCTGCCTGGAGATCGCGGTGGATCGCGGCGAGGATTACGACTGGCTGGGGTCGCACGTCATCCGCATCCTGTTCCTGCTGTCGGCGACCGGTTTCCTGTTCGGCTGCGTCTGGCTGTATTACGCGCGCCATCCGATCGTCGATCTGCGAGTGTTCCGCGATCGCAATTTCGCACTGGGCTCGGTGCAGATCGCGATCATGGGCTGCGTGCTCTATGCGAGTGCCGTGCTGATCCCGGAATTCGCCCAGGAGCAATTGGGCTATACCGCGTTGCTGGCCGGGCTGGTGCTGGCGCCGGGCGCCGTGGTCCTGGTGTTCCTGATCCCGGTGGTCGGCCGGTTGATGGGCCTGGTTCCGGCCAAGTACGTGATTGCGGCAGGCGGCTTCGCGCTGGGCTGTGCGCTGTTGTATTCGCGCAGCCTGGTTCCCGATCTCGACTTCCGGCACCTGGCCATGATGCGCGCGGCACAGACCGCGGCGCTGGCGCTGCTGTTCGTGCCGATCAGCACGATTGCCTACGCCACGCTGCCGCGGGACCTGAACGGCGACGCGGCGGCACTGTTCAACATGTCGCGCAACGTGTTCGGCGGCATCGGCATTTCGGTCTCCACCGCGATTGTCGCAAATTACCAGCAGGTCAATCAGTTGAGCCTGATCGCCAACCTGACACCGACCAACCAGCCCTACGAGGTGCTGTTGCGGCAGGTGGAGCAAGCCCTGGTGAACACCGGGCATTCGATGGGGCAGGCGATGCAGATGGCGCCAGGCCAGGTGCTTGGCATGCTGCAGTCGCAGGTCGCCGTGCTGTCCTATATCGACGTCTTCTTCATCACCGCCTGCATGGCGTTCGTGATGATCCCGACCGCGCTGCTGATGTCGGGCGCCAAGCCGCAGGGTGGCGGAGGAATGCACTGACGCATGCGCAGCATCCTTGATCCCTGTATCGCCGGCGCCGCGGGCACGCTGCTGCTGACACTGGGCGGCTGCACGGTTGGTCCCAATTTCACGCCTCCCACCCCACCCGAGATCTCGCACTGGCACGACGCAGCGGTGCGGCTGGCCGATAACCGCACCAGGATCATCGAGGCGAGCGATCCCGACCCGATGTGGTGGAACCGGTTCGGCGACCCGAAGCTGACCGCGCTGATGCAGCAGGCGATCGCCGGCAATCTCAGCGTTCAACAGGCGCTGGTGCGGGTGACCGAGGCGATCCAGGGCGAGGTCACCGCGCGCGCCGCGGGACTGCCGACCATCGGCGGCACCGGCAGCTATGTGCGCGATCAACTCGGCCTGAAGGGGCTGCTCGAATCGGAGGGAGTGTATGGCCAGTTGAATAAGCTGGCGGACGCGAACTCGCCGCTCAATCGCATCAGCCCTGGCCTCGGGGGCGAGGCCAGCACGGCAATCGGCGGTGTCCTGAACGCTCTGGGGCAGCCGGTCAATCTCTACCAGTACGGGCTGAATGCCTCCTGGGAACTGGATCTGTTCGGCAAGGTCCGGCGGTCGGTGGAGCAAGCGAAGGCGCAGACGCAGGCGCAGGTCGAGGCGACCGACGATGCGCTGGTGATGCTGGAGAGCCAGGTGGCACAGGCCTATGTCGCGCTGCGCGGCGCCCAGGCGCTGGCCGCCAGTCAGGAGGGCAATATCGCGGTCGCGCAGGATGCGCTGAGCCTGACGCAGGAGCGCCAGCAGCAGGGCCTGACGTCATTGCTGGACGTGGACCAGGCGCGCACGCAGCTTTCTAACGATCAGCATCTGCTGCCGGGCTTCGAGCAACAGGTGCAGCAGGCGATGAACCGTCTCAGCGTGCTGATCGGTCAGCCGCCCGGGGCGGTGGATGCGATGCTTGCCACGCCCGCGCCATTGCCGATCATCCCCCCCATCATGGGGATTGGCGTGCCATCCAGCCTGGCGCGGCGGCGGCCCGACATCCGCCAGGCGGAAGCGCAGTTGCATGCCGCGACGGCCAATGAGGGCGTCGCGATGGCGAGCTTCTATCCGGACATCTCGCTGACCGGCGATTTTGGGTTGCGCGCGATCGATGCCACCTACCTGACCAACTGGGCGAGTGCGTTCTATGCGTTCGGGCCAAGCATCTCGCTGCCGATCTTCCAGGGCGGCCGGCTGACGGCAAGCCTGCGGCTGGCGCGCGCGCAGGAGGTTGAGGCGGCGCTGAACTACCGCAACACGGTGCTGAACGCGCTGCGCGAGGTGGAGGATGCGCTGGTCGCCTATCGCACCGACCTGGCCTCGCGGGACAAGCTTGCCGAGACGGTGGCCTCGGCGGAGAGCACGCTGTCGCTGGCGCGCGATCGCTATGTCCACGGCGTGGCGGACTTCATCCAGGTGCTGAATGCCGAGGAGACGCTGACCACCACGCGGCAATCGCTGGTGCAGGCCGACGTGACGCTGACCGATGATATCGTGACGCTGTACACCGCGCTGGGCGGCGGCTGGCAGGACAGCGTAGACGAGATTCCGAAAGCACAGGTGGCCGGCAATCCGCCGACCCTGCCGGCGGCCGCCGACAGCCTGGCGGCGAAGCCGCCTTAAGGTTAGGGGCTTTGCCCCATAGGCGTCAGGATAAGGCGGCGCGGCGCGAAAGAACTCCCCCTCCCCTTGTGGGAGGGGGTTGGGGGGAGGGGGCGTGCACGCAACATCTTCGCGGCGGGACCCCTCCCCCCTGCCCCCTCTCACAAGGGGAGGGGGAGCATTCTTCTCCCGCGCCGGAACGCTTCATTAATCATCTGTCGCTAAACTGCCCTTTTGTGCCAGATTGGCAAACAGCATGCCGGCAATTGCCATGCCGTGCAGGCCGGGAGGCGTCGCGCAGGTGTTGCAAGAATTCCCGTGGCCCGATGCTGTGCACCCGCTGCCGCCGGTGGCGTCAGGCGCCGCCTTGCCGCTGAGGCAACCGCCCCGGCCGCGGTCGTGATGCCAGCGCCGGCGGAATTGGATTTCCGGGCGAGCGATGCCAATCCGATGGAGCGGCCGCCCTCGGAGCAATCCCGCCGGCTGTTGAACCTGTCGCTGTTCACCACCGGCACCGTGTTGTTCGCACTGGACCTCGGCTGCGTCCTGGTTGCCTGGCCGCTGGCGCTTTGGGCCGCCTATCCGGCACTCGCGCTGCACGTCACCCTGCCGCTCGACCTGCGCGGCATCAGCTATCCGGTGACCGATCTGCTGTTGCTCTACGCGATGGGGCTGTATCGCCGCGACGCCATCCTGTGGACCGGCCGATCGCTGTCGCGCGTTCCGCTTGTGGTCGGGATGGGTGCGGTGCTGACCGTGCTTTGCTCGCTGGTGCTGCCGCGGATTAACGCTGCTCTGTTCGCGTCGCCCGACAGCAGGGAGGCGACGCTCGGGTTTGCGCTGGCGTGCATCTGCTTCACATCGTGTGCGTTCGTGGCGCGCGTGGTGGTCGCCGGGCTGGTGCAACGCCGCGTGCTGCGCCGGCATTTGCTGGTGGTTGGCGCGGGACAGCGCGCCTGGGACCTGCTGCGCATGCTGTCCAAGGAAGGCGGCAGCCTGGACTACGACATCGCCTTCCTGCACCACGACGGCCTGGGCGCGATCGACCCTCGACTGGCGGCGGACCCGGCGGGCCGCATCCTGCGCTCCGACCAATTCGCCGTGCTCCAGGCGGCGGAAGCTGTCGGCGCCGACGAGGTGGTGATCGCCCCCGACGAGCGGCGCGGCATGAACCTCGAGCGTCTGCTGGAGTGCAAGACCGCCGGCTACCCGGTGGTGCAGTACCTGACCTTCGTGGAGAAGGAGATCCGCCGGGTTGACCTGAAGCGGATGGAACTGGGCTGGCTGCTGTATTCCGACGGCTTCCAGTTCAGCGCGATCGACCGGTTCCTCAAGCGGGCGTTCGACCTGTTGGCCAGCGTGCTGGTGCTGGCGGTGGCCTCGCCGGTGCTGCTGTCCGCCATCCTGGCGATCTGCTGGGAGGGACCCGGTCCGGTGCTGTATCGCCAGGAACGGGTGACCCAGGGCGGCCGGCATTTCCGCATTTTGAAGCTGCGCACGATGCGGGTGAATGCCGAGGCGAACGGCGCGGTATGGGCCGCGACGAAGGACGACCGTATCACCCGGGTGGGAGCGTTCCTGCGCCGCACGCGGATCGACGAACTGCCGCAACTTGTGAACGTGCTGCGCGGCGAGATGTCGTTCGTCGGGCCGCGCCCCGAGCGGCCGGTGTTCGTTGCGGAGCTGGCGCGGCAGATTCCGCTGTACAACGAGCGCCACATGGTGAAGGCGGGTCTTACCGGTTGGGCGCAGATCAACTATCCCTATGGCGCGTCGGTTGACGATGCGCGCTCGAAATTGAGCTACGATCTGTACTATGTGAAGAATTTTTCGGTGCTGTTCGACCTGGTGATCCTGCTGCAAACGCTGCGTGTCGTGCTGTGGCCGAGCGGCGCGCGCTGAGGGACGCCAACCATGCGTGAGGGCTCGCGGGGAAATAGCCGGATCAGTCGGAACGATGCGCCCGCCCCGCGTCATGGTGCGCGACGGCGCATCATCCACGACTTCGCTGCCTGCGCCAGCAAAGGTCGTGGATGGTCCGCCGGAGCCTGCCCCCGGGCGCTTGACCCGGGGGCGGACCATGACACAAGCGACACCGTCCACGCCGAGGCAGTTCCCCACGTCATGGCCGGCCGTCCCGGGACGAGCGTTGGTGCCATTAACGTGAAATTATGAGTCCCGCCGGCAGACTGACGCCACCAACCTTGGTAGTGCCATGCAAATCCTGATCACCGGCAACATGGGGTATGTCGGACCCGTCCTGGTGCGCCACTTCCGCGCGCGGTTCCCCGATGCCGTGCTGATCGGCTACGATTCCGGGCTGTTCGCACATTGCCTCACGGGCTGCGACGTGCTGCCGGAAACCTTGCTCGATCGCCAGGTCTTCGGCGACACGCGCGACATCGATGCCAGCCTGCTGGCCGGCTGCGATGCGGTGGTGCACCTGGCAGCGATTTCCAACGATCCGATGGGCGACCGGTTCGCCGAGCCAACCAACGAGGTGAACCACCTGGCCAGCCTGCGGCTGGCTGCGCTGGCCTGCGACGCCGGCGTGCGGCATTTCGTGTTTGCCTCGAGTTGCAGCGTGTATGGCGCGGCCGGAGCCACCGCCCGCACGGAGGCGGATGGCGTCGCGCCGATCAGCGCCTACGCCCGTTCCAAGATCGCCACCGAGCAGGGGTTGCGGCAGATGGAGCGCGACGGGATGACCGTCACCTGCCTGCGCTTCGCCACCGCCTGCGGCATGTCGGACCGGCTGCGGCTCGACTTGGTGATCAACGACTTCGTCGCATGCGCGATGGCAACCGGCGAGATCACCGTGCTGAGCGACGGCTCGCCCTGGCGGCCGCTGATCGACGTGACCGACATGGCGCGGGCGATCGAATGGGCGGTGGTGCGTCCCGCCGCGTGTGGCGGCGACATGCTGGTGGTCAACGCCGGTTCGGACGATTGGAACTTCCAGGTGCGCGGTCTCGCCGAGGCCGTGGTGTCGCAGGTCCCCGGCTGCACGCTGTCGATCAACCGGGAGGCACCGCCGGATCGCCGCTCGTATCGCGTCGATTTCTCGCTGTTCCGTTCGCTTGCACCGGGGCATCAGCCGATGGCGACGCTGGCTGGGACGATCGGCCGGCTGCGGGACGGATTGACCGCGATGGACTTCAGCGATCGGCGGTTCCGCGAGGGGCGCCACATCAGGCTGCACGTGCTGGCGGAACACGCCGCGGCCGGGCGGATCGGCCCGGACATCCGCATGCGCCGCGGGTGACGAAGCGAGGCCAGGGCTCTGCCCTTGGTGGGGTCCAGGGGCTTTGCCCCATAGGCGTCAGGATAAGACTGCGTGGGAGAAGAATGCTCCCCTCCCCTTGTGGGAGGGGGCAAGGCGGAGGGGTCACGCCGCGAAGATGTTGCGTGCACGCCC
>DATHNI010000117.1:0-12170 GCA_035486135.1 Acetobacteraceae bacterium
ACCTCGTCGTTATCCATCCCCTTCTCCGCCAGCAGCTTCTGCAGATGCCGGTTGCGCACCGTAAAGCTCCCCGACAAAGTCTTCTGCAAGAACACGTTCGCCGCGATCGGCTCGATCCCCGGCGACGCATTCCCCGCGATGATCGAAATCGACGCGGTCGGCGCCAGCGACATCTTGTGCGAGAACCGCTCCATCACGCCGTATTCCGCCGCATCGGGGCACGCGCCCCGCTCCTCCGCCAGCACATACGACGCCGCGTCCGCACCCGACCGGATATGCCGGAAGATCCGCTTGTTCCAGACTTTCGCGACCACGCTCTCCCACGGCACGTTCAGCGCCTGCAGGAACGAGTGGAACCCCATCACGCCCAGCCCCACCGACCGCTCCCGCATCGCGGAATACTTCGCCTTCGCCATCTCGGACGGCGCGCGGTCAATAAAATCCTGCAACACGTTGTCCAAAAACCGCATCACGTCCTCGATAAAGGTCGGATGCTTCTCCCACTCGAACCACGTTTCCAAATTCAACGAACACAGGCAGCACACGGCAGTGCGTTCGCGCCCGTGCTGGTCACGTCCGGTCGGCAGCGTGATCTCGCTGCACAAATTGGACGTCTTCACCTCCAATCCCGCCAGCTTATGATGATCCGGCTGCGCCCTGCTCACATGATCGGAAAAGATCAAGTATGGCTCACCGGTTTCGATCCGCGCCGTCAAAATTCGAATCCACAGCCCGCGCGCGGAAATCGACCGCACGACCGCGCCGTCCTTCGGCGACAGCAGCGGCCAGGCCTCGTCCGCCTCCACCGCGCGCATGAACGCGTCGGACACCAGGATGCCGTGATGCAGGTTCAACGCCTTGCGGTTCGGATCGCCCCCGGTCGGCCGGCGGATTTCGATGAACTCCTCGATCTCCGGATGCCACACCGGCAGATACACCGCCGCCGACCCACGCCGCAGCGAGCCCTGCGAGATCGCCAGGGTCAGCGAATCCATCACCCGGATGAACGGGATCACGCCCGACGTTTTGCCGACCGCCCCCACCTTCTCGCCGATGGACCGCAGGTTGCCCCAATACGACCCGATGCCGCCGCCCTTCGACGCCAGCCACACATTCTCGTTCCACAGCCCGACGATGCCGTCCAGGCTGTCCGACGCCTCGTTCAGGAAGCAGGAGATCGGCAGGCCGCGATTGGTGCCCCCATTCGACAGCACCGGCGTGGCCGGCATGAACCACAGCTTGCTGATATAATCGTACAGCCGCTGCGCATGCGCGGCATCGTCGCCGTAATAGGACGCCACCCGCGCGAACAGATCCTGGAAACCCTCTTCCGGCATCAGGTAGCGGTCGGACAGCGTCGCCCGCCCGAAATCGGTCAGCAGTGCGTCCCGAGAACGGTCCACATGGACCTGATGCCGCCCCGTCATCTGAATCACGTCAAGCACGTCGGCCTCCCCTGGCGTCGTCGGAGGAGAAGCATCCGGACCGGCCACGATTCGTGGCAACACCTAATAACAACATATGGCGGGTCCCTGCTCTGTCACATACAACATAGCCTGTGGACGTTGCGTCAATGCCACATTGACATCCGATACCCTACCCGCGCAGCGGCCATCGCCCAATGGCCTCGGCCGCACGACCGCCCGGCGTTCCCGGCATGTTCCAACACCTCGGCCAATCCGGCAACCCGGCGCCCACCTGCTCGTGATCGCCCGCCCAGAACCGGCCACGAAGCCGACCGCGGAGTGCCACGAACCGGCACGCATTCTCGTCGTGTTGGCTCCACGCTCCACGGTACCAGAAACCACACGAGGAAAACCACCATGCGCGTTTCCTTGCTTCTGCTTCCACTGATGGCGCTCGGCATCGCGGGCTGCGTCGATGTGCACTCGACGCCCACGCCCAGGGAGACCACCGTCGTGACGCCGAACCCGGCCCCGCCGCCGGCTCCGGTTTACGCCGCTCCTGACACCAGCACGACAGTGGTGACCCGCCCATAAGTTCAACCCTCACCCCACTCTGGCGATCGGCGCGACAGGCCGGGGGACGCAAGTCCTCCGGCCTGATTGCGTACGGGCCGCCGCTGCCAGGCTGCCGCGGCAGGGCGAGTGGACAAATCATGGCCAATTTTCAACCCGGCCCATGCTTCTGCCGGCGCGGCCACCGGCGTAGGAACCGGACGGATGGAAAGCCTGCCAGTGGAACTCGCGATCGCTCCGGGGTCCGGCTTCGGCCGGGATGACGTCGCCGGCTTCGCGATCGTGCTCGCGCTTGGCGGCACGCTGTCCTGGCTGAGCCTGTATCACCCGACCGAACTGCCGCCCTGGGCGCCGTGGGACTTCTCCTGGGTCGAATTCCTCGCCGCCGCCCTGGGTCTGTGGTGGTACGCCCGAGGCGTCCTGCGCACCGCGCCGCAGGCCCGCCCCTCGCCGTGGCGGCAGGTATCGTTCCTGCTGGGCGTCGCCGCGATCTACGCCGTGGTGCAAACGCGCTTCGACTACATGGCGCAGCACGAGTTCTTCCTGAACCGCATCCAGCACATTTTCATGCACCACCTGGGGCCGTTCCTGGTCGCCCTGGCCTGGCCGGGCGAGGCGCTGTACCGCGGCATGCCCCTGCCCTTCCGCCGCATCGCCAACGCCCGCTCGCTGCGCGTGGCGCTCTCGGTCGTGCAGCAGCCGTTGCTGGCTGCCATCCTGTTCGTCGGGCTGATCTATGTGTTCCTGATCCCGCCGGTGCATTTCCGCGCGATGATCGACCCGCGCCTGTACGCCGTCATGAACTGGAGCATGATCGGCGACGGCCTGCTGTTCTGGTTCCTGGTGCTCGATCCGCGGCCAAAGGAGGAAGCCGGGACCAGCTACGGGATCCGGATGGTGCTGCCCTTCGGCGTGATGTTCCCGCAAATCGCGCTGGGCAGCTACATCGCGTTCAGTCCAGGTGGGCTCTATCCGTATTACGATCTGTGCGGGCGCCTGTTTCCCTCGATCACCGCGGTGAACGACCAGCATATCGGCGGCATCGTTGCGTGGATCCCCGCCGGCATGATGAGCATCGTCGGCTTCATGACCGTGCTTAACGCGTTGCGCGTGCACGAGGACAACCTGCCCGTCGAGGAACCGGATGATGATGAAAGCCCAACACGCATCGTCGTTTATGCATCGTCCTGGACGGGGCGCCGTTAGCGCGGCAGCGCTGGCGCTCGGATTGCTCGCGGCACCGTCGCTGGCGGCGGCGGCGGCACCGGCCGTGACGATCTCGCATCCCTGGATGCGCTTCCTGACGGCGCGAATTCCCGCCGCCGGTTATTTCACGCTGAGCAATGGCAGCGCCCAGCCCGCCACACTGACCGCGGCGGCATCGCCGGATTGCGGCCAACTGATGCTGCACCGTAGCGTCAGCGAGAACGGCACCGCCCGCATGGAGATGGTGCCGAACGTCGTCGTGCCGCCGCACGGCACGGTGACGTTCAGCCCCGGCGGCTATCACCTGATGTGCATGTCCCCAGCGGCGGCGATCGCCCCAGGTGGGAGCGTGCCGGTGTCGCTGCGCTTCAACGATGGAACGTCGCTGTCCGCGAACTTCCCGGTTTACGGCGCGAAAGGCCCATAGTCCGGCACCGCGGCGATCACACGATCTGCTCGATCTTCTCCAGCAGCCCCGGCGGATTGTGCTGCGCGATCAGGGTCCGCAGATCCTGCGCCGTGCCGTCGATCTCCGGCTTCTGGGTCGCCATCGACGAGATCAGCAGCCTCGCGTTGCCGTCCTGATCGAACACATAGACGATGGCGCTGTGCGTCACCTCGTACGGATGGCCATCGTGCGCGGGCGTGACGGAATATGCCACGCGATAGCGTCGTGCGAGCGAGGCCAGTGCGTCCGGCGTCCCGCGCAGCCCCACGATCTGCGGCGCGAACAGCGTGGCGTATTGCTTCAACACCGGCAGTGAATCGCGGTTCGGATCGACCGTGACGAACAACACGCGCACCTGGTCCGACTGCGAGCCAAGCTGCTTCAGCGCGGCGGCCAGGTTGGTGAGCGTGGTGGGGCAGAAATCAGGGCAGAGCGTGTAGCCGAAATAGAGCAACGCGACCTTGCCGCGGAAATCCGCCGCGGTGACCGGGGCGCCGGTCATCGCGTCCGTCATGCTGAACTCCAGCGGCGGCAGGCTGCCGGAAATGTCCGCTTCATGAAACTGCGTCTTGCGATCGCAGCCTGCCATCGGAAACGCCAGAGCACCGGCAGCAACCGTCAGTAAATGTCGTCGCCGCATCATCGCGGATATTGCGTGCATTTGCTGTGATGTGGATTAGGCATTGATTGCCTCCTGGCGCCGGTCATCGGCAAACTTGCGCACCGGCGGCGCCGAGGAAAGTTAACAATGCCTAGGATTTTGGTAATCCGCTGACGACGCCGCCGTAATGACAGCTCTCGAATGCGTCGCTCAAGCCGCTGCCCCCCCGTCATGGTGCGCGAAGGCGCACCATCCACGGCTTGCGGTGCCGGTCAACACGAAGTCGTGGACGGCGAACCTTCGGTCGCCATGACGATGCAATGGCCCAGCGTCCGAACCGGAGCGATGATTGCGGGGTAGGCCCTTATGTTTCGCCGGCCAGGTATGCCATCGCCGCCTCGACCCCTCCCCGCCCGTGCGGGATATGCTCGATGCGCAGCGCCATCTCCACCGCGGTCAGCGCCCCCAGCAGCATCGGCTCGTTCAGGTCGCCCAGATGGCCGATCCGGAAGATCTTTCCCCCGAGCCTGCCCAGCCCGCCTCCGAGCGACACGTTGAACCGCTGCCGCGCCGTGCGGCGCACCAGTTCGGAATTGTAGCCCTCCGGCATCAGCACCGCCGTCACCGAGTTGGAATACCGGCCCGGATTCACGCAGTAGAGTTGCGGCCCGTCATTGCCGGCCCACACCTGGACGCAGCGCCGCGTCGCCTCGGCCAGGCGGGTGTGGCGGGCGATCACATTGGGCAGGCCCTCCTCGTCGATCAGCCGGATCGATTCGCGCAGGCCGTAGAACATGTTGACCGGCAGCGTGCCGATGAAGCTTCGGTGCGGTTGGCGGTTCGCCATCATCGTCCAGTCGAAATAGAACCGCTTCAGCTTCGCGTTGGCATGCGCCGCCAGGCCTTTGTCGGACACGCCGGTGAAGCTCATGCCGGTGGGCAGCATCAGGCCTTTCTGGCCGCCGCCGACGACGCAGTCGATCTTCCACTCGTCCATGCGGAAATCCAGCGAGCCGAGCGACGAGATGGTGTCCACCAGGAACAGCGCCGGATGGGCGGTGCCGTCGATCGCGGCGCGGATTTCGTCCAGCGGCAGCATCATGCCGGTGGCGGTTTCGTTATGCACCACGCAGACCGCCTTGATCGCGTGCTGTCGGTCGTCCGCCAGCACCGCGCGCAATGCGGCGATATCGACGCCACGGCGCCAGTCGGCCTGCACTTCGTGCACGTCCAGCCCGTGGCTGCGGGCCATGTTGGCCCATTCCTCGGAGAAGTACCCCGATTCGAGCACGACGATCCGGTCGCCAGGGGAGAGCAAATTGGTCAGGCTGGCTTCCCACGCGCCGTGGCCGGAGGCGTTGTACATGAACAGGTGCTGGTTGGTTTGCAGCACACGCTTCACGCCGGAATAGCCGGCTTCATAGACCTCGGTGAATTCGGGATCGTGGAAATCGATGCTCGGACGGTCCATCGCCCGCAGCACGCTGTCCGGGATGTTGGTCGGCCCGGGATTGGCGAAGAAATGCCGGCCGCGGGGTTTGGGCAGGGTGGTGCTCATGCGCTGGTCCTCATGACGGTCCGCTGGAGTAATCGTCAGCGCGGCAGGACGCAACCGCGCGACCCTGGCGCTGTCCCGCGCGATACGGTTGGATAGAGCGTCACTGGCAGGCTGCCCCGCAATGTCCGACTCCATTTTCGACCCCGATGCCGGCGAGGAACTCGCCCTGACCCGTGCCCAGATGGGCCAGCCTCCGGTGGCGGAAGCCACGAGCCGCGACCGCGGCATCGGCCCCTTCGCGCGCCTCGTGCTGCGCGGCGCCACGGTCATCGACGGCACCGGCGCCCCGCCGATCGGGCCGGTGGACATCGTCGTCGAGAACGGCCGCATCACCGAGTTGCGCAAGGTGGCGGCCGCGAAACTGCCGATCAAGCCGGAACGCCGCCCGGCCGCGGGCGATCACGAGATCGACTGCCACGGCAAATGGGTAACGCCCGGCTTCATCGACTGCCACGCCCATGCCGGCGTCCCGTACCACGCCGCCAACGGCTGGGTGCCGCCGGTCGATTACGTTTATAAGCTGTGGCTGGCGCACGGCGTGACCACGGTGCGCGAGATGGGCTCGATGAATGGCCTTGCCTGGATGCTGCGCCAGAAAGAACGGTCCGCTGCCGGCACGATCGCGGCGCCACATATCGTGGCCCACACATATTTTCCCGCCGTCAACGACATGCTGAAGGTGATCCACACCCCAGAGCAAGGGCGGGCCTGGCTGCGGCGCGTGAAGGAGCGCGGTGCGGACGGCATCAAGTTCTTTGGCGCCCCGCCGGCGATCATGCAGGCCGCGCTGGACGAATGCGGCAAGCTCGGCCTGCGCAGCGGCTGCCACCATGCGCAGATGGCGGTCACGCGGATGAACGCTCTAACGTCGGCGCGCTGGGGCCTCACCAGTGCGGAACATTACTACGGCCTGCCCGAGGCATTGTTCGAAAACCGCGTGGTGCAGGCCTACCCCACCGACTACGACTACAACGACGAATATTTCCGCTTCGCCTATGCCGGCCAGACCTTCGCCCAAGGCGCCGAGCCCGGCAGTGCGAAATGGCGCGAGGTGATGGATGCGTTCCTGGCACTGGACTTCACATTCGTGCCCACCTTCGGAATCTACGACGCCAACCGCGACCTGATGCGCGCCCGCCAGGCCGATTGGCAACACGACTATGCCTGGAAGAGCCTGTGGAAATACTTCCAGCCGCAGCGCGGCGGCCACGGCTCGTACTGGGTACGATGGACCACCACCAACGAGATCGAGTGGAAGCAGAACTACCGCATCTGGATGCAGTTCATCAACGAGTACAAGAACCGCGGCGGCCGCGTCTGCGCCGGCAGCGATTCAGGCTTCATCTACCAGATTTTCGGCTTTGGCTTCATCCGCGAACTCGAGCTGCTGCAGGAAGCCGGCTTCCACCCGCTGGAGGTGCTGCGCGCCGCCACGACCCAGGGTGCGGCATTGCTCGGGATCGACGACGAAACCGGCAGCGTCGAACCGGGCAAGCGCGCCGACCTGCTGGTGCACGACCACAATCCGCTGACCGACTTCAAGTTGCTCTACGGCACCGGCGCACTGCGGCTGAACGACACCACCAACACGACGGAATGGCACCGCGCGCTGCGCTACACCATCAAGGGCGGCATGATTTTCGACGTCGATGAATTGCTCGCCGACGTCCGCGCGTTGGTGGTGCAGAGCTACGCGGACGACGAGGCGGCGCGCCCGCGTCCGGCACGGTCCTGAGCTGATCGACTTTCTGATCCTCACCGGCTTCCTCGGCAGCGGCAAGACCACGCTGCTGCGTGACTTCCTGGCGATGCCGGAGGCGGCCGAAACCGCTGTGATCGTCAACGAAGTTGGCGAGATCGGGCTGGACGGCGCCATCCTCGCGGAAGGCACTGGCGGGCTGCGGATGGCCATGCTCGCCAATGGCTGTGTGTGCTGCGCACTCGGCAGCGACCTTGCCGACACGGTCTCGCAGTTGGTTGACAGCCGCGCCGCGCCGCTACGACGCATCGTGCTGGAGACCAGCGGTTTGTCGAAACCGGGTCCGATCCTGCGCGGGCTCGCGCCTCTGGCCGCGCTGCGGCTGCGCGTCAGCGTGGTCGCCACGTTCGATTGCCGGAGAAACGCCGACGTTGCGGGGTTCGAGGAAGCCGCGGCGCAATGGGCCGGGGCGCAAGCCCTGGTGTTGACCAAGCGCGACCTCGCGACGCCGGAACAAATGGACGCCGCGCGGGCGATGGCGAGGGGCGTCAATCCGCTCGCCGGCATCATCGACTTCGAAGATCGCCGCACCTGCGTCCTCGCGGCCTTCGCCACGCGACCGCCGGCGCCCGCCGTGTTGCCCGGCGCCGCGGACTTGCCGCATTCGGGCAATCCCGGCATCGCGGAGTTACCGCAACCGAATATTGCTGGCTCCGCAGGACAAAGCACTCCCGTGCCGGCGCATCCACGCATCGCCGTACTCCTCTTTCGCTGGACAGCGAAACCCGCGTGGGATGATTTTGCTGCCTGGCTCGACAACCTTGCCGGGCTCCTTGGCGAGCGGCTGCTGCGAGTCAAAGGCGTGGTTGCCGTGATTGAGTCAGAGATCCCGTTGCTGATTCAGTCCGTTGGCACGATGTTCAGCGCACCTCGGCCTTTCGGTGGTCCGGCCGACCCGCCGTTCCTCGTGGTGATTGCGCGCGACACGTCGCTGGAAGAAGTCGCGGGCGTTACGCCGGCCTTGCCGCTGGCGATCAGCCGCCTTGGCGCGCCGGATCCGTTTGCACGACGGACCAGGACCCCGTTGCGGGCGAACTGATTTCTGATACCAACCGCTCAAACGGCTAACGCATCGGCCCGGCAGTCCCCGTCATGGCAGGCCCCCGGGTCAAGCGGCCGGGGGCAGGCTCCGACCCACCATCCATGACTTTGCCGCGCGCAGCAACGAAAGTCGTGGATGCAGATCTTCGCCGGCATGACGAGGATGGCGCGGCCGGCAGGTCAATATTTACGGCGCTCGATACAATACCAAGCCGATGCCCGAGCGATCCAGCCGGCTCAGTTCCGCCTGTAGAACAGCGCCCGCCCCGTCGGGAGGAGCTGCAGCAGAACATCGTAGTCGCTGACATTCGCGGTCAGCGCCACTAAGCCGAGCTTCTGCGCCTGTAGGAACAGAACGCAGTCCTGGAGCGCACGTAGCTTGCTGTCCTTTTCGTACCCCTGGAGGCGGCATAGAATTCCCGACAGCAGCGCTGCTCGGCCAAGGACCTCGCTATCGGGCGCGAAGACCCTGTGCCGGGGCATGGCTTTGATTTGCTTGCCGATCTCGGCAATGACACCCGGAGTTCGCCCATCTGATGGGTTCAGTACTCCGACTGCGTGCATCAACTCCTGGATCGCGACGGTCGAATGATTGACCTGTCGCTGTGCGATCAGATCGTCCAACACGTGCGGTGAACGATTTTGCATTTGATCGATGTAGACGCAGGTGTCAAGCAAAAGACCCTGCCCGCCAATTTGGCTTGCATCGACGAACGGCAGTTTGTCGTCGCCTCGGCGCGCCAGCGTCCTTTGCGGATCGAACCGCGCCCAGCGTCGTGCTGCGTCAAAATCGAACTCCGCCACATCAGAAGCCGAGTTTCAACTCCGGATCGATCTTGCCTCGAGCCTCCTTGAACACCTCCGCGAAGCGATCTTCGAGTGCGACCGTCGCCAACGCAAACTCAATAAGGTCTGTGTCGGTCTGGATGCCCGTTTGTCGCTTTGCTTGCCTGACCAACGCAGGGCTCACCCTGCCGCCGATCCGGCCATTTTTTCCGCTCAGGAGACCGGATTGTCTCGCCGCCTGTATGACTGCCTCGAATCGCGCCTTGCTGACGACGGCCTCGCCGGCCTTGGTGTCGCGCTGACCGACCCTCGTCCTGCCCGCGCTGCCCTTGGCCAAGCCTCCTGTCGATCGTTTAGCCCTGTGCGCTGCGGGCTTGCCCGTTGATGCCTTCGCCACGACGATCGCCTCTCGTTAGACAAAACCCAGTATCGTTGAACATACCGCTGCACCGTCCCGATTTCAAGACACAAGCCATGGCAAGGCGGCCGCAAGCCGTCTGCGGTCACCCGGGCAAATAGCAACGGTGACTTCCTCCCGGGCGTTTTGAGTAGTGCTCAACCGGCGCCATCGAACACCGCCTGTCCGCTCCGTCAGGGGTTTGCACTGTTGAATACCAAGCATGATGACAATCGCGATCCGACCCGGATCAACCACGCGATTGCGGACGTTCTTCGGAACGGGGTTTTCGCCATCGCCTGCGGTTACGGCAGTGCGGTTGGCGGCGCTCGACAATCGTGGATATGATGGGTTTGCCGAATGACCATTGGAGCCGAACGAATGTCCGTCCGCGCATTGATTGTTACTGTTTGCCTGGCCGCGGCGCTTCCGGCGCTGGCGCAAGAAACGGCGAAACAGCCGGCCACCCATTGGCCTGGTTACCAGGAAAGCGATTACATCGTCAGCAATTACAAATTCACCAGCGGCGAGAACATGCCAGAGGTGAAATTGCATTACCGCACGATCGGCGCGGCACAGCGGAACGCGGAGGGCATGGTGGTCAACGCCGTGCTGCTGTTGCAGGGCAACACCGGCACCGGCGCCAACTGGTTTCGCCCGAGTTTGGCCGACGAACTGTTCAAGCCGGGCCAGCCGCTCGACGCGACGAAATATTACATCATCATGCCCGACGCGCTGGGCCGCGGCGGCTCGTCGAAACCCTCCGATGGGCTGAAGGCCGGATTCCCGCACTACCGATACCACGACATGGTGGACCTGACGCACCGGCTGGTCACGGACGGACTGAAGGTCACCCATTTGCGGCTGATCATCGGAAGTTCGCTGGGCTGCATGCAGCAATTCCTGTGGGCTGAGTGGTATCCCGACATGATGGATGGCACGATCGGGATGTCGTGCCAGCCGGTCGAGATCAGCGGCCGCAACTACATGCTGCGCCACGCCACCGCGGAGCAAATCCGCCACGATCCGGCCTGGCATGATGGCAACTACGACAAGAGCCCGACCCTGTACATGTACGCAGCGGCCGGCAACGACCTGACCGAAAGCCCAGTACGCATTCAGGAGGAAGCGCCAACCATGCAGGCGGCCAAGGCGCTCTACGACAAGCGCCTGGCAACGCTGATGGAACACGGCGACGCCAACAACACGCTGTACGAGCTCGAATCCATCTACGACTACAGCCCCGAGGCCGACCTGCCGAAGATCAAGGCCCATGTGATGCTGATCAACAATGTCGAGGATTTCGCCGACCCGCCGACGCTCGGCACGGTCGAACGCGCGTTCAAGAAGATCGAGCACGGCACCTACGTGCTGACGCCCTACAGCAAGGACACGCACGGGCATTTCACCCATTACTATGCCACGGTCTGGAAGCCGTATCTGGTGAAATTCATGGCCGGTCTGCCGCCGGCACCGCGGTGACGGCTGCCTATCCGCGGGGATCAAGCGACGGTGCGAACCGGGCGCGATGAACAGAGTGCAACGTGGGTTTCGCCCTGTTGGCGACCTTCGGACGTGTAGGGGCGAGTCTAGAGCATTTTCGCTCTGACTGGAATCGTGAGCCCCCGGCTCATTGTGAGGCGTGCAGCGCCGAAGCAATACCCCGCCTGACGAGCAGAGGAACGCTCGTCAGGCGGGGGATTGCTTCGGCGCTGCACGCCTCGCAATGACAGTGCAATTCCCGGCATCTCCAGTCAGGGTGAAAATGCCCTAGCGCCGCGCCGCCTCCGCCCGGGCGCGCCGGCGCAGTTGGCGCAGCGACAGCGCGTGCAGCAGGATCGAGCTTGGCACCACGAAAGCGGGGGTCAGCACATTCGGATAAGCGCCCGCGTTGATGCCCGGCAAATTCGAAACGATCAACTGGAACCGGCCGGGCGAGGTGATGATGCCCAGCGTGATCGCGACCGCGAAGTCCGCGAGGCCGAAGATGTTCCATAGGATCGCCGCCTTGCGCCCCTCCGCCGTGCCGGCCGCCAGGGCGATCGCCGCCGGCAGGGCGAACAGGCCGGTCAGTACATCGCCAGTTCCCGCCGGCAACGCGAACACGCCGGGCAGCGTCCCGCGCAGCCAGTAGGCGAGGAATTGGCTGCCGAAGACCCGGTAAAGCTGAAGTGCGACGAGCCAGGTCGCCGGCATCGCGTCGAGCACCTGCCCCACACGCTTCGACAACAGCAGCAGGGGCGCGCCGATGATTACCGGCAGGAAGATCGCCAACGGCAGGAACGGCACGGGTGCGGCGCCCGTGATGAAGACGCCATTGATCGCCGCGCTCCAGGCGACAGCGAACCAAAGAGTGTCCGGGATCATGATCGCCAGCCAGGTCGTGCGGCGTTGG
>DATHNI010000118.1:0-2306 GCA_035486135.1 Acetobacteraceae bacterium
GACGTGGACCGAGAGGGTCGCCGCCCGACCGACGATCGTCGGTCGGGCGGCGACCCTCTCGGTCCACGTCCCCCCTCCCGTCCAACATCTCCAGTAAAGGGTTCCAAGGGCTCCGCCCTTGGCGGGGATCCAAGGGGCAGAGCCCCTTGGTGGGGTCCAGGGGCAAAGCCCCTGGCCTTGCTTCCCTGACCCGCTTGCCCCCCGGCTACAACCCAAACTCCTCCAGCAGCGCCAGCGTCCGCGTCGGCATGCGCGGCGCGCGCAGGAACATGCGCAGATCCGCCGGATGATCGATATCCAGTGCGATGCCCGGCAGCCGCACGATGGCCGGCGCAATGTCGCAGCGACGCGCCGCCGCCAGATGCGGAAAGTAGCTATCATCGCCAAACCGCAGCGGCACCGATCCTGGTGGCGCGCACAGCACCGCATTCGAGCCCAACTCATCGTGCGCGGGCACGATGGTGAATGACGGCGGTGGTCGGCACGACGCCACCACCGTATCCACCTCGTCCGCGGTAACGCGCGGAATGTCGCCAGGCAGCGTCAGCATCGCGTGGCCGTCCGCCGCCAGCACGCGCGCCATGCCGAGCACCGCGCCGGTGTGCCCATCGCGCGCGCTGTCGGTCACCACGCGCGCCCCGTAACGCCGCGCCAGCGCCGCGGCACGAGGCTCCATCGTGTTGACCATGATACCCGCCAGGCGGCGCGCCCCCGCCAGCGCCGCGAGCACGTCCTCCAGCATCGTCGCGGCCAGGATCTCCCGCTGCTCCGGGGTCAGCAGGGCGGCCAGCCGCTGCTTCGCGCCGGTGAATTCCTTCACTGGCACCGCGGCCCAGACGTTCATCCCTTGCGGCGCCGCAGCACGGCGGCGGCGTCCAGCACGGTCTTCGCCAGCGCCTCGCGATCCTCGATCGTCGTCATCAGCGTCTGCGCCAGGGTCACGCGGGCATCGATCGACACCACCTCGGCCATGTCGGCGTGGTCGATGACGTAGCCGTCGAGCAAGTCGCTGTAGCGCTGCGCGACGGTGCCGGCGGTGGGGTCCAGGCCGAGCTCGGTCATCATCTTCGCCGTCGGGCCCTTCACCGCGCGGCCGGCGATGATCGGCGACACGGCGATCACCGGCGCGGCACAATGCGCGAGCGCGGCGCGCACGCCAGGCACCGCCAGGATCGGCTCGACGCTGATGAACGGGTTGGACGGGCAGATCACCACCGCTTCCAGCGCCGGATCGGCCAGCGCGGCCATGAAGTCCGGATGCGGGCGCGCGGTGTCGGCGCCGTGGAAGCGCAACTCGCGCACCACCGGCTCGCAGCGGTTGCGCACGAAGTATTCCTGGAAATCCAGCCAGCCGGTGTCGGTGAGCAATCGCGTGCGCACCGGATCATTGCTCATGGGCACAACGCGCGGCCCGACGCCCAGGCGCGCGCACAGGTCGGCGGTGATGGCGGACAGCGATTCGCCCAGGCGCAGGCGGCGGGTGCGTTCGATGTGCACGGCCAGGTCGCGGTCGCCCAGCTTGAACCAGGTTTCTCCCCCGATCGCCGCCAGCGTCTCCATGCAGGACCAGGTCTCGTCGGCGCGGCCCCAGCCGACCTCGCGGTTCGCCAAGCCGGCCAGCGTGTACACCACGGTGTCGATGTCGGGCGAGATCGCCAGGCCCCAGTGCTCGAAGTCGTCGCCGGTGTTGACCACCACCAGCAGGTCCTGCGGCGGCAGGATGCGCGACAGTCCGAGCGCCAGCTTGGCGCCCCCGACACCGCCGGACAGGGCAATAATCACCGGAACAGGTCCTCCTCGGGTGGACGCACCAGTTCGTTAACCGGGGCGTCGGGCGCCGTCCAGCTTAGGCCGCGGACGACCACCACGGGTTGCGCCTCGGCCGCCTGGCCTTGCAGCAGGCCGGCCGCGGCGGCGATCTCGTCGGCGAAACCAATGACGGTGACTTCCAGGGTGCGGCCGAACAGGTCGGGCTGGCCGCGCATGTCGATCAGCGACGGCAGGCCGGCGGCGCCGATCGCCACGCCGGCGGTGCCGCGGCGCCAGGGGCGGCCGAAGCTGTCGCTGATGATGACCCCCAGGCGGACACCGAGCCTCTCCGCCAGCGCGGCGCGCAGGCGTTCCGCCGACCCGTCGGGATCGAGCGGCAGCAGCAGCGCGCGATCGATGCCGTCCAGCGGCGCCACGTTGGAATGGTCCACCCCGGCATTGGCCATCACGAAGCCCAGCCGGTGCTGCATGATCAGCAGGTTTGGCCGCGACCGCACCACGCGGGTGGATTCCGACAGGATCACCTCGACGAGGCG
>DATHNI010000119.1:0-4625 GCA_035486135.1 Acetobacteraceae bacterium
GCCGAGCCGTCGTTGCAAGCATTGGACCCACGTGCTGCGGAGCCACGGCACGTCCTGATCGTCGATGTCGGCGGAGGCACCTCGGATTTCAGCTTGTTCGAGCTGCGACCCGGCACGCCGGGCGCGCTCCCCGACATAAGGCGGGTGGCGGTCAGCGAACATATCCTGCTGGGCGGCGACAATATCGACCTGGCCCTCGCCGTGCTGCTGGAACCTCGGCTGGTGCTGGAACGAGGCCGGATGTCGGGCCCGCAATGGGATCACCTCGTCGCGTCGTGCCGAGACCTGAAAGAGCATGCGCTCTCGGGGGCCGGCTTGGCGCAAGAGCAGTACGTGGTGGCGCTGCCGGGCCGGGGGTCCAGCCTGGTGGCTGGGGCACAGACGGCAACGCTGGCGCGCGGAGAGGTGGAGCACCTGGTGCTGGACGGGTTTTTTCCGGTCTGCGATGCGGGCGCCCGGCCCTATCGCACTCAGTCGGGCTTGCGCGACTGGGGCCTGCCCTACGCGGCCGACAGCGCGGTCACGCGCCATTTGGCCGATTTCCTTCGTGACCGCCCGCGCGTGGATGCTGTCTTGTTCAATGGCGGTTCGCTGCACGCCGCGGTTTTGCGCCAGCGCTTGCTCGACCAGATCGCGGCCTGGCAAGGCGGCGCCCGCCCGATCGAGCTGGAAAATGCCGAACCCGACCTTGCCGTCGCGCGCGGCGCTGCTCGGTTCGGCAAGCTGCTGCATGGCGAGGCCGGTCGCATCGCGGCCGGTGCTGCGCGGGCGATATTCCTCCAGGTGCAGACAGCCCCGGCGGCGGCGGACAGGGCGGCGGCGGACAGGGCGGCGACGGATCGGGCGGCGGCGGACAGGGCGGCGACGGGCCCGGCAGCATACAGGGCGGCGACGGATCGGGCGGCGACGGGCCCGGCAGCGGACAGGGCGATCCCGCCGGCGCTGGTCTGCGTGCTGCCCCGCAATGCGTCGCCGGAGCACGTGTTCGACATCGACCTGCCGGGCCTCGAGCTGCGCACCGACCAGTTGGTGAGCTTTCAGGCGTGTTCCTCGACCCGGCATGGACGCTGCCGGGCGGGCGACGTGCTGGCGTGGGACGCGGACGCCTTCCACATGCTGCCGCCCCTGCAGACGATCATCCGAACAGCGCATGGGGCTGACGCCGGACCGGACCGGACCGTGCCGGTCCGGCTGGCAGCAAAGATGAACGCGCTGGGACTGCTGCAGATCTCCTGCGTCGGGACGGACCCGCAAACGCCGCAGTCCTGGCCGCTCGAGTTCAATCTGCGGCCGCACGAGCAGGGCAGCGCCGCGGCGCGCGCTGTCCCGGCCGCCGCACCCGTTGCGCCGAACGCCACGACCGAGGCCCAGCAAGCGGCGCGGGATCAAATCGCGCGCATGTTTATCCGTCCGCCGCCGAAGTCCGACCGGCTGACCGCCAATGCCGTCCTGAAGCAAATGGAAGGCATCGTCGGCCTGCCCCGGCACGAGTGGAACGCGGCGCTTCTGCGCAACCTCTGGCCGGCCCTGCACGAACACACGATGGGCCGGAAGCTGTCGGTGGAACACGAAGAGGCATGGCTCACCCTGGCCGGATTTCTGCTGCGCCCCGGGTTCGGCTTTGCCCATGACGCGCTGCGCATCGAGGAGCTGTGGCAGTTGCGCGATGCGGGGCTGTATTTTCCTGGCAAACGCAGCAGGGTCCAGGAATGTATTCTCTGGCGCCGGGTAGCCGGCGGGCTCACGGCGGAGCACCAGGAGAGGTTGTTGGCGGGCGAACTGGCCAGTATCCGCGCCGGCAAAGCGTCACCGGAACTTGTCCGCCTTGCCGGGTCGCTTGAGCGCCTGCCCCGAGAGACCAAGGCGGACCTGGTTCAGTCATTCATTGCCCAGGTGCTGCATCGGGTCGAACTCAAGCAGCATTGCGCGCCGTATCTTGCCGCGCTCGGCCTGCTGCTGAACCGGACTCCGCTGTACGCGGGGCCGGAGACCGTTGTGGCGGCGGAGTTCGTCGCGCGCGCCTACGCGGCATTCCAGGATTTCGATTGGGCCGAGCCCGAACTGTTAGAGATGCACACCCTGTTTCTCAGGGCAGCGCGCGTCGTGGACGACCGAAACCTGGATGTCCCGAAGTCGCTGCGCAACCAGATCGCCCGCAAGCTGGAGGGCGCAGGTATCGCGCCCATTCGCACCGCAACGATCAAGGCGTTCACGCCAGTCGGGCGTTCGGACAGCACCGCCCTGTATGGCGAGGCGCTGCCCGCAGGCCTGGTGCTGGGTGCCAACCTGGATTGAACGGCAATCACCGAGGGCGAACCTGCGCAAACCCAAGGGCCCGTCCGGGAACAATCGAATCAATTGGAGGCGGGTCACAGTTCCCTGTGTCATGGCCGGGCTTGGCCTGGCCACCCACGACTTTGCTGCTGGCAGCAAGAAAAGACGTGGGTGGCCGGGCTGATCCCCGGGTCAAGCCCGGGGACGGCCATGACACAGGGCTTTGCGGCGCGGCTGATTGCAGCAGTTATTTCCCGCCGGCCCCTAAGTACTCGGTTGGTCCGAATCCTCGATCTGGAGGGCTTGTCCGGTGCGAACCGCTGCCGGTGTCACGAACCTGGAGGGACGGCGAAACAATCAATCCCGTTTGCGGTCAGGCGGGCGCAGGCCGCCGTCGCGCTTGAGGACGATAAGCCCATCAGTCGGGCGCGGTAGAGAATGCCGCCGTGCTGGACTGGTGTGATTGCCGGCTGCGCACCGGCCAGGAAATCAGCCGCACGGATACGCGCCATTTCAAGCGCCGCCGTGGATGTCGCCGGGTTCGGAAATGCACCGACCTGGATGGCCCAACCGCCCTGAATGGCAGCCACCGGAGTGAGTTGCGGTGGCGCCATCGATGGAACGAAGGGCTGCCCAGTCAACACTCCGGTCGGCGCGGCAGCGGTGACCAGTCCGCCGCCATCGAAGGCCCGTGTGGAGGGGTCATCCTCCTCAGGACTGGGTGAGACCGTGGTGTAAGCGCCCGACACGATCCCGCCGCCCGCATAAGCACGATTGCGGTCGTCAGCGTAAGGCGCCGCCGTGCCGGCTGCTGCCGAACCGGCATATGCCGCGAATGGACCGCTTGCGGCGACTCCAGCGCCGAGGCGGGGCGCTACAGACGCAAGATAGTTGACAGTCTCATCGGGCAACGGCGTGCCGTCGGCCAGATACGCATCGACGCGATCGGGCCCTGCATCGTATGCGGCGAGGAATCCCGGCGCGCCGTACCGGTCATACATCTCTCGGATATAGGCTGCGCCAGCCAGGATGTTGTTGTGCGGATCATAGGCGTCGCTGCCCAGGCCGTATCGTTGACGAAGGATATCGTAGGTCTGCGGCATCACCTGCATCAGCCCCATGGCACCGACAGACGACGTGATCAGCGCGTCATTGGCGTCATACAGACGGCCGCCGCTCTCCTGCTGCATCACCTCGCGCACCCAACGCTCCGGGACCTGGAAACGGTAGGCCGCTTCACGGATATAAGGGCCCCAGGGATCGTCGACATCTCCTGGTGCCGGGTAGCTTCGCGCTGCTATTGCCCGGTAACCGCGTGCTTCAGCGTTCGATGCGGCAACGTCGTAGCCGTAGTCGCCGTGGCCATCGTAGCCTCGGCGGCCATCCCAGCGGGTTGAGTAGGACGCACCGCTGCATGCGGCACATAGCGCAGCGAGCAACCATACACTGGCGAAACGCGCGATATGATACGGGGACCACGCGGTGGCACTGCTGCGTCGTTGGATACCCTGTCTATTGCCGACGGTCATCCCCGGCGGAATCGCAATCTGGCCGCCGGTGTCGAGCGCGACGACACCTCGGTCTTGGCGTATCTTATGGTTGACGTTGCCGCCATCACCGTTCCCCCTGGCTGACGTTGCGGATGGAAACTGCCAATTCTGGCGTGATTCGGGCAAGTCGCTCGGGGCGCTTCCTGGGCCCCGAACGCCGGCCCATGCTTGCTCGGGTGGTGGGTTGAACGGGAGATGCGGCGTCCTGAAGAGCCAAGGCGTGCCCGCCAGCCATCCCGTCCACGCCGCCAGCGACGATAAAGGCGAGTGGGGTCAGGCCGGCGAACCTGGCCGCCTGACGACCCGATCATGGTATCGATACGTCCCGTTTGATCCAGGTTGCCTGCCGCACGCTCGGTCTGGCCTACCTGACGGGCAGTGGGTCGTGAGGCGGACCAGCCAAGGAAGGGGCGCGACGCCGATGCAGCCAACCGCAGGGCATGGCGGCCAGCAGCGGGATCGGGTCGCAGTTCGGCGGGCGTGCGCCCGGGGGGCATCGGCAGGCGCTTGCAGCGATTTCAGCCCGCGCGCCCGGTCAATGCCTTGTCACGAAATCTGATACCAGCTTTTCAAGACCGGCGTCGGCAAAACCGGTAGTTTTTCAACCTTTGTACGGTGGTGCCGGGTGAGGGATTTGAACCCCCGACCTTCGGTTTACAAAACCGCTGCACTACCACTGTGCTAACCCGGCATAAGTCCTTGCAACGCAGGCACTTCTATCAATCGTCGGCTGCTGAAGCAACATCCTCTGTGCCCCAGGCTTGTGCAAATCGCACGCTTCCCTGCTCGTCCCCCGTCGGA
>DATHNI010000120.1:0-21761 GCA_035486135.1 Acetobacteraceae bacterium
CCGGCCGGGACGTCGGCAAGTACGCGCCGAAATCACGCTCTCACCGGGCTCTCGGCTACCCTATCAGCCACGCCCAACCAGATGTTCCGGCGAAAATCGATTTTGTTGAACTGGTCGGTGGCCTGGGGTATGGCCCGGACCTGAAGCCAATCTCGGGCAGATGGGATTCGTTACTTTTGGGAAGCAAGCTGAGACGCGTTCCGGTGATCATGGCGGTACCGTCCCAACTCCGCTGCTGCCGCTATAGATCGAAAACGGTGGTTCGTCGGTCCACCGAACCTGATGGTAACGGACGATCGGCCTATATGGCACCGTAGATTTCTTCCACGGTGATGACGATCCCGGGGGGGCCATCCTGATCGGTCCGTTGACGACGATCCGTGTGTCGATGCCGTCGTCAGTCCGGCGGTGATGGGTAACAGTTCGGCGAGTCGGATGCACGATCAGGTAGTGAGCCACGGATGGCACGCGGAAATAGTCCGCCAACTTGCCGCCGGTATCGGTGGACGTCGTGCCAGGCGAAAGGACTTCGACGATGATCACCGGGTTCGGCGCTGCGACCGCGTCGTCGGCCTTTGGCTCGCCACAATTCACCAGGGCGTCCGGTTCGTAATCACTGTCGCCGGTTTCGACCGTCGCGCCATCGGGTAATGCCTGGCAAGGCACACCGGCGACGGCCACCGCGCGGTCCAGCGCCTTGTAGATTGCTCCCTTGACCCGCAGATGCGCGCCACGCTCGGGAGCCATGGCCACGATCCAGCTGTCCACGCGCTCGTAGCGGCCCTTCGTCTGGGCTTCACACCACCGCCTGAACTCCTCGCGGGAGTAGTATCTGTCGATTGGGTTGAGCGAGGTTCACCGGAAGCCTCCAGTTGCGGGCGATGCTATCATGGATTGGCTCGCGGGGCTATTCGCTGTCGATTGGATTACCCGTGCGGGGCGTTCAGTGCGAGGGGTCTGGTATGGGTCGAACACCAGCCTCGGGCCAGTCGGCGGCATTCTGGCCGACCAATTACCCCATACACCTCGGCCTCGGCGTCGGGCGGCGGGCCGCATCCCCCGCGGTGAACCATATCTGAGCCTCCCCACGCGCCGATTTCGGGGGGCGAACATCGTGCGGGACTTCTGGAGGAAGTCTTCAAGGACGCACTTAACAAAGCTAAGGCGAACGTGACCGACGCGGTGGTGGGCCTGAACTCGCTGTTGCAGCAATACCTGCAACAGCTCCTTGCGGAGGACCTACGCCGGCACATGGAGAGGTCGGCCGGCGGTCCGGTCTATGGTCACAGTTGGAAACCCAGCGATCCCGGAACAGCAGCAGACGCGGACCCTCAGGCGAACCGGCAGGCGCGCGATAGTCTGAAGCGCGACCTTGCTGCGAACAACCCTGAGCAGACGGAGGCGGAGGCAGAGGGGCTGCTCCGCCACTATGCGCTTCTTGGTCATTTGCTGCGCCCACTCACGTTCGGACTGATTGGAGCGGCCACTCGATCTCCGGAAGACCCACATTTCTCTTGCATCCGAGAGGCCGTCCACACATGCGTAGCGCGGGGCAGCTAAGCAATCTCGGTCACAGATACGCACTGACGACCAAGACTGCTTCGCCGCCCCCGCGCCTCGCAATGGCGCGTTGGTTCGCAGCATCAGGATTGCCATCGTGACGTTCCAGCAAGCACTCGCGCTGCATCGCCAAGGCTGCATCGATGATGCGGCACGAGCCTATGAGCTGTTGCTTCAGACCGAGCCGAGACACCTCGACGCCCTGATCCATCTCGGCGCGCTTCGCCTCGGGCAGGGCCGTGCACAGGAGGCCGAGAGCCTGCTGCGTCGGGCCGTGACGGTTGCGCCCGGCTCACCCGAGGCGTTGGCCAACCTTGCGGCGGCGTTGCACGCGCAAGCGGATCACGCGGCGGCGGTGACGCTTTACCAAAGTGCTCTATCGCACAAGCCCGACATGCCGGATGCCCGCTTCGGCCTGGCGGCATGTCTGCAAGCGTGCGGCCGGCACGCGTCTGCGATCGAATGCTATGAAACCATCCTCGCCGTCCAATCGGCGCATCCCGAAGCGAATTATGGTCTGGCAACGCTGCTGGCGCGAGCAGGACGCACCGAGGAAGCGGTAGCGAGATATCGCAGCGCGCTTGCCGCCGATCCGGACTTCGCGGAGGCAAGCTATAACCTGGGCGTGTTGCTCGCACCGGGCAACGCATCATTGGAGGAAGCCATCGGCTGCTTCCGCCAGGCGCTGGATGTCGATCCTGATTATACCGAGGCACGCGCGGCGCTCGCCGTGGCGCTGGCCCGCCTCGACCGGGATGACGAGGCGATGGCGGCATTCCAGGCGGTACTCGCGGCGGAGCCTAACCACGCCGGCGCGCATAACGGCATCGGCATGCTGCTGGATCGCAGGCTGCGCCATACCGAAGCCGCCGCGCATTATGGCGCGGTACTGGCTGCCGAGCCCGGTCACGTAGACGCCATGGCGGGCATGGCCAACGCTTTGAAGAACACCGGGCGGCACGCGGAGGCCCTGGTGATGGCGCGCGAGGTCGTGGCAAAGCGGCCGAACTTTCCAGCCGCCGCCAATCTGCTCGGCTCCATCCTGGCTGAGATGGGCGCCATGGATGAAGCCTTGGCGCAGTTCCGGCGTGCCGTCGCGCTGGCACCCGGTCGGCCCGAAGCACTCTATCATCTGGCACTCCTTTCCAAGGTGCGACCAGGCGACGGAACCATCGATGCGCTGGAGGCTGCACTGCCGCTCGTCGCGTCGTTAACCGCGCGCGAGCAATGCAGGTTGTATTTCGCGCTGGCCAAGGCGTACGACGATGTTGGGGCACGGGTCGAAGGCTTCACCCATCTGCTGCGGGGCAACGCGATCAAGCGTTCCCTGACACCCTATGACGAAGCAGCCGCGCTGGGCGGCATGGAGCGCATTCGCAGCGTGTTCACCGCCGCGCTGCTGGCGGCACGGCAGAGCCTGGGCGATCCGTCGGCCGTACCGGTCTTCATTGTCGGCATGCCACGTTCCGGCACCACGCTGATCGAGCAAGTTCTGGCCAGCCATGCCGAGGTGCACGGCGCCGGTGAGCGGGCCGAACTGACACAGGCGATCACACGCCTGAACGCGGAACGCATGGGTGCGGCGGTGTTCCCGGAAGCGGTGTGGACGCTGTCCGGCGAGACGCTGCACCGGATGGGTGCGGATTATGTCGCGGCGCTGCGACCGCTTGCTCCGGGCGCGACGCGCATCGTCGACAAGATGCCGGGAAATTTCCTCTATTTGGGATTGATCCGCCTGATCCTTCCGACTGCGCGGATTATTCACGTCCGTCGCAACCCGGTTGATACCTGTCTCTCCTGCTTCTCCAAGCTGTTCACTGGAAATCAGGCGTTCGCCTATGACCTGCGCGAGCTGGGCCGCTACTATCGCGGCTACCAACGACTGATGGCGCACTGGCACAACGTGCTGCCGCCCGATGTCCTGTTGGAAGTCGAGTACGAGGCAGTCGTGAGCGATTTCGAGGCGCAGGCGCGACGGATCGTCGCGCATTGCGACCTGCCGTGGGACTCGGCGTGCCTGGAGTTCCACAAGAACACGCGTCCCGTACACACTGCGAGCATGGCCCAGGTGCGCCAGCCGATCTATCGGAGTTCGGTTGGACGATGGCGCCCGGACGATGCTCTGCTGCAGCCTTTGCTCGAGGCACTCGAAGCGGCCGCTAGCCAGGACTGACGTTGGCCCGCTGCGGCAGCACCTGGGGCTCAGGCGGATCGCGCAACGGGTACAGCAATTGCCCGACCAGCGAATCGGGCAGCGCAGTATCGACTCCATAGGCAGAGGGCCACTCTTTCGGCAGATGATACGTGCCGAAGATCCGGTCCATGCATGGCAGCATCGACGCGAAATTGCGATCCCGATACTCCGAGCGGGTGTGGTGCCAATGGTGGAAGCCGGGGGTTGCGATCAGCCATTCCAGTGGACCGAGGCGCCAGCGCACGTTGGCATGGATGAAGAAGCCCCAGACTGGGACTGCCAGCATGACGAGCATGGCAATCAGCGTGCCGCGTACGCTTTGCGGGGCGCCCAGCCCGAGCACGTAGATCGGGACCAGGCCGCACAGGCGGATGAACGCGCTGTCGATCGGGTGAGCGCGTGCGCTGATCAGGAAATAGACATGCTCTGGATCATGATGCAGAGCATGGAAGCGCCACAGGAACGGGATCTCGTGCATCCAGCGGTGACCCCAGTAGAATCCCAGGTCGCCGACCACGAACGCGGCGAGCGCGCGCAACCATAGCGGCCAGGTGGCGATCGCGGCGTGCACGCGCCACGGCACGAAATGATAGGCAACGTAGGCGGCGAGCGACAGCGGGACCGCCAGCAGCAATTGTGGCACCAGGCCGGTGATGAAGAAGCAGACAATATCGCTGGGCAAGGACCGCCGGATGATTTTCTGCCTATGCAACGAGAACAGGCGCTCGAGCGGCAGGAAGATGGCGCAAAGGATCAACAGCCAAAGGCTCAGCCTGACGACATTCAACAGGATCGCGGGCAAGTGCAGTTGGTGCAGGTGTGCGAGCAACCGTACTGTTCCTGGGTTTGCTGGCGCGTGCTGCGCCGGCCTGGACATCCGCAGAGGCCAAGGCCCCTGCTCAGAGGTCGCGATTTACCGGCAAATCAGCCGGAACGGGAGGTTTTCTTACGGTGGCGACGCGCAATTCCGCCCAGGCCGAGCAGGCCCACAGCCAACAGCGACAGGCTGGCCGGCTCCGGCGCTCCGAGGCCGGAGGGTGAATCGACCCCTGCAAGGAATGCGATGGGCGGCAAATTGACAGTGCTCCCATCGTCGGCATAGGCGAGGAAGCTCAACAGATCCGTGGTGGCGTCGGCCGTCAGCGTCATGGTGACGTAATCCCAGCCGACCGTGCATTGGTAGCAGACCGTCATCAGCGGCGAGGCTTGGATGGACGCGCCAGGATCCGGATCGGAATAAGTGTCTGTCGGGCCATAGAGTGCGTTGGTGGGGCCGCCACCATCGAGAACGAGCCCAGCCGTCCCCAACGAGACGATCCACTGGTTCGTGGTGGGCGTATAGGCATTGACATAGTTGTTGAAGCCATAGCCAGTCTGCTCGCTGGCACCTTGGTAAAAGTTCAAGGTATACTTGTCGCCGACGGTGAGGCCGGAGACGGTGTAGTTGAACCCACTCTCGTACGATGGGTTGCCGTCCGCCTCCACGTAGTTGCCGCTGTAGCTTCCGACGGGGTTGCCGTACGTGGTGAGGTATGTGTTGCTGGCAGCCTGCGCGCCCGGCAGGCTGGTTGAATCGATGAAGATGAGGCCGTTTCCGCCTGTCCAGCCCGCGGGATCGACAGTCCCGAAACTGCCCTTGGGTGGGGTGGCCGTGCTGGCGAAGTTCAGGTTCGTCAGGCTGGGAAGATACTGGTACGCCTGTGCCGAGAAGGAAACGAGCGACAGCGTGAATGCGGTGGAAATCGTGTAGAAAGATTTCTGAAAGGATGTGACCATGGAATCGAACCTCCCGCGCGATTGCTAAGTTGCGTCAAGCATGAGCCGTGCCAAGCGCACAGGCATCGCCGCATCAACCGGTTGATCGTTCTGAACTGGGCCCGCCGGGACAAACCTGTAAAATCTTCTGACAGCAACAGCGGTAAATCATCGTTAATACATAAAATTTTGCTCACGATCATCTATAATAAGCGATGTTGCTGGATGCTTGCGACAATATGATGCTTGCAAATGCCGAGGATGTGAACAACCCGCGTTAGCCTCGTTGGAATAACCCTAGCATTTGCCGAACATCAAACCGCGTCGCGCGAACACCACTCGCGCAGGTGTAAAGTTCTACGACGGGTCCGGCGGAGACCCGGACGCCACCCCGCCCACGGCGCGGTGCGGTACATTCGAGCCTCCCTTGATCGGACACGGAGCAAGACTGCGGGGCGCGCGAGGCGCGGCTGCTGGCAGAATGCTGCATCGCCTGCTGGCTTATTTCTCGAGTCTGCGAAACGATCTCGACAATGCGACGCTGTGGCTGGTCTTGCGGGTGGTGTCGCCCTACGTTCTGGGGCAAATTCTGTGCCGGCAGCGGCCTTGCGTCCGACGGAACGCGGTCCGCGCCGTTGCTCGATCACAGGACGGCGGGAGTATCCTGAAAGGCCTCAGGATGGCGGCAGTCGATCCACGTCCGGTCTATGTCTGCGGCGAGTGGGAGGCAGATCTTGCTCGGCAGGAGTTGCGCGTCCGTGGTGTCGCAGTGCCCGTGGGAGGGCGTGCTTTCGAAATCATCGCGGTTCTGATCCAGGCAGCGGGGCAGCTTCTCACCAAGGATGACCTGATGGATCGCGTCTGGCCGGGTGCGATCGTCAGTGAGAACACGCTCCAGGTGCACATCTCGGCGGTCCGCAAGGCACTCGGCTCCGACCGGGCCATGCTGGAAACCAGGTTCGGCCGTGGCTATCGCCTGCGTGGCGACTGGAAGCCGCGGGATGCCGGCTCGCCAGTCGAGACAAACCAGCAATCCGCTGAGCTTCTCCACCCCGCCCAACCAACGCAGTCCAATCTTCCCGCTGCCTCAGGCGCGCTGGTCGGTCGGGCCGTCTCCCTGCTGCATCTGCGGACGTTGTTGTCCGCCTATCGGGCCGTTACGCTGGTCGGGCCCGGCGGCATCGGCAAGACGGCACTGGCGCTGGAGGTAGGCCGCGACCTGCTTGCCGACCTGAACGGTGACGTCTGGTTGGTCGAATTGGCGTCGCTGTCCGATCCCGGCCTGGTGCCGTCGGTCGCCGCGGGTGTTCTGGGACTGCGGCTCGGCGGCGATGAAATTACCGCCCAGTCGGTTGCGCGCGCGATCGGCGGTGCCCGGATGATGCTGGTGCTCGATAATTGCGAGCACGTCATCGACGCGGCCGCCAAACTGGCGGAGACCGTGGTGCGCATGTGTCCCCGGGCGACTGTCCTGGCGACCAGCCGCGAGAGCCTGCGCATCGATGGCGAGCACGTCTATCGTGTGCCCCCGCTCGACGTGCCGCCGGAACAGCCGGCGAATCCGGACAACATCCTTACGCACAGCGCCGTGCAATTGTTTACCGCCAGGATGCGGGCCTGGGATTCGCAAGCTTCGCCGGTTGCCGGCGATCTTGCCGCGATCGTTGCGATCTGCCGGCACCTCGATGGGATTCCGCTCGCGATCGAACTCGCCGCAGCGCGCGCCGCCACACTGGGCCCGCAGCAGGTCGCTGCCAGGATGCACGACAGGTTCAAGCTGCTGACGGCTGGCCGCCGTACCGCCCTCGCGCGGCACCAGACGCTGCTGGCGGCGCTCGACTGGAGCTACGATATGCTGACCGAGCCCCAGCGCATGGTGCTGCGTCGCCTGGCAATTTTTGCCGGCAGCTTCACGCTGGAAGCTGCCAGTGCAGTAACGGCGGATGACGAGATTGCGGCGTCCGAGGCCGACTATGGCGTGGCGAGCCTGGTTACCAAATCGCTGGTGACCGCGGATGCTGGCGGCGCGGCGCTACGTTATCGATTGCTCGAAACGACCCGCGCTTATGCGTTCGAGAAGCTGGTGCAAAGCGGCGAGTTCGACTCGGTCGCGCGGCGCCATGCCCGATGCTACCTGGATCTGTTTGCTGGCGCCGAGGCGGAGACGGAAACGCGGCCAACCGACGAATGGTTGGCTGACTACGGGCCGCGGATCGACAATGTCCGGACGGCGCTCGACTGGGCGTTCTCGCCGAGCGGGGACGCCACGCTCGGGGTGGCGCTGACGGTCGCCGCAGTACCGCTATGGGTCCAGCTCTCGCTGTTGGGTGAATGCCGGGAGCGTGTTGAACAAGCCCTGGCCTGCCTGGATAAAGCAGAGGCAGCAAGCGCGCGCCCGCGCATGCAGCTCTCTGCGGCGCTCGGCTGGTCATTGATGTATGGCGTCGGCCGCGCCCGCGAAGCTGGTCCCGCATGGACGGCGACGTTGGAGATCGCGGAGAGGCTCGACGACAAGGACTATCAGCAACGCGCCCTCTGGGGTTTGTGCATCGACCAGTTCAACAATGGTGATTTTCGCGCCGCGCTCGATTTCGCCAAACGCTTTGCCGGGCTTGTGGCAGATTCAAACGATCCGGTCGATTTGCTGATGGGCGATCGCATCCTCGCCACGGCGCTGCATTACATCGGCGACCAGACCAACGCCCGCCTGCATATCGACCGCGTGCTCGCGTATCTCGCGGGTTTGGCACAGAAGCCGCAAATTGTCCGCCTGCGCTTCGACATGCGCGTCTCGACGCATTATTTTCAGGCTCGCATTCTGTGGCTGCAGGGATTTGCGGACCAGGCGCTGCGCGTGGTCGAGCACAACATCGAGGAGGGGCGCGCGATCGGACATGCCCTGACCTTTTGCAGCGTGCTGGGCCAGGGGGCATGCCCGATCGCCTTCCTGGCCGGCGATTTCGATGCTGCCGCGCGCTATGGCGCAATGCTGGTCGATCATACGGAACGCCATCCGATGCGGCTGTGGCAGCTTTGGGCGCGCGGCTTCAACGGCATGGTGATGGCCAAACGCGGCGACATCACCGCGGGACTGGAAGTTCTGCGCGGTGCACTCGACGAGGCTGGTGAGGCAAAGTTCCTGCCGCGCTTTCTCCTGCCACTCGGCGAATTCGCGGCCTGTCTTGGGGAAGCCGGCGAGGTCACGGAAGGCCTCGCAATTGTCGATGATGCATTGACGCGTTGTAGAATGCGTGACGAGGGCTGGTATCTGGCCGAACTCCTGCGCATCAGGGGAGAACTCATTCTCAAGGGGGGTGGCTCCGAGGCTGCCGCGAATGCCGAGCAGGAGTATCTGTCGGCGCTCGATTGGGCGCGCCAACAGGGTGCTCTGTTCTGGGAACTGCGAGCGGCCACGAGCATTGCCCGGTTGTGGCGTGAGCAGGGGCGTTCCGCCGCCGGGACGACACTTCTGCAGGGGGTCTGCGATCGGTTTACCGAAGGGTTCGCGATCGCCGATCTCAAAACGGCAATGGGATTGCTCGACACATTGTCGCCGCTGGAGCGCGTGCGGACCACGTGACGGTATCGAAGATCGCCAGCACGTCCGGTGCCGGCGCTGGACTCTGCGGCCGGCCCCGTTCTGTCCGCCACTCGTGGCGCGGCCCCGCCATCAGTCTGTCAGCCCGCCCTGGATGAGGCGCAGCGCGGGACGCGGCTGGGCGGGCCTCGCCGCTTCGGGCGGAGCAGGTGGCCGGGCTGGCAATGCCGGGGCAACAGCGGTTTCGGCCGTGATATCGGCGTCGGAACCCGGGGACCCATCGGGCCGCGGGAACGTCGACAGGGCCGTCACATTGGTCGCCTCCCGCCTGCGACGCTCGTCCTGTGCGGTCAGCAGTTGGACTTGATGCGCTGAGCCTTGTGCCTGAGCCGGGCGGACTGCGTGATCAGGGTCATCGCAAGCTGGCTGCCGCGAGGGTAATTCCCGGCGTAATGCAGGCCGTATGCCGCCTCGACGCTGTGATAATGTACTGGGATGCCAGTTCGGCCTCGGCGTCATCGACCGGGGCCAGACGCCTGACCAGCATGACGAGGGCGGCTTGGCTGTGGGCGAGTTCCTCCGGCATCTTGCCAAGCGGTGGTGGCAGCGTGGTCCGTAAGTGTTCCGTGAGGCCGTCCCAGAAGGCCGCCAGGGCGGGATCGGGTTGCTGCGGGTGCTGTGGGCTCATAACTAACGTTATATTGTTATTTTAATTCACGGTCCAGGTTCATTGCCTCGACGGTGATCGGCGGCGCGGCCCGCCCCGTCTCTACCGCGCCGCGGGGAGTGCGATCAGCTGGTCCAGTGCGGCTTCACCCAGACCCAGCCGGATGGGGTCTGCTGCCAGTAGCCGGTCTGGAACAGCGCGCCGTGGCCGGCGGCGGGCACGTACTCGCCGGGTTGCCAGACATAGCCGCTGCCGTTCCAGTCCCAGTGTCCGGGCTGCCACAGTAATTGCTCGCCACTCACCGGCGGCTTGGGAATGGTCTCCGTCATGGGCGGCGGGACCGGAGGGAACGGGTTGGCGGCAGCGGTGGGGGTATTTTGGGTAGCGCAGCCGGTGAGCAGGCTTGCGCCCAGCAGCACGACAGCAAGGGTTGGCTTGGTCATTGGATCTCTGGCCTTTGCTCCGCCCCGATCGGGCGGCCCAAGACATGGCCATCTTGGGCCGCGCTGTCCATGCTTGGCGGGCGGATCAGGGCTTGGCAGACGGATCAGGGGGGCAGCAGGACGGTGGCGGCAGCCTGTGCGGCAATGCCCTCGCCACGGCCGGTGAAGCCGAGCTTTTCGGTCGTGGTGGCCTTGACGGAGACGCGGCCGGGATCGACCCCCAGCAGCGACGCCAGCCGCGCGCGCATCGCCTCCGCGTGCGGCGCGATTTTCGGTCGTTCGCAGATCAGGGTGACGTCGGCGTTGGCCAGCATCCCGCCCCGCGCGGCGATGCGGCCGGCGGCGTGGGTCAAGAAGCGGGCGCTGTCGGCGTCCTTCCAGGTAGCCTCGCTGGGGGGGAAGTGGCGGCCGATATCGCCCTCGGCCAGCGCGCCGTAGATCGCGTCGCACAGCGCGTGGATGCCGACGTCGGCATCAGAATGGCCTGCGAGGCCCTTGTCATGCGGTACCGCAACGCCGCACAGCATCAGGGGGCGGCCGGCCTCCAGCACGTGCACGTCGAAGCCGGTGCCGACGCGCGGGATAAGATGGGCGGTCATGGCGCGCTCCAGGCGGGCGTGATCCTCGGGGTAGGTCAGCTTGATGTTGTCGTCGGCGCCGGGCACCAGGGCGACGGCCCGGCCGGCGGCCTCCAGCAGCGCGGCGTCGTCGGTGGCGCCCTGGATGCCGGCGCGGTGCGCGGCTAGCAGCGTGTCGAACCGGAAGGCCTGCGGGGTCTGGGCGCGGAACAGACCTTCGCGCGGCACCGTTGCGACGATGACGCCGTTGTCGCCGCGCTTCAGCGTGTCCGCGACCGGGACGGCCGGGATGGCGCCCGGGCTATGCTCCAACGCGCGGAGCAAGGAGGGGATGGTACCGGGGGGGATGCAGGGGCGGGCGGCGTCGTGCACCAGCACGATGTCGGGATTGCACGGAACCAGGGCTTCCAGCCCGGCGCGCACGCTGTCCTGACGGGTGGCGCCGCCCGGGACGGTGGGCAGGTGGGCGATGCCGGCCAGGGCCGCCTCGATCGGCGCGGCGTCACCGACCGGCTGGAGTTGCTGCACGAACGCCGCGAGCGCCTCGGCGGCGTGGCGGATCACCGGCTTGCCGGCCAGCGTCAGGAACTGCTTCGGGATGTCGGCACCGAATCGGCTGCCCGAGCCGGCGGCGACCAGGATGGCGGCGATGCGCATGAGGGAGGCTTGTCGCGACGGGGCGCGGCCGTCAACCGACCGATTCGCACGGCCATCTCGCGGATGCCCGGGACGCCATATGCCGCATTGCGCCATTAGCCCTGTGGCTGTAACTTGCCCAAATGATGGGCAACTGTAGTTCAGCCACCACACATCCTGCCTTGCAAGCGATCGATCTGGGCAACGGCGTCCGCATCGACACCCCGGTATTGCTCGCCCCGATGTCTGGCGTCACCGACCTGCCATTTCGCCGCACCGCGAAGGAACTCGGCGCCGGCATGGTCGTCTCGGAAATGATCGCCTCCTGGGCGATGATCCGCGAAAACCGCAAGACGCTCGATATGGCCGAGGTGGACGGTTGTGGCGGCGTCTCCGCCCTGCAGCTTGCCGGCTGCGACCCGGCCGCCATGGCCGACGCCGCCCGCCTCGCCGTGGACAAGGGCGCCGACCTCATCGACATCAATTTCGGTTGCCCCGTAAAGAAGGTCGCGGTCGGCCAGGCCGCCGGCTCCGCCCTGATGCGTGACGAAACCGCCGCCGCTGCTATCCTGGCAGCCACCGTCAACGCAGTGTGCGTCCCGGTGACGCTGAAGATGCGCATGGGCTGGGACCACGCCAGCCTGAACGCCCCGCGCCTCGCCAGCATCGCCCAGGACGTGGGTATTCGCATGGTTACAGTGCATGGCCGCACCCGCCAGCAATTCTACAACGGCACCGCCGACTGGGATTTCATCGCCCAGGTCAAGGCGGCGGTCGGCATCCCCGTTATCGCCAACGGCGACATCTTGACCGAGGACGACGCGGCCGACGCCCTGAGCCGCTCCGGCGCCGACGGGGTGATGATCGGCCGAGGCTGCTACGGCCGCCCCTGGTTCCTCGCCCAGGTCGCGCATTTCCTGCGCACCGGCACGCGCCTGGCAGAGCCTCCGCTGGCGCGCCAGAAATCCATCCTGCTGGGCCACTACCGCGGAATGCTCAGCCGATTCGGCCACGACGCCGGCGTGCGGCTGGCACGCAAGCACGTGTCCTGGTACTCGCGCGGCCTGCCAGGCTCGGCCGAGTTCCGCGCCGCGGTGACCCGGGTACCAGACGCCGCCTCCGTGCTGCGGCTGATCGACGCTTTCTACGACCCCCTGATCGCTCGCGGCGTCACCCGCCGCCCGCCCACCCGCGACGACTCCATCACGGCGGAGGCCGCATGAGTTCGGTCGTCGCCCGCGCCGCGCGTTTCCTGCCGGGCCGGCCGCGCTCCGTCGATCACGGCGCCGTCCTCGCCGCCCTGCCGGTTCCCGTTGTATTGCTCGACCAGGACAACCGTTTCCGCCACGTCAATCTCGCCGCGCAGCAGTTCCTCGGCATGTCCGCCGCCTCGCTGGCGCAGCTCCGCTTGAGCGATCTCGTGCCGCCGGACAGCCCGCTGTTCATGCTGATAGAGCAAGTGCGGCAGACCGAGGCGACGATCGCCAACCATGACATGACGCTGGAAAGCCCGCGGCTGCATAAGCCAGGCATCACGGTGCAGTGCTCGCCCTTGCCGGAGGAACCGGGTGCGGTGCTGCTGGTGATGCAGGATGCCTCGGCGGCCCGCGCGCTGGACCGGCAGCTCGCGTTCCGGGGCGCCGCGCGTAGTGTGTCCGGCATGGCGGCGATCCTGGCGCATGAAGTGAAGAACCCGCTGTCGGGCATTCGCGGCGCGGCCCAGTTGCTAGAGGCGTCGGTCGGCCCGGCCGATCGCGAACTGGCCGAGCTGATCCGCGACGAGGCGGATCGCATCCGCGCCCTGGTGGACCGCATGGAGGTGTTCGGCGAAAAGCCGATCCAGCGCAACGGGGTCAACATCCATCGCGTGCTGGAGCATGTGCGCAAGCTGGCCCAGTCCGGCTTCGCCGCGCATGTGCACTTCCAGGAGACCTACGACCCGTCGCTGCCGCCGGTTTGGGGCAATCGCGACCAGCTTGTGCAGGTCGTGCTGAACCTGGTGAAGAACGCCGCCGAGGCGGTGACATACGAGGGTAACAACCATCCGGAGATCGGGTTGTCCACCGGCTTCCAGCACGGCATGCGCATCGCCGTCCCGGGCTCCTCCGCGCGCGTCGATCTGCCGCTGTGCGTCGTCGTGCGCGACAACGGCCCGGGCATTCCGGATGACATCCGCCCGCATCTGTTCGAGCCATTCGTGACCTCGCGTGCTACCGGCAGCGGGCTGGGATTGGCGCTGGTTGCCAAGATCGTCGGCGATCATGGTGGTCTGATCGAGGTCGATTCGCGTCCCGGCCGCACCGAATTCCGTCTGCACCTGCCGGTGATCACCGACGAGGAGGGTGAAATATGACTTGGCTACTTTCCTCTCCCGCACTTGCGGGAGAGGGTAGGGTGAGGGTGCAACATGCCGCACGCATCACCCTCACCGTACCCTCTCCCGCGAAGCGGGAGAGGGAGATCCAGCCATGACGCTCCCGACCGTCCTCGTCGCGGATGACGATCGTTCGATCCGCACCGTCCTGACCCAGGCGCTGGGCCGCTCCGGCTACCAGGTGCGCAGCACCGGCAACGCCGCCACCCTGTGGCGCTGGGTGGAGGAAGGCGAAGGCGACCTTGTCATCACCGACGTCGTGATGCCGGACGAGAATGGTCTCGACCTGATCCCGCGCATCAAGCGCATCCGCCCCGACCTGCGCGTCGTCGTAATGAGCGCGCAATCGACGCTGATGACCGCGGTCAAGGCAGCGCAGCGCGGCGCCTTCGAATACCTGCCCAAGCCGTTCGACCTGCAGGAACTGCTGTCGGTGGTCGGCCGCGCTCTGGCTACCCCTCCCGCACGGCCCACGGCGGCCACTGAGCAACGCGACCCCGACGATCAGATGCCGCTAATCGGCCGCAGCCCCGCGATGCAGGAAGTCTATCGCACCATCGCCCGGCTCAGCACCGCCGACCTCACGGTGATGATCAACGGCGAGTCCGGCACCGGCAAGGAACTGGTGGCTCGCGCACTGCACGATTACGGCAAGCGCCGCTCCGGCCCGTTCGTCGCCATCAACATGGCGGCGATCCCGCGCGAGCTGATCGAAAGTGAGTTGTTCGGTCACGAGCGCGGCGCGTTCACCGGCGCCACCACGCGCAGCCAGGGCAGGTTCGAACAGGCCAACGGCGGCACACTGTTCCTCGACGAGATCGGCGACATGCCGCCGGAAGCGCAGACCCGCCTGCTGCGCGTGTTGCAGGAGGGAGAATTCACCTCGGTGGGTGGCCGCCAGCCGATCAAGGCGAACGTGCGGATCATCGCCGCCACGCACCGAGACCTACGCAACTCGATCCGCCAAGGTTTGTTCCGCGAAGACTTGTTCTATCGGCTCAACGTCGTGCCGATCCGGTTACCGGGGTTGCGTGAGCGCGCCGAAGACATTCCGCTGCTCGCGCGGCACTTCCTGGAGCGCGCGCGGGACGATGGCCTGCCGGTGAAGTCGCTCGACGCAGCCGCGGTGGAAAAGTTGAAACAGCACACTTGGCCCGGCAACGTGCGCGAACTCGAGAACCTGATGCGCCGGCTGGCCGCGCTGTGCCCAACGGAAGTGATCGGCGCCGAGCCGATCGGCACAGAACTCGCGGATACCGCACCACCCCCCCCGCAAGCCGCCGCCCCGAGCACTACGCCGGACACCCTGGCCAAGGCCGTGGAACGCCACATCCGCGAATTCCTCGCTGCTCACGATGACGGGATGGGCGCGTCCGACATCTATGACCGGGTGATCGCGGAGGTAGAAAGGCCACTGATCCGACTAACGCTGGCCGCCACGCGCGGCAACCAGATCAAGGCCGCTTCCATGCTCGGACTGAATCGCAACACGCTGCGCAAGAAGATCCGTGATTTGGAGATCCCGGTCGTACGGGGGCTGGTATGAAATCTTGGCAAAACCTCTCCCGCGCAGCGGGAGAGGTTTGGTGAATGTCGCCCCGTCGCCGGGGTCGCTGCGTCCCGCGCCGGCACCGCAACCGGCCCCGCGGAACGGCCGCTCGTGGCTCGGATTACTGGCGGACATGCTGTTGGGCAAGGCCACCACCTTGGTGCTCACCGGCATCGCCTTGGCCGTGGGGCTCACGACCTTTCTCATCCTGGCACGCGGCGCCTCGCCGTTTGGGCTGAATCCTGGCACCGGCGTCGGGCTGGTCCTTGCCAATCTCTCCGTTTTGCTGTTGCTCGGCGCGATCCTCGCCGGCCGGCTTACCCGGGTCTGGGCCGAGCGCCGCCGCGGCTCCGCCGGCTCGCGGCTGCATGTGCGGCTGGTGCTGCTGTTCTCCGGCGTCGCCGTCGCGCCCACCATCCTGGTCGCCAGCTTCGCCGTTGCCTTCTTCCATTTCGGCATCCAAGCCTGGTTCAACGATCCGGTGCGCGAGGCGCTGAGCGAATCGTTGCAGGTTTCCCGCGGCTATCTCGAGGAACACCGCGACAATATCCGCGCCGTCGCTCTGGAGATGGCCAACGACCTCAACCGGGCCGGCATGTTGCTCGCCAACGCGCCCTCCGCGTTCGGCGACGTGCTGGCCACGCAGACCGCGTTGCGTGGCCTGACCGAGGCGGTGATCTACGACCCACTCACCAACCAGGTGATGGCGGCGGCTGGGTTGTTCGCCGGGATGGGCGTGTCACCGCCGGCCCAGGCGGACACCGACCAGGCGTTGAAAGGCGACGTCGTGGTGCTGAATGCCGGCGATGGCACGCGCGTGCGCGCCGTGGTGCGGCTGGATTCGACACCGCCATTGATGCTGATGATCGGCCGCCCGGTCGATCCGCAGATCCTCGGCTATATGCAGCGCACCGAGGCGGCATTTTCCGAATACCAGCGGCTGAATCAGAACCGCTCGTGGTTGCAGGTTGCCTTCGCCTGGATCTTCGCCATCGTCGCCTTGCTGGTATTGCTCGCCGCCGCGCTGATCGGCCTGGTCATCGCCAACCAGATCGCCCGGCCGATCGGCTCGCTGATCAACGCCGCGGAGCGCGTGCGCGGCGGCGATCTGTCCACCCGCGTCGTCGAGATCGCCACCGGCGACGAACTTGCCGGCCTGTCGCGCGCCTTCAATCGCATGACCGGGCAGCTTGCCGCGCAGCGCACCGAACTGATGGAGGCCTACAGCCAGATCGACGAGCGCCGCCGCTTCACCGAGACGGTGCTGTCCGGCGTGTCCGCCGGTGTGATCGGCCTCGACGCGGTGGGCCGCATCGAACTGCCGAACCGCGCCGCCGACGAGTTGCTGGAGCGCGACCTGGTGGCGGCACTCGGCCGCCCGTTGGCGGAGCTGGTGCCGGAATTCGCGGCGCTGATCGCCGACGCAGCGGCGACGCCGGAGCGCGCGCACACCGCCGAAGTGCAGATCGGCCCGCCGAGTCGCCGCCGCATGCTGCTGGCCCGCATCGGTGCCGACCTGTCGGGTGGCCGCACCGACGGCTTCGTGCTGACCTTCGATGACATCACCGCCTTGCAGTCGGCGCAGCGCAAGGCCGCCTGGGCCGACGTGGCGCGGCGCATCGCGCACGAGATCAAGAACCCGCTGACGCCGATCCAGCTTGCGGCCGAGCGCCTGAAACGTCGCTTCGCCAAGGAAATACAATCGGATCCCGACACGTTCCGGCAATGCGCCGACACCATCATCCGCCATGTCGGCGACATTGGCCGCATGGTGGACGAGTTCTCCGCCTTCGCGCGCATGCCGCAGCCGGTGATCAAGCCGGAGGATATCGGGCAGATCGCACGCGAGGCGCTGGTGTTGCAGAAGACCGCGCGCCCGCAGATCACCTGGCACACGGATCTGCCCGACCGTGGCCCGGTGGCGCCATGCGACCGCCGGCTGATGCGGCAGGCCCTGACCAACCTGCTGCAGAACGCCGCCGATGCCGTGGCGATGCGCGAGGGTGCCGGCACCATCGAGCTTGCGGTGCGCCTGGATGGCAATACGGTGCGCGTCAGCGTGACCGACGACGGTGTCGGACTGCCGGCCGATCGCGTGCGCCTCACCGAGCCCTACGTGACGCACAAACCGAAGGGCACAGGCCTCGGCCTGGCGATTGTCAAGAAGATCATGGAGGACCACGGTGGCAGCCTGGCGCTGGAGGATCGTGCCGGTGGCGCAAACGCCGCGCCCGGCGCGGTTGCCACCCTGCTCATTCCTTTGTCAGATTCGGAGTCTCGCGTCGTTGGGGGTTCAGGCGATGCTCGCCCTCAAGTCGCCATGGCCGGACGTGATCCGGCCATCAGGCCTGCGGAAGGTTCGGGGCAGGCTCCCGATCCTCGCGTCAAGGCCGCGGACTGCCGGGAACAAGCGACCTGATGGGTGTGGTGCCGAATGGCGCATGATATTCTAATTGTTGACGACGAACCCGATATCAGGCTGCTGATCGATGGCATCCTGTGCGACGAGGGTTACGAAACCCGCGGCGCCGCCGATTCGGATGGCGCGATCGCGGCGTTCCGAATGCGCCGGCCGTCGCTGGTGATTCTCGACGTGTGGCTGCAAGGGTCACGGCTCGACGGGCTGGGATTGCTGGAATTGTTCCAGAGCGAAGAGCCCCAAGTGCCGGTGGTCATGATCTCCGGTCATGGCACGATCGAGATGGCGGTGAGCGCGATCCAGCAAGGCGCTTATGACTTCATGGAGAAGCCGTTCCAGTCCGATCGCCTGCTGCTGTCGGTGCGGCGCGCGCTGGAGGCCGCGGCGCTGGCGCGCGAGAACGCCGAGTTGCGGCTGCGCGTCGGGCCCGAGGATCGCCTGACCGGCGACAGCTCGGCCATATCACTGGTGCGCGCCGGGGTGGAAAAGGTGGCGCCCACCGGGTCTCGTGTGCTGATTCACGGGCCCGCCGGCAGCGGCAAGGAGGTGGTGGCGCGCATGGTCCATGCGCGCTCCCGTCGCGCCGACGGACCGTTCGTGGCGTTGAACTGCGCCACGCTGAACCCGGCGCGGTTCGAGGAAGAGTTGTTCGGGCTGGAGGCCGGAGCAGACGCGATAGCGCATCCGCGCCGCGCCGGCGTGCTGGAACGGGCGCATGGCGGCACTCTGCTGCTCGACGAGGTCTCCGACATGCCGTTGGAGACCCAGGGCAAGATCGTGCGCGCCTTGCAGGATTCGACGTTCGAGCGGCTTGGCGGCTCGGCCCGCGTGAAGGTGGATGTCCGCGTGCTGTCCGCCACCAACAAGGACCTGCATGCCGAGATCGCCGCCGGACGGTTTCGCGAGGACCTGTATTACCGCCTCGCCGTGGTGCCCCTGAAGGTGCCGGCGCTGAAGGACCGGCGCGAGGATGTTCCCCTGCTGGCCGAACTTTTTCTCGCCCGCTCGGCGGAGAGTTCCGGCATGCCGGCGCGCGAGTTGTCAGCGGATGCCATTGCGGCGCTGCAAGCCTATGACTGGCCGGGCAACGTGCGGCAGTTGCGCAATCTGATGGACTGGCTGCTGATCATGGCGCCGGGCGGTACCGCCGATCCGATCCGCGCCGACATGCTGCCGCCGGAGATCGGATCGGGCGCGCCGGCCCTGCTGACGATCGACCCGACGGCGGACATCATGGGACTGCCATTGCGTGAGGCGCGCGATTTGTTCGAGACGCAGTACTTGCAAGCGCAACTGATGCGGTTCGGCGGGAACATTTCCCGGACGGCGCAGTTCGTCGGCATGGAGCGCAGCGCGCTGCATCGCAAGCTGAAGCAGTTGGGGGTGAATTCGGACGAGAAGGTGGGGGGGTAGGGCACGTCATCGTTGGCGCCGGGCGTCCATCCAAAACATGGCTGACTTATAGGCGCCGGCACCACCGTCATGGCGGGCGAAGGCCCGCCATCCACGACTTGGCCTCACGTAGCTACGAAAGTCGTGGATGTCGAACTGCGTCGGCATGACGATGTTTGACTGTCGGTGCGTCAAACTGTTCACGTGGGTCTTAGGATTCGCCCCGACTCGTCTGCGGCGCAACGCAGCGGGTCAACGCTTGGATTCGGTTGCCGCGAAACGCTGCATCGCCGCCGGGTCCTGCACCGCGGCAAGCAATCGCGACCGGTCATCAGGTGGATTGCCATGCGCAAGCATGCGGGCGAACACCGCATACGGATCCGTCGCGGCGCCGGCCTTGCGCAGCGTGTCACGGTCGCTGACCCAGGCATAGACCACCACCCTGGATGCCGAATCGGCACGAAAGAACAGCCGGAAGCGGTTGGCACCGAACTTGGCGCGAAACCAGTGCCGGTGCGCCGGCCCGAGCGTGTTGCCCTGCCGGAACTCGGCCGCGAGCGGATCACGCGGCGCGCGGTCGAGCATGAGATCACGCAAGGTGGCCAACAGCTTGACGTTGGCGTTGCGCTGCCAACCAGCCGGATCGGACTGCCGGGCACGCTCGGCCGCAATGATTAGCCTGTCCAGTTGATCGAGCAGGAGCGGGTGGCCGGCCAGCCGCCAGCCGTGGCGTTCCAGCACGGCCGGCCTACAGCGCTACGTCACCCTCGATCGGTGCATCGGGATCGCTGTCCACACCCTCGGTCGCCGCCGTCATACGGGCCGCCAACTCCGGTGTCAGCGGGACAAGCGCCTGCGGCCGCGCGGCGATACCTCGGCCGAAGTGAATGCGTGGATCGACAGCCCTGGCACTGACAATCCATTGCCGGTGCCCTACCCGCCCCATCCGCGGCAGCGCTGACCTGACTCGGCATTCCGGGTGCCCCGTGAGCTGATATACACCCGAAGCCCTCGCCGATCTCGAGGCAGTGACCGACTGGCTGACCCAGCCTGGATTAGGACGCCGGGCGCCCTGCGAGGGCGGCTACCGGGCGTTGTACGAGTTCATCCCCGACACCGGACGCGACGAGACCGCCGGGGACGTGATCGTGCTGCGGGTCTACGGCCCCGGCCAGTCCCGCGCCCGGCTCTGACCGCTTCCCTTAGCCGCTGATCCGGCGTGCCTCGCCAGCCTCGGGCCAAGTTGCTACCAAAAAAGTCTTGCAGCCTGCAAAAAACCTCTCCCGCTTCGCCGGAGTGGTCGCTGGCGCGCAGAGCCGAGGGTTAGGGTAATCGCGTCGGCACACACCGCTCCCATTCCTCCCCTCACCCCCCGCGCTGCGGCCCCGCGACCTCCGCCACCACGGCAGGCAGCACCCTCGCCGGCGCTGCTACCCGCCGCGGCCGCAGCGCCAGTCCCGCCGCCGCCAGCATCAGCACCATCCCCGCCAGATCCGACCAATCCGCATGCTCGCCGAACATTGTCATGCCGAGCACCACGGCGATCACTGGCGAAACGAACGCGTAAGTGCCGGTGCGGCTGGCACCCCAGTCGCGCACCAGCAGGAAGTAGATCGTCGTGGCCAACAGCGAACCCGGCAGCAGCAGATACAGCCAAGCGAGAAACGCGGGCCATCCCCAAAAACAGTGCAGCCCCGCCCAGGCGCCAGGCTCCAGCGCGAGCGACGCAATCAGCAGGATGCCGCCGCCGATCAGGTTGGTCATCGCCGCCATCTGCATCGGCGCCAGCGAGCGCATCAGCGGGCGCGCCATCACCGAGCCGGCCGAGTAGCACAGGCAGCCGATGGTCACGCCCACCGCCCCCAGCACGGCCCAGGCATCCAGCGTCCCGGCCATCGCGGCAGGCCCGAACAATACGAGGATACCAACCACGCCCAATGCCATCGCCACGAGTTGCCTCGGGTGGAAACCCTCCTGTCCCATGGCAACCGAAAAGCCCAGCAGCGAAATCGGTGTCAGCGCCGAGCTGATCACCGCCGCGAGCCCAGCCGTGATGTGCCGCAACCCGTAAAGCTGGATCACCTGGTTCAGCGTCACCATCAGCACCGCGACCAGCAGTAGCCGGCCGGTGATGCGTGGCGTCGCGCGGATCGGTTCTGCCCTCACCTTGCGAATGAACAGAAGGATCAGCCCCGCGACGGTCCAGCGCGAGCCGGCGAACAAACCGGGCGGCACCGTGGCGATCCCCACCTTCATGGCGAGCCACGTCGTGCCCCAGACGAAGCAGAGAAAAGCGAACATCGCGCGTTGCCGCGCCGCCGGCGAGAGCGTCATCGGCCGTTGTCAACGTGCCCGGGCGAATCTGCTCAGCCGGAACGGCGACGGATCGACTACCGGTGTGTCGCCGGCGACGAGGTCGGCCATCAGCCGCCCCGCGCCGGGCCCAATGCCGAAGCCGTGCCCAGAAAAGCCGGTGGCGATGAAGAAGCCTGGCACGCGCGCCACCTGGTCGATGACCGGCACGGCGTCGGGCGTGACGTCGATCAGTCCGGCCCAACTTTGCGCCACCTGCATGCCGGCGAAGGCCGGGAACAAGCGTGCCAGGGCGGTCCGCGCCTCGGCCAGGACGGATTGCTTTGGTGCCGGATCGAGCACG
>DATHNI010000121.1:0-12592 GCA_035486135.1 Acetobacteraceae bacterium
CGACGCGCATTGATCTGGGTCAACACGACGCGGCCGCATCCGGCCGGATCGGCGCCGGCCATGGCGGCTATCGATAGCCCGCCGCATGCGGCAGCCACAGCGTGATGCCAGGCACGACCGCGATCGCCAGCAGGCACAGCAGCAGCAGGCCCAGATAGGCCAGCATCGGCTTGACGGTCACCTCGATCGGCACGTTGCCGATCAGGCACGCGCCATACAGCCCAAGACCGAGCGGCGGCGCGAACAACCCGATACCCATCGCGATCACCAGCACCACGCCGTAATGCAGCGGCGCAATGCCGAGCAAGGCGGCCACCGGCACCAGCAGCGGGCCGAAGATGATGAGCGCCGCCGCGCCCTCCAGCACCGAGCCCATGACGATCAGGATGCCGATCGACAGCAGCAGGAACAGCGCGATGCCACCGTTGTGGGACAACCCGATCAGCAGCTCGGCCAGCGCATGCGGCACCTGCTGCAAGGTCAGCACGAAGGCCAGCGCCTGCGCGGCGGCGACGATGAACAGCACAAGGCCGGAGCGGTTGGCTGACTGCACGAAACTGCGCATCGCCGCGCGCGGCCCCAGTTCGCGGAACACCACGCCGCCCACCACCAGGGCATACATCGCGGCGAAGGAGGAGATCTCGGTCGCAGTGGCGAAGCCCGACTTGAAGCCGCCGAAAATGATGACGATCAGCCCCAGCGTCACCGCCGCGCCACCCCACAATTTCCCGATCGGCGTCTTCGCCCGCTGATCGTCCTCGACATGCGCCGCGGGCCGGCCGAACAGGATCGCCACGACGATCAGGGTCAGCGCCATCAGCCCCGCCGGCAGCAGCCCCGCCATGAACAATCCGCCGATCGAGATGTTGGCGACGAACCCCAGGATGATCAGGTTGATGCAGGGCGGAATGGTCTCCGCCATCACCGCCGAGGCGGACAGCAAGGCCACCGCGCTGCCGGGGTTCTGCTTCGTGCGCCGGGCCGCCGGGATCAGCACCGACCCCACCGCCGCGACGTCCGCCATCTTCGAGCCGGAGATGCCGGAGAAGATGACCATCGACAGCACCATGACGACGTTCAGGCCGCCGCGCATGCGCCCGACCAAACGTTCGAGCAACTCGATCAGGCGGACGGACATGCCGTTCGCCTCCATCAGGTAGCCTACCAGGATGAAGAACGGGATGGCGAGCAAGACGAAGTTGTCGATGCCGCGCGCCATCTGCTGGGCGAGGATGACGCCGGGCAATGAGCCGTCCACCCAGATGAAGATCAGCGCCGCCAGCGTGAGGGCGAAACCGATCGGCATGCCGCCGACCAGGCAGATGACAAACCCCACCAGCATGAGCACGCCGGCGCCGGGCAGCGTGCCGGGAGAGAACGTGCTCCAGGCGATCTCGATCGCCGCCAGGACGCCGACACACAGCAGGGCGATGACGATGTCCGCCAGGCGATGGCGGCGGAAATCGTCCAGCGCGAACACCGCCATGCAGACGGTGCCGAAGCCCATCGGATAGAATGTCCATTGCAGCGGCAGGCCGGAGCCCGTGGTCTGGCCGGTGGTGAGCTGTCCCAGGGTCAGCGCGTCAACCGCGACCGAGGCCGCGGTGATGAACACCAGCAGCGCGGCGACGGCGCCGAAGACGCGGCGGGTGGTGGGCGGCATGCGGTCGGCGAAGAAGGCGATGCCGACATTCTCGCGATGCGCCAGTGCCGCGGCGGCGCCGAAGAAGCTCATGGCGACCATCAGGCCGCGCGCCACGTCGTCCGCCCATTCGAGCGGGGCGTTGAACACGTAGCGGCACAGCACGGAATACGACACGACCAGCAGGTCGGCCGCCAGCAGCAGCGCCGCCGCGGCTTCGACGATGCGCAGCAGGGGGCGAATGAGGAGGCGGTCGATCATGTTGATTACTAGAATCCTCTCCCGCTTCGCGGGAGAGGTGGCCGCGCAGCGGCCAGTGAGGGTATTGCGGCGGCACGCTCTGATCTTTCGCGCGGGCACGAAGGAAGATTGGTGTGTGCGGCCGCAACACCCTCACCCTCGGCGCAAGAGCGCCTCGACCTCTCCCGCGTAGCCGGAGAGGTGTACGCTGTCACTCTGCTCACGCCGGGGTTGCCTGGATGATATCCACCACCGGCTTGGCGTCGGGATGCGCCTTCACAAACGCCTCGGTCTGTGGCGCCACGCGCTGGCGGAACGCCTCGCGATCGCAATCCACCACCGTCACGCCCTTCCCCTTCAACACCTCCAGCGCCTCTTGCTCCACCGCCAGGCCATGCGCGCGCGTATCCAGCGCCGCCTTCCGGGCGGCATCGAGGAAGCCGTCGCGCAGCTTAGGCTCCATCCGCTTATAGGTCATGTCGCTGAAATACGTCGCCAGCGGCGAGTAGTTATGCTCCGTCAACGAATAGTACTTCACCGTCTCGTAGAACTTGCTGGCCAGGATGGTGGGCGGATCATGTTCCAGCCCGTCCAGCACGCCGGCCTGCAGCGCGGTGTAGATCTCGCCGAACGCCAGCGGCGTGGCGGCCGCGCCCATCAGGCGCAGGCACTCGGTGATCACCGGGTTCGGCAGCGTGCGGATCTTCAGCCCGGCCAGATCGGCCGGCTCCTTGATCGGCTTGCGCGCCAGCACACTGCGCGAGCCGAAATTGTACGCCCAGGCGATCACCCGGATGTTCGCACTTTTCAGCAGCGCGTCCTCGATCGGCTTGGCTGCGCCGGCATCGAAGGCCTTGGTCTGCTGCGGGAAGCTCTTGAACATGTAGCCGAGGTCATACACCCCGACCAACGGCACCAGGTTCGCGGAGATCGACGTGCCCGACACCATCATGTCGATCACGCCCAGCTTCACCGAGTTGATGACATCGATCTCCTGCCCGAGCTGGTTGTCGGGGAAGAACGTCACGTCGAGCTGCCCGTCCAGTCCGGCCGCCTTTAATTGCGCGACCAAGTTGTCGTAGTACACCCGGCCGTTGGCGTATTTCGGATCGTTCGGCTGCGAGGACGACAGCCGCAGCTTCATAGGCGCGGCGCGGGCGGTGCGAATGATCGCGGGCGCGGCTGCCGCCCCGAGCAAGATCGCCCGGCGGGTGAGACGAGGGAACATGATGACGGTCCTCCTGCGCCGGGATCGGCGCTTATTGGCATGGCGGTGGTATCGCTATCGCCAACCCGCGCAACAGGCAACCGCATTGATTTGAGCCCTCATCCGCGCTGCGCCGACGCGCGCAAGGCGCGCTGCCCTGGCTGCCGATTATCGCCGGCTTCTTAAGGGTTGGTTTACCATTCGAGCCGCATTGTGGCGCTGCTTCCTTCAAAGCAGGACCATTGCCATGAGTATCGCAAGCGTTTCCGCCTCGCCATCCGCTGCCATCGCGCAACAACTCCAGAACCAGGCACAGGCGCAGGCGACCCAGGCGGCCGCCACGGCCCAGATCGGGGCGACCCAGACCGGGGCGACCGGCCAGTCAGCGGCGGCGGCACAGGCTACCGCCACGCAGCAGACCGGCCAGGCGCATCACCACCGCCACCATGGCGGCGGCACTCCTCCGCCGCAGCAAGCGGCAACGACTCCGCCCCCGACGGGCGGCACGGGTGGATCGAGCGTTCTCAACACCATCGCCTGAACGGGCGTCTCTATTAGCGCCTGAATGGGCGCCTGATCGAGCCCTTGAACGGGCGCCTGAACCGGTGGAGGCGTCCGGGAATGCCCCGGTCCGCGTGATGCCGGGCCAGCGTGATGCCCGGCCGGCCTGATGGAGGATATGGCGCGGTGAGCGAGGGTCGTCCGCCGTTTGCCCCGTACGATGCCCCTGCGCCGGGCATGTTCGAGGCGATCTATGGTGCCCTCGAGGCAAGCTCGCTGGCCCTGATCGGACCGGCCCGGCCGCGCCTGCTGGTCATCCCGATCCACGATGACAACGGATCGGTCGCCGGCGGGCTGTGGGGCTACACGCTGTTCGAATGGCTGCACGTGCAGATGCTGTTCGTCCCCGAACCCTTGCGCGGTCTGGGAATCGGCGCGGCCCTGATGGCCTCGGCGGAGGCCGAGGCACGCGACAGGGGATGCCGCGGCGTCTATGTCGATACGTTCAGTTTCCAGGCTGGCCCGTTCTACCAGCGGATCGGCTTCACCCAGTACGGCAGGCTGAGCGACTGCCCGCCCGGGCATGACCGGATGTATCTCTGCAAACGTTTCGGCGTGGCGCCCGGCCTGGCTGCAACCGTCCGCCAGCGAGCCGCCTTATCGCGGAACACCGCGCGTCCGGCTATCGGCCGGTGACCGGATCGTGCCGGCCCCGGCCGCCGCCGGTCCCCCGCGCGCGGGCCGCACAGCGCACGGCAATCGTTACGGGCCTCCGATGATCGAGGGGGCGGTCGTCGTCGGCGACCTGCTGCGTCCTGACGTCAACGGCCGTCCGGGTGGGACGGACCGGCAGACGCTTTGGCTATGGAACGCCGTCAAGCGCCAGGTCCACCTGGCGTGCGGCCTGCCGGTCGAACGCCTGGCCACGAGCGATCCGCCGGCGATCGGCGCCTGGATCGACACGCTGCGCCCGGCCGCGACCGCCGACGCATATTGGGCGTCGGTCTATCACGCTGCGCTCGCCACCGAGTCGCTGGACCGTCTGGTGACCCAGCGCCTGCAGCGGCGCTTCTGCGTCGGCTACGAACTACCGCCCTGGCTGGTGCGGTTGCTCGATGCGCACGCGGTACCTTACGTCGATCTGCGCCTGCACCCGATCCGCTTCATGGACGACCTGCTGTTCGCGGCGCGCGCCTCGGCCCCGGACACGCAGGCCGCCTTGCTGTCGTTCGCGGTGCCGGAGAGCGAGGTGCTCGCCACTGCCGGCCTGCGCGAGGCGATGTGCCGCTACATCTCCGAGGCCCGGGTGCCCGGCGGCACGCTGATGGTAGTCGGCCAGCGGCGGTTCGATTCCACCCAGATCGCCGGCGGGGAGTTCTTCGACGCACACCGGCAGACCGCCGAGATCCACGCATTGTGCGCCGATTACGCCGCGGTGGCGCTGAAGCCGCACCCGCTCGACCGGCAGCACAGCCTGCTGGAAGTGGCGGCCGCCGCGCCGACACGGGTGATCGGGGTGATCAACGACAACGCCTACCGGATGATGGCGCTACCGCAGGTCGCCGCGATCCTGACGGTGAACTCCGGCGTGGCGTACGAGGCGCCGTATTTCGGCAAGCGCGTGCATACGCTGGCGCCGCTGACGATGCGCCTCGCCTGGCGCGGCGCGAAGCCGGAGGCCGGGGTGCACGCGTCGCTCGACGACGTGGTCCTGACGCCGGATTTCTGGCGCACGGTCCTGGCGCCGCACACGCGGGTTACGCCGGCAGACGGCATGCGGCTGCGGCCGAAGCCGAACCGGCTGCGCATCGCGCTCGACAGTTTCTGGAATTTCCAGGAGATCGACACCGACCGGATTCCCCGACCGGGCGGCGGCTGAGGCACCCGCGGCTGCCGAGTGTACCGATCCTCACGCTTCGACCCCGGCCGCGCGTCAGTCCGCAAGCAGATTCACCACAAAGGCACGAAGGCACGAAGGCACAAAGCTCATTGAACCTTTGTGCCTTGGTGCCTTTGTGGTGAATCTGCTTGCGGACTGACGTACCGCGGTGGCTTTTCAAGTGAGGCAGAAACGGCATCGAGGCGTCGGGATCACGACACTAGGCGGTGGCGTCGGCGAAAAAGTACCCGTCGCGGTGAACGATCTCGCCAATCCGCAGTGGAAACGCCGCGTGGAACATTGGACCGCCGGAAACGACAGTGTGGAACTCACCGTTCTCGCCGCAGGGATCGACGCCCTGGGGCAGGCGGGCGAGGAAATCATGATCGAACCGCTGTCCGGCGAAGGACGCATCCAGGTGCGACTCCTTCACACAGACGGTGTGGATGATCATGCCGCTATCGATCATCGCACGCGCGAGCGCCGCCGTATCCCGCTTCCAGAGGGGAAACAGCCCGGCCATGCCGACACTGGCCAGGTTGGCCTCGCGCGAACGGCGGAGTTGCTCCAGAAACAGATCGCCGAACATGACGTGGCTGACGCCCTCGGCTTTGATCGACAAGGTAACGCCGGTCATGATCGTTTCGTACTCGGCCATCGTGCACGGCAGTGGCAGGAAGATCTTTCGGCATGGCAGCCGCAACGCGGCCAGTTGCCGGTCGAGCACGCTCTGGCGGACGCCATGGTGGGTGACCCGGTCGTACGCCTGACTGAGCGACGTCAGCACGCCGACGACAGTGGCCAGCCCAAGCCGCCGCGCTTCCACCAGCGCGAACGCACAATCCTTGCCGGTGCTCCAGGAGAGATACGCCGAGGGTGCCACCGCGGACATCAGCGAACCTCAACCGCGCAGGGCGGGCATGCGGCATTGGTCCGGGCGGCCGCTCCGTTCAATCGCCCGGCCCTCGGCCGCTGCGTTCAACCGCCCGCCGCTCCACGCACCAACGTGCGCACGCCATCATCGCCGGCGACCAGCGCCATGTCCGCCATGCCGATGAACAGGCCCGTCTCCACCACCCCCACCACGCCCGACAGCGCGTGCTCCAGCGCGGCCGCATCGGCGATCGATCCGAACCGGCAATCGAGGATAAGGTTGCCGCCGTCGGTGTGGAACGGCTGAGTGTCGGCACCCCCCCGCAGCACCGGATCGGCGCCCAGCGCGGCCAGCCGCTCGGCCGTGGTCTCCCAGCCGAACGGCACCACTTCCACCGGCACCGGCACGCCGGTCCCCAGCCGTTCCACCAGCTTCGGCGCGTCCGCCACGATGACCAGGCGATCGCTCGCCGCCGCCACGATCTTTTCCCGTAGCAACGCCCCGCCGAGGCCCTTCACCAGGTCGAGCGGTCCCACCGCGATCTCGTCCGCGCCGTCGATGGTGAGGGCGATGCGGCGATGCTCTGCGAAGCTGGTCAGCGTGATGCCGCCCTCGCGTGCCTGGGCGGCGCTGCGCTCCGAGGTCGGGATGCCGAGAATGCGCAGTCCCTGCCGAACCCGCTCCGCCAGCGCGTCGATCGCGAAGGCGGCCGTGGAGCCGGTGCCGAGGCCCACCACCATGCCGTCCTGCACCAGCGCCACCGCCGCCTCGGCCGCCACGCGTTTCTGTTCGTCACGGCTCATGGCACGGCATCCCTGGTCGTGCGCACCGGCGCGTCGCGACCCATGGCGCATGTTCGCGCGCCGGGATTCATCACGTGCCCCTGTCCGTCATCGTTCATCGGATGCACCTCCGAACCGTGTCGCTCATCGGATGCACTCTTGCGCGGCGTCGCTCATGTGATGCACGCCCGCTCGGCGTCCCCCATCTGATGCGCGCCTGTACGACTTTGACGCGCGCCTGCACGGCATCGCTCGCCTGATACACCTTCTTCGCACGCTGTCGCTTGTCGGATGCGCCGCCGCGCTCAATTGCCCATCGCACGTCTCCGCGACATCGGTCATCGGGCGCGCACCGCGCGAAACACGCGCAACCAGTTGCCGGCGCAGACCTTCGCCACTTCGTCCTCCGTCATGCCACGGGCGCGCAACGCCGCCGCGATCTCCTGGTGATGCGAGAAATCCGGCAACTCGGTCTTTGCCGCGCCGGCGGGGAGGTCGGTGCCGATGCCGACATGGTCGATGCCGACCGCGTCGATCAGCCGGAACATATGGCGGATCAGGCCGGGCAACTTTTCCGCCCACAGCACCGCGATCCAGGCACCGATGACACCGCCGGTCTCCACCACCATGCGAGCGTATTCGGGACTCAGATAGCGCGGATGGTCGCCATCGGGGTGCCCCGGCTCCTTCAGGTTGGCATGCGTGCACAGGATCGGCTTTGTGGTGGCGGCGACAACGCCCTTCACGGTGGCCTCGGAGCAATGCGCGACGTCCACCATGATGCCGAGCAGGTTCATGCGGCGGACCGCCTCGGCACCGAACCGGGTCAGGCCGCCATGCACCGGCGGCGCGGTCTGGATGTCGCCGGTCTCGTTGACCAGGTAGTGCGTGAGCTGGATGGAGCGCACGCCACGCGCCTCCAGCGCATCCAGGCGGTCGAGGTTGCCCTCCAGGAAGTCGCAGCCCTCCACCGCCAGCACGAGCGCCGGGTCCGCCACGCCAACTCCCGCCTGGCCGGCAGCCGCGCGGATTTCGTCCGGCTCGCGAGCGATGCGGGCACCGGTGGCCTCGAAGCTCGCCAGGTAGTCTTCGACGCAGGCGAGGCATTCGCCCGGCTCCGGGTCGCGCACCTTCTCCAGCCGCTTGGTCTCCGGGTTGCGGCGGATCATCGGCAGGTCGGCAATGGCCGAGACGACCGCGGCCGACACCCCGCCCGGCGCCATGGTGGCCAGCACGGAGCGATCGACGGGCCCGACCCGGTTCGGCCGGCCGGCATGGGTGTGCATGTCGACGATCATGGGCGGTCGTGGGGCACAGTCGCTTGTGGCTCGTGGTACATAGCTGGATCGTCCGGCAGTCGCCACTGCGGTGAGGAATGTGGCTCAGCCCAACGCCGCTGCACAGCAACGGGGCTCCCCGTCATGCCGACGAAGGTCGGCATCCACGACTTGCCTTGTCGCGGGGCGCGAAGTCGTGGATGGCGGGCCTTCGCCCGCCATGACGGTGGGCACGGCTGATGAAGCAGACTCTACGCTGCCCTGTATGAGATCCTGATGGATCGGCGCCCCTGAACCGCCGGGCACCCGGCTTACGATCGACGGCCCAGGAAAGCCTGCCGGTCCGCCTCGACGCCGATATGGGTTGCCAGCATCTGCCAGAATTCGTCCGCCGACCCGGCTGCGCCCAACGCGCGTTTCACCAGGATCCTGGCAATCGGCCCCATATACCGCGCCAACTCCTGCTCTGCCCGGCGAGCCTCCTCTGCCCCGACCGCCGCCGTTGTCGCAACCGCCGGGCGCGTCCGTGCCGCGGTCGCCGCTGTCTGGTTCGCCAGAACCTCCTGCCGGAACTGCACCCGTTGCTCCGGCCGTTCGATCAATTGTCCCAGCGTGTCGCACAGCTCATCGAGCGAACCGGCCCGGCGCGCGGCGCTCTGCACGAGGTGGCGCGCCATCGGGCCGACATGCCGTGCCAGCTTGCGCTCGATGGTGTTCAGCGTCTCTTCCGCGACGGCCGGCGCACCCTCCGATTGCCGCGGCAGCACCAGGGTCGCATCGTCCCGCGGAGCTTCCAGCGGCGCACCATGCAGCGCCGCCGCCATCTCTGCCGCGGACGCGAACCGGCCTGCGGGGGCCTTGCCCAAGGCGCGCTCGACAACCGCGGCGATCGCCGGCGAAAGGCCTGCGACCTTCACGCGGAGATCGGGTGGCGGGTCGTTCAGCAACCGCCACGCGACCTCGGTGAAGTTGCGCCCGGGAAACGGCCGCTCGCCGCAGAGCATTTCGAACAACACCACACCGACGGAAAACAGGTCGCTGCGCGCATCCACCGCCTCGCCGCGGCATTGCTCCGGCGACATGTAGCTCGGCGTGCCGATCACCGCGCCATCCATCGTCAACTCGGCGCCGTCGAAACGCGCGATGCCGAAGTCCGTCATCTTCACGCGCCCGGTCGCGGGCAGCAGGATGTTCGCCGGCTTGACGTCACGATGCACGATGCCTGCGGCGTGCGCGCAGGCCAGCGCGTCCAGCACCTGGCCGATGATCGCCACCGCCTCGGGTTCGGCAAACCGCCCCGCCTGCGCCAGCACCTGGCCGAGGTGACGCGCCTCGACATATTCCATCGCCAGGAACGGATTACCCTCATGCACAGCGAAGTCGTAGATCGCGACGATGTTCGGATGCACGCAGCGGCCGGCCGCGCGGGCCTCCCGCTGGAAGCGGGCGACGAAGGCGGCCTGGTCCTCGCCGCTCAACAGGTCGGCGCGGATCAGCTTGATCGCCACCTTGCGGTCGATGACGGGATCGTGCGCCGCGTAGATCACCCCCATGGCGCCGCGCCCGATCAGGTGCTCTACCCGATAGCGGCCAATTTCGGCAGGCAGGGTCGAGGGATCGGCGATCTCAGCTCTCCAGCAGCTTCATGGCATTCGCCAGGCTTCGCCGCATGCGGTTGAACGATTCCGCCAGCGAGGCGATCTCGTCGCGGCCACGCACGGTGAATTCCGGTGCGTCCATGTTGCCCAGGCTGACCTCGCTGGCAATGGCCGAGATCCGGCGGACCGGTTTCACGATCACGAAATGCAGCAGCAGGTTCAACAGCACGAAAATGACCACGAACACCGCCGCCAATCCGCCGAGATAGACCTTGAACGCCGCGTCAGCGCGTTCCAGCGCCACGCTCATCGGCACCGACACGATCTGGGCGCCGATCACGTCGCCCAGCTTCCAGCCGAAGCCGTTGGCGCTGCCATACAGATCGATCATCGGCGGCGGCGCGGCGGCCGGCGTCGAATGACACTCCAGGCAGGACTTGTCGGTGAGGCGGACCGGCCGGGAGAACGACAGGACCGGACCGGTCGGCGTGTCGCGCATGGTGGTGAGTTCCGTCAGCGACGGCTGCTGGCTGAAGTCGCCGATGATGGCGGCCTGCCAGTCGGTGGCCCGGTCCGCCGGGTTGGTCGGGTTCAGCGCGGCTTCCTTGTAGGTGTAGTCGGGAAATTGTTTGGCCAGCGAGCGCAGCACGGTCTGCCCGGCAAAGAACGGGATGCTCTGGGGCAGGAAGCGGACCTTCAATTGCTCCGCCAGCAGCGGGGCGATCTCGTCCGTGGTGTAGTCGCGCACGGCCGAGGCCTGCGCCATCATGATGGCCGCCTCCTGCAACACCTCGCGCCGGGCGTTCTCGTGCACGATGCGCCACGACAGGCCCGCGGCGAGCGCCAGCCCGACGGCGAAGGCCGCCAGGAGCACCAGGTTGAACTTGGCCTTCAGACCCATCCGGTTTCCCCTTCGCCCCGGCGCCTTCTAGAGCATTTCCACGCTGACTGGACAAACACCGGGACTGGACAAACACCGGTCCCACCTGTCATCCGGCCCCACCTGTCATTGCGAGGCGCGTCGCGCCGACGCAATCCCCCGCCTGACCAGCGCTCCTCGCTTCGTCAGGCGGGGGATCGCTTCCCCGGGTCGAGCCCGAGGACCGCTCCCGCGCCTCGCAATGACAGAGGCTCCCGTCAATTCCAGTCGCATCGAAGATACTCTATCCGCCGCCGGCGAGCCTCGTCGCTTGTTCCGCGGTCAGTTGGCCGGTCATGGCGGCGTGCAGTTCGTGCTGGTAGCGGCGGATCGCCGCGCGCGTGTCGGGTCCGAACACCCCGTCCACCTTGCCGTCGTAATAGCCGAGCCGCGCCAGCGCAGTTTGCACGCGACGGCGATCGGCGTCGGTCATCTGGTCTTCAGCCGGCAATGGGGCGGCGGCTTGAGCCGGCACAGGTGCAGCCGCGCCGGCGGCCGGCGGCGCTGCCGGCGCAGCGGGCTGGGGAGGTGGAGCGGCAGCCTGGGAGAGCGGCGCCGCGGCGGACGGTGCCGGCGCTGCCCCTCCGACGAGATACGACGGCGCTGCTGGCACATGGATGGCGGCGATTGTCAGCGCCCTGTTGCCAGCGAGTTGCTGTTGCACGGCGGCAAGCAGCGGCCCGATCTGCACGGTGGCCGCGTTGAGGTTGGCCACCAGCGACGCCGCGAGGGGCGTCGGCGCATCCGGCGGCGTTGCCTGGCTGACCGCGATGGAACCCAAACCGTCCGGCAGGTCGCCTTGCACGGCCGTGTCGAGCCCCAGCGTGGCCGGCGCCCCTGGCGCCGGCACCACATCGAACGCCACAACCGCCGAGCGGACGCCTCCCCGTGTCAGCATCCCCACAAGCGACTTTGCCAGCACGCCCTGGGTCAGCACGTCGGTTGGGCGGGCAATGTTCGCCGATGTCGGCAGCAGGAACGCCCGGTCATTGAGCGCCGTGGCATACGCGCAGACATAAACGAATGCCGTCGCGCCAGGCGACGCGGCAAGCGAGCGGCTTGCGTCGCCGATCGCCGCGTCGGTGCCGCCGCTGGTCGCGTCCTCGCGCTCGACCACCGCGAATCCCGCGCTGCGCAGGGCCGCCGAGACAGCGTGCGCCGAGAGCAAACAGGCAGGCAGCGCCGGCAGGGAGTCGTAGGTGCCGTTGCCGATCACCAGGGCCTCATGCGCCGGCGCGGCGTGCGCGGGATGAAGCACGCACGACGCGGCAACAGAGAGCACTGCCGTCGCGCGCAGAATTGCGGGCCAGCCGAGTGTCATGGCGTTCGTGCATCCGAGCGAAGGCAGGCAAATCGCACTGCGGTTTCCTGTTAGCAGCAGAGCGACTTGCCGGCCAATAGGCGCAGCCGTCCCCCTCAGGGCAATCCGGTGAAGCAAGCAAGGCCAGGGCCCTGCCCCATGGGCGTCAGGATAAGGCGGCGCGGCACGAAAGAACTCCCCCCTCCCCTTGTGGGAGGGGGTTGGGGGGAGCGGGCGTGCACGCAACATCTTCGCGGCGTGACCCCTCCGCCTTGCCCCCTCCCACAAGGGGAGGGGAGCATTCTTCTCCCACGCAGTCTTATCCTGACGCCTATGGGGCAAAGCCCCTGGACCCCACCAAGGGCAGAGCCCT
>DATHNI010000122.1:0-4424 GCA_035486135.1 Acetobacteraceae bacterium
AGGGCTCTGCCCTTGGTGGGGTCCAGGGGCTTTGCCCCATAGGCGTCAGGATAAGACTGCGTGGGAGAAGAATGCTCCCCTCCCCTTGTGGGAGGGGGCAAGGCGGAGGGGTCACGCCGCGAAGATGTTGCGTGCACGCCCCCTCCCCCCAACCCCCTCCCACAAGGGGAGGGGGAGTTTATTCGCGCCGCGCCGCCTTATCCTGACGCCCATGGGGCCAAGCCCCGCCGCGTCCGGCTGCCCGTCCCAGCCTGCCGCGAAAATCGCGTTCTGATTACTTTCCTTGACTTGGCGTGCTGATATTTTCTTTAACTAACGGATGCCAGAGCATCCAGCCCGCACCAGCCCGGCCCGACCAAGCCGCCCCTCTCGCGCGAGTACTACCACCTCAGAAACGAGACGATCACGAGACGCCGCCAGCATCCGCCTCACACCCGCGCCGACCGTGCCAGTCACCGGACATGAACCCCGCACCCGCCGCCAAATCCCACCGACAACCAGGCGCCGGTATGGTATGGAACGGAAACCACCCCACCCCGAGGCTCCAGCCGTGACCGCGATCCGCTCCCCCGCCGTCGCCGGAACCTTCTACCCCGCGGAGTCCGCCGTCCTCCGCGAGCAGATCGCCGGGTTCCTGGCCGAGGCCGACAACGCGCCGCCCACCGGCTCGGCGCTACCCAAGGCGATCATCGGCCCCCACGCCGGCTACGTGTATTCCGGGCCGGTCGCCGCGCGGGCCTATGCCCGCCTCGCCACCGCGCGGGGCAAGATCAGCCGCGTCGTGCTGATTGGGCCGTCGCACTACGTCAGTTTCCAGGGCCTCGCCGTGGACACCGCGGAGGCCTGGACCATGCCCCAGGGCACCGTGCGGCTCGACACCGAGGCGATCGCCGCGCTGCGCCGCCTGCCCCAGGTCGGCGAACTGGAAGCCGCCTACGCGCGCGAGCACGCCCTGGAAGTGCACGTCCCGTTCCTCCAGCAGGTGCTGGGCGACTTCCGCCTGGTGCCGATCGTCACCGGCACATGCGCGCCCGAGGCCGTCGCCGCGGTGTTCGACGCGCTCTGGGGCGGGCCGGAGACGCTGATCGTGGTGTCCACCGACCTGTCGCACTACCTCGACTACGCCGCCTGCCAGCGCCTCGACGCTAGCACCGCCGCGGCGATCGAGCGCTTCGACATCGACGCGATCAACCCCACCGGCGCCTGCGGGGCGGTGCCGACCCGAGGCCTGTTGCTGGCAGCGCGCCGGCGCGGCATGACGATCGAGCGGCTCGACCTGCGCAACTCCGGCGACACCGCCGGCCCGCGCGACCGTGTCGTCGGCTACGGCGCCTGGGCGCTGCATGCGCCGGAGAACGGAACAGCGCAGACGCGGGATCGGCCGACCGACGCGCAGGAGACGGGGTTGGACGCAGAGCAACAGGCGGTCGTGGCCGTGGGCGAAGCGCTGATCCAACTCGTGCGCACCGCCATTGGGCTGGGCTTCGACACCGGCCGGCCGGCCGATATCAATCCCGCGGCGCCACTGCCTCCGTTGCTGGCCGCGCCCGGAGCGGCGTTCGTGACGCTGCGGCGCAACGGCAGGCTGCGCGGCTGCATCGGCTCGGCGGTGGCGACGCGCCCGCTGATCGTGGACGTGGCCCATCACGCGTTCAACGCTGCCTTCCGCGATGGGCGCTTCCCGAAGCTGGGGCTGGATGAGTTGGCCGGGCTGGAGCTGTCGGTGTCGGTGCTGACCGCGCCGGTGCCGATGGCGTTCGCCGACGAGGCGGATCTGTTGCGGCAGCTCCGCCCCGGCATCGACGGCCTGATCATCGAGGATGCCGGCCGCGCCGCCCTGTTCCTGCCCAGCGTGTGGGAGGAGATACGCGAGCCGCGCCAGTTCCTCACCCTGCTGAAGCAGAAGGCGGGCATGCCGGCGGCATACTTCTCCCCCACCTTCACCGCACGACGCTTCCGCTCGATCGAGGTGAAGGGACCCATGGTTGGGGCGCCCGTGCCGGGCACGCCGGCGGCAGCGGCCACGACCGCGCTGCGTTGGAGCCCGGTGCCGGGTGCTCTAAACGCCCCGGCATGACCGCAGAACAAGGCCCGATCGGCCGCGACATCCCTCGCCGTGAGGACCGCCGCTTCCTCACCGGCACCGCGCGCTTCATCGACGACCTCGCCATCGCCGGCGCGCTGCATGCCCGGTTCGTCCGCTCGCCGCACGCGCACGCGCGAATCGCCGGCATCGACGCGACCGCGGCACTTGCCCTGCCAGGCGTGGTGACGGTCGCCACTGGCCGGGATCTGGCTCAGTGGACGCAGCCGTTGCGGATCGCGCCGCCGATCGAGGGGCTGCATCCGGTCAGCATCGAGACGCTCCCCACCGCCAAGGTGCGCTTCCACGGCGACCCTGTCGCCTGCGTCGTCGCCACCGGCCGTTCCATCGCCGATGACGCCGCCGAACGCGTGCGGGTCGACTACGAATTGCTGCCGCACGTCACCGCCGTCGAGGCGGCGCTCGCCCCGGGCGCCCCGTGCGTGGACGACGCGCTGCCGGACAACCTGGTGTCGCACCAGAGCTTTTCCGCCGGCGATCCCGACCGCCGCTTCGCTGAGGCGCACCAGGTGGTGGAGGCCCGCTTCACGCAGCACCGCCAGACCCACGCGCCGATGGAGCCGCGTGGCTGCTGCGCCGTGTGGGACGAGGGCCGGCAGCACCTCACGATGCATGTCGGCACCCAGGTGCCGCACCCGTATCGCACGACGCTTGCTACAAGGCTCGGCCTGACCGAGTCGCAGGTCACCGTCATCTGTCCCGACATCGGCGGCGGCTTCGGCCAGAAGATCGCGTTGTATCGCGAGGAGCTGACCGTCGCCGCGCTGTCCCGCGCCCTGCGCCGTCCGGTGCGCTGGCGCGAGGAGCGCGGCGAGAACCTGCTGGCGTCCGCGCATGCCCGCGAGCAAACCGCGCACATGCGCGCCGCGGCCGATCCCGACGGCCGCATCACTGCGCTGTCGCTGGAGATCGTCGAGGATTTCGGCGCCTATTGCTTCTACCCCGCCAACTACCTGCTGCGCATGACGGTGCTGAGCCTGACCGGCCCGTACCGCATCGCCGACTACGCCTGCGACATGCGCGTGGTGCTGACCAACAAATGCGGGTCGGCACCGATGCGCGCGCCGATGTCGATCGCGAGCTGGATCATGGACGGCACGATCGAAGCCGTGGCGCGCGCCCTGAAGCTCGACCCGATCGACGTGCGCCGCCGCAACATGCTGAGCGCGGCGGAGCTGCCATGGACCATGCCCGCCGGTCCGGTGCTGGAGGACGTGACACCGCGCGAGACGCTCGATGCCGCGCTGGCCGCGTTCGACGTGCCCGGCTTCCGCGCCCGCCAGGCGGCGGACCGCGCGAACGGCGTGTACCGCGGTATGGGGCTGTGCTGCCTGGTGGAGGCGAACACCTACGGCTCGGCGTTCTATCGTGCCGCCGGCATTCCCGGTTCGGGCCACGAGGCGGGCTGGGTGAAGGTGGCACCGAGCGGTGCGGTTGACGTGTCGGTCGGGCTGATGGGGTCCGGCCAGGGCTACGAAACCGCGCTGGCGCAGGCCGCCGCCGAGGGGCTGGGAGTGCCGATCGATTCCGTGCGGCTGCACCTGGGGAACACCGACATCGCGCCGTACGGCATGGGCAGCCGCGGTGCGCGCGGCGGCACGGCGGGGAGTTCCGTGCTGCTGCTGGCGGGCCAGACGCTGCAACGCAAGATGTGCGCGATCGCCGCTGCGTTGCTCGGGCTGAACTCGGGCGACGAGCTGCGGCTGTGGGAGGGCCGCGTGCAGCGCGTGATCGAGGGCGACTGGTCGGATGCGGGGCTGGGCGTGCTCGACATCGCCCGCGTTGCCTACATGGACCCGCTCCGCCTGCCGGAGGGGATGGAGCCCGGCCTCGAAGCGCACCGCGCCTATGATCCGCCGCCGCTGACCTTCTCCAACGCGACCCATGTCTGCGAAGCGGTGGTGGACGTGGAGACCGGCGAGGTGCGGATCGAGCGCTACATCGTGACGGAGGATTGCGGCGTCGTGCTGAACCCGGCGATCGTTGCGGGGCAGCAGCATGGCGCGGTGGCGCTGGGCATCGCCGGCGTGCTGCGGGAATGCATCGCGTACGACGAGAACGGGCAGAACGTGACGGGTAGCTTTATGGACTACGCGATGCCGGTGGCGGGGCTGATCCCGCCGATCACGCTGCTGCCGATGCACACGCCCAGCCGGCGGACACTGAGCGGAACCAAGGGCATGTCCGAAGGCGGCGTGATGGGCGCGGTCGGGGCGCTGCCGAGCGCGGTGGCCGACGCGCTGGCGCCGTTCGGGGTAACGGTAGAGCGTCAGCCGCTCACCGCGCCGGCGGTGCGGGAGATGATCGCCGCTGCGGCGAC